>JALYHQ010000186.1 GCA_030776455.1 Acidobacteriota bacterium | reverse complement strand
TCTTCCATGACACCTTGTTCTTTCCAGGGCATAACGTTTGAAACATAATGCCCTAAAAGTGTTCAGGATGTGCCCGGTATCTTTTGTCCAGTATGTGCCCGGTATATACCGGGGCCGGCTGCGGGCCGGGGGGCCCGCCCTACAACAATCTGGAGGGCTTCGCGGACGATGGGGTCGCGTTGGGCTTCCACCTCGTCGCCTTTGGCGACTCCCAGGGCCTGGTTGAAGATTTCTTGCTGCAGGCGGCTGAGGAGCCACTCGCGCTCGCGAAGCCACTCGACTACCGCCGGCTGGATCTCGCGCTGGGATGCATAGACTTGGAAATCGTCGAGCAGCGCGGGAGTTGCCTGGAATGACTCGGTGATCTTGTGGCGCTGGGTATATTCGGTGGCGAAGGATGCGAGTACGCCGCTGGCGTCCAGAACAACGCGCAGGCGCGTGGGCTGGTCGGGATGTACGATGACGTCGGGCTGGATGCCGCCGCCGCCGGTAACGGTGCGGCCCGAGTCGGTTTTGAACTCGGCGGCCGCCGGGTGCTCCACCTCCAACTGTCCGGTGGATAGCGGCTTCTGAATCGAGCGGCCACTGGGGGTGTAGTAAAAAGCCGTGGTGAGCGCCAGACCGCTGTTGGAGGAGAGTGGAAAGACGTTTTGCACCAGGCCTTTGCCATAACTGGGCTCGCCAACGATAGCGGCGCGGTCATGATCCTGCAGCGCGCCGGTAACAATCTCGGCGGCGCTGGCGGATTTCGCGTTCACCAGGATGGCTACCGGAAATTCGTAGGGCACCGTGGTCTTCGGCGTATCCACATCCTCGGACTTCATCTTGCGGCCCTTTACGCTGAGGATCCTTTGTCCCGGCCGCAAGAAAAATGAAGCGGTTTCCAGCGCGCTTTGCACCACGCCGCCGGGATTGTCGCGGAAATCGAGAACCAGACCCTGTAGCTTAGCGCCGCCCAGCCCTTCGATCGCCTGCTTGAGCTGCTTCGCGGTTTGCACCTCGAAGGCGTTGACGCGAACGTAAGCGATGCCGGGACGCAGGAAGAAGGCGCGATCGACGCTGGGTGTATCCACCAGTTCCGGATCGAGGATGAACTGCAGCAAGCGCGCGTTGCCCGGCCGCCGCACATCCAGTTTGGCCTGATGCTGACGGGCCTCGCCCAGGAAGCCGATGATCTGATCGAACTGCAGGCGGTTGAGCGCTACATTGTTCACGGCCAGGATCTCATCGCCGGGGGACAGGCCCGATTTGGCGGAGGGCGTACCGGGGAGCGCCTGGAGCACGATCACGCGGCCGGGCAGCACGGAAACAACCGACCCGAAGCCTTTGCGCTCGGACCGCTCCATCTGCTTGAGCTGTTCATATTGGCCTGGATCGAAAAAAATGGAATGCGGATCCAAACGCCGCAGCATGCCCGGGATGGCGCCCTGGTAAATGCCTTGTTCCGTGGATACGGGATCGGCCGCCTCGCGTTCCACCACCGCCAAGGCTTCGGTGAAGCGCTTGAGGGCGTTCTCGACCTCGTCGGCAGGCGTCGCGAAAAACAGGAGCAGTGGGAGGATCATTCGCGCGAGTACCGCAGGCTCTTCTTGATCCGGTGGCGATCCAAGGCCAGCTCGATCAGACGGTCAATCAACTTTGGCATGGGCAGCCCGCTGTACTCCCACATTTTGGGATACATGCTGATGGAAGTGAAGCCCGGGATGGTGTTGATCTCGTTGATGTACATCTTGCCCGTTGCGTTTTCGAGGAGAAAATCAACGCGCGCCATGCCTTCGCACTCCACCGCCTGATAGCAGCCTATCGCGAGTCTCTGCATTTCGGCAGTCTGCTCGGGAGTGAGGTCGGCGGGCAGGACGGTGTCCGCCTTGCCCAGAAGATACTTGTCTTCGTAATCGTAGAAATCGCGCGAAGGCAGGATCTCGCAGGGCGTAGCTGCTACCGGTTGCTCATTACCGAGAACGGCGCACTCGAACTCACGCCCGGTGATTCCGCGCTCGATCAGTATCTTGCGGTCAAACTGCGCGGCCAGTTCCAGCGCCTGCTTCAGCTCGCTGGAATCCTTGGCTTTCGAGATGCCAACCGACGAACCCAGGTTGGCCGGCTTCACGAAGACGGGATACGAAAAAGGCAAGACGGGCTCCGTGCCGGCCAGATCCGCGCGTGAGAGCGTCAGATACTCCACCACCGGCAGGCCGCGCTCGCGCGCCAGCCGCTTCATGACCTCCTTGTCCATGGAAACCGACGACGCCAGAACTCCCGCGCCGACGTAAGGCAGCTCCGCCATTTCGAGCAATCCTTGAATGGTGCCGTCCTCGCCAAAAGTGCCATGCAGCACCGGGAACACGACGTCGATTTCGGGATTGCCGTTCGGTTCCGGCGCGATGGGACGCGGGCGCCAGCGGCCTTCCTTGCCGATGAAATACTGGATCACTTTGTACTTTTCGGGATCGAGGGCATCCATCACCGATTTGGCCGAACGCAGCGACACTTCATGCTCGCCGCTGCGGCCGCCGTAGATCACCGCCACGCGCAACTTCACAAAATCCTCTTTCCCATGGCCGATAGCACTAGTTCGACGGCCAGCAACCCGGTCCGGTTCACTTCATCGATCACGGGATTTACTTCCACCACTTCCATGGCGAGCATGCGGCCGGAGTCGCACAGCGTTTCCATGGCGAGGTGCGCCTCGCGATAAGAAAGGCCGCCGCGTACGGGAGTTCCCACGCCGGGCGCTTCGGTGGGATCCATGGCATCCATGTCCAGCGAAACATGGAACCCCGCGGTTCCATCGCTTGCGATGGCGATGGCTTCCTCTATCACGGCGCGCAGCCCGCGCTCGTCGATATCGCGCATGGTGAACGCCCGCACGCCGGAACGCTGTACGTATTCGCGCTCCAGCTCGTCCACCGAACGGATGCCGACCAGGGCCACGTTCTTCGGGTCCACCTTGGGCGCGAAGCCGCCGATACGCGTCAGCTCGTCCGGGCCCAGACCCATGCAACAGGCCAGCGGCATGCCATGAATGTTACCGCTGGGACTGCTCTCCGGTGTGTTCATGTCCGCGTGCGCATCAATCCAGATGAGTCCAATCTTCTGCTCTTGACGATGCATGTGGATGGAAGCGCCCGCCACGGTGCCGATTGCGATGGAGTGGTCGCCTCCGAGCACCAGCGGAGTTTCGCCGCGACCCATGGCTTCATCCACCATTGCAGCGAGGCGCGTACAAGTGTCGGTGATCTGCGGCAGATACTTGGCGCGCGGCGAGCCTTCCGGTTGAGTTTCCGGCTGGGTGACCTGGACGTTTCCAAGATCGTCCACGGTGTAGCCGAGTGCGGTGAGTTTGCTGTTCAAGCACGCGACCCGGACTGCTGAAGGTCCCATGTCGACACCCCGGCGGTCCGCGCCCATGTCGAGCGGCACGCCGATAATCGCGATGTGCGACCGCGGGCTCACGGACGGGTCCGATACAGCATGCGCGGGAAAGCGATCGTTTCGCGGATATGCTCCAGCCCGCACATCCAGGCTACAAAACGCTCGACGCCCATGCCGAAGCCGGAGTGCGGCACGGTGCCGTATTTGCGCAGATCAATGTACCAGTTGAAAGCTTCGCGGGGCAGCTTGTGCTCATCGATCCGCTTCAACAGCAAATCCAGGTCATGGATGCGCTGGCCTCCGCCGATGATTTCGCCGTAGCCTTCCGGAGCAATCACATCCACTCCCAGGGCCAGCTCCGGCCGCTCGGGGTCAGGCTCGAAGTAGAAGGCCTTCACCTGGGTGGGGTAGCGATCCACCATTAAAGGACGGTCATATTCCTCGGTGATCAGCGTTTCATCGGTGCCGCCGAAATCACCGCCCCATTGGATCTCACTGCCTTTGGCCTGCAGGCGCTTCACGCCTTCGTCGTAACTGATGCGCGGGAACGGCGCCTTCACCGATTCCAGCTTGCTGACGTCACGCTCCAGCGCGAGCAACTCGGGACGGCGGTTCTCGAGAACGCGCTCCACCACGTGGACCACCAGCTCCTCGGCCACTTGCTTGATATCGTCCAGGGTGGCATAAGCGATCTCGGGCTCCACCATCCAGAACTCAGTGAGATGCCGCCGGGTCTTCGATTTTTCGGCGCGGAACGTGGGACCGAAGCAGTAGACCTTGCCGAACGCCATCGCATCTGCTTCGTTATACAGCTGGCCGGATTGCGTCAGGTAGACTTTCTCGTCCTCGAAATAATCCACTTCAAATAGCGTCGAGGTACCCTCGCAAGCGGCAGGCGTGAAGATGGGTGTGTCAACCAATGTGAAGCCGTGCGAATCGAAGTAATCGCGGATGGCTTTGATCACCTCATGGCGCACGCGGATGACGGCGTTCTGCCGCTTGCTGCGCAGCCACAAGTGGCGGTGGTCCATCAGAAAGTCGATGCCATGGTCCTTGGGCGTGATGGGGTAGGGATCGCTCTCGGAGACACGCTGGATCACCTGCGCGTCTTCCACGTCCATTTCAAAACCGCCCGCTGCGCGCTGTTCTGCTCGAATCTTTCCAGTGACGATGAGAGAAGATTCCTGCGTGAGATTCTTCAGCGTTTCAAACAGCTCTTCGCTGATGTTGCTTTTAACCGCGACGCACTGGATGATCCCAGTCCCGTCGCGCAGCAGCGGGAAAACGATCTTGCCCGACTTGCGCAGGTTATACAGCCATCCGGGGATGGTTACGGTTTCGCCGGCGTGGCGGCCGGCATCGGCGATGGTGATTCGAGGATAGGTCATTCGTGGTCCGGACTGGCGGTTACCAGGCTCTCCAGCTTTTCGAAGATCCGCTGCACTTGCTCCAGCGACTGCGGGAGCGAAAGCTCGGGGTCTTCCTGCAATTCCAGCAGTAGCGGAAACTGATTCGCGCACGGTTTGAAATGCTGCATAAGCTGTTTCCAGTCAATGGAACCGCCCTTGTCGGAAAACGGAAACAGATGCTGATCGGCGGCACCGTCGTTGTCATGCAGGTGCGTCGAGCGGATGCGGTCCTGCATGGTGTCGAACGCTCCCGCCACGTTGCCGTTGAGGTTCGCATGGCCGGCATCGAAACAGAAATGCAGCTTCAGATGAGTGGCATCCAGGAAATGCACCAGCCGCTGAGGCGTCGAGAATTCGTTGGGAATGTTCTCCAGCAAGACGTTCACGCCGCGCTGCCGCGCGAAGAGGTTGATCTCCTCAAGGGCGGAGAACGCCGCATCCACTCCCCGCTCGCTGTATTCGGACGCCGATGCGCCCAGATGCTGCACCAGGTAATTGCACGGGATCGACTCGGCTACCTCGATGGCGCGCTTGATTTCGTCCACGATCGCGATCCGCTTGGACTTTACCGGCTCGGTGATATCCAGCGCCGCGTTCGGGCCGGTGCGCCCCCATACGTCATCGCTGAACATGGGTGAATGCAGAGAATGCAGCTTCAACCGAGCGTCGCGAAACCAGTGTCCCAGCTCCCGCACCTGCGCCGGATCGCGATAATCCAGATGCTGCTTTGCGCAGAAGATCTCCACCGACTCGATGCCTGCGTTCCAGACTTTGTCGAGCCAGACGGTGGTCAGGCGATGGCCGACGAACATGTGCGTGGACAGGACGTGTTGCATTCGATGGATCAGTAACCGGAGGCCTTGCCCGATCCCCGGCCGTCGGTGGCGCCTTGCAGCCAGCCGTCGGCGGACAGAATCGCTTCCACGCGCGCCACGCCTTCGATACTATCCAGCGTGTGCCCCTTGGCTTTAAGCAGAGCCGCGGTATCGGGAGAGATTCCGCTTTCAAGGTATAGCTTATCCGGCATCCACTGGTGGTGAAAGCGAGGCGCGTCGACGGCGTCCTGTGCGTTCATGTGAAAGTCAATTACATTGAGCATAACTTCGAGCACGCCATTGATGATCCGCGATCCGCCGGGAGCGCCGAGCACCAGAAACAACTTGCCGCCGCGCAGCACGATGGTGGGGGTCATGGAGCTGAGCGGCCGCTTACCGGGTTGGATCGCGTTGGCTTCGCCCTGGATCAGCTTGAAGAGATTCGGCTCGCCGGGCTTGGCCGCGAAGTCATCCATTTCGTTGTTCAACAGGAAGCCGAGACCGGGGACCGTCACTCCGCTGCCGTATCCGCCGTTGAGCGTATAAGTGACGGCGACTGCGTTGCCTTCCGCATCCACGATGTTGTAGTGGGTGGTCTGGGTGCTCTCGGCCAGCGCGAGGGGGCCGGGATGGATTTGCGCGCTGGCAGTAACGCGCTCCCGATCGATGGTGGCGCGCCGGGACGCGATATAGCGCGGGTCGAGGAGCTTGTCGATCGGTATCTTCACGAAATCGGGATCGGCCATGTATTCGCTGCGGTCGGCGAAGAAGCGGCGCTCCGTTTCGGCCACGTAATGGATGGCGGCCGCCGATCCGGCGCCGGTCTTCTCATAACCCGAGCCTTCCAGCATTCCGAGCATCTGCAGGATTCCGATGCCTCCGGAACTCGGCGGCGGCGCGCTGATAATCTCGTAATCGCGATAATGCCCGCGTAATGGCGTGCGTTCGATGGCGCGATAATTCTTCAGATCCTCCAGCGTGATGAGGCCACCATGGGCTTGCATCTCGCGAGCCAGCCGCTGGGCGGTTTCGCCCTCATAGAAATCGCGCGCGCCTTGATCGCGGATGCGCCGCAGCGTTTCGGCAAGCTCCGGTTGAACCAGTTTGTCGCCGTAATGCACACTCAGAAAAATGCGCTTCGATTCCGCGAATCGATCAAGTGAGTCGTGGCTTTCCTTGGCTCTGAGCGACGCGTCCAGGCTGTAGGAAACGGGAAAACCGCTGGCCGCCAGCTTCACGGCGGGCTCCAGCAGTTCCGCCCACGGCTTGCGCCCGTATTTCTTGTGAACATCCTCGAACCCGCGGACCGAACCGGGCACGCCGGATGCACGCCAGCCCACCAGACTGTCACGCGTGACCTTGCCATCGGCGTCCAGATACATGTTGCGCGTAGCCTGGCTGGGAGCGCACTCGCGAAAATCGATGAACGTGGTGCGTCCGTCGGCGAATCGAGCCAGCAGAAAGCCTCCGCCGCCGAGGTTTCCCGCGTAGGGATGCGTCACCGCGAGTGCAAATCCGATCGCGACCGCCGCGTCGACCGCATTTCCGCCGGCTTTGAGCACCGCGACGCCAACATCGGCCGCCAAGGGCTCCTGCGCGACCACCATGGCGGTCCGTGAGCGCAACGGCTGCCGCGCGAACAGGCAGAGCGCGATCGAGAAACAGCCGAGCAGGGCTCGCATGCGCATAAACCTTGATTCTACTATGTGGGCCCACAAGATCCACCCGAGTAGTCTCCCGGCGGAATCGCGGCGAATCCTGTCACAATTCGGGGATGGGCGGCGTTGTACTGTCGTGAACGCAAGCAGCGAAGCTGTGGACAGAGTGAACACCGGGTGCACGGCTTTCGATTTTGAGACGACGTTTCGCACTCAATATGACCGGATCGCCCGTGTGATTGCGCGAGTGGTGCGCGATCCGGCGCGCGCTGAGGAACTCGCCGTGGAAGTGTTCCTGAAGTTGTGGCGCACCCCCGGAGCTCAAGGAGAAAAAGCCGAAAGCTGGTTGTACAAAGTTGCGGTTCGCAAAGGTCTGGATGAATTGCGCAGCCGCACGCGCCGCAGCCGCTATGAGCGCCCCTTCGGATTCCTCAGGAGGGTGCCCACTCCGGAGGACATCCGCACCACCACGGAAGAGCGGGAACGTGTTCGCTTCGTGCTCGCGGTAATCGAACGGCGCCAGGCCGAGTTGCTGTTGTTGCGCAGCCACGGCCTCAGCTACGACGAATTGGCCGCGGCCCTGGGCTTGAACCCGGTTTCGGTGGGGACACTTCTAAGCCGTTCGCAGCAGGCGTTCCGGAAGGAGTACATCAAGCGATATGGAAACGAATAACGACAACGGATGGGTAGACCAGCGACTGCGCCGGCTCGATCCCGTAAGTGAATTTCAGCCGGACGTACGGTGGGCATTCGCGCGTTTCAACCAGCAGAGTGTCCCGAATCCGGCGCCCCGAAGGTGGACCTGGGCCTTGACGGCCATGCTGGGAGCGGGTGTTTGCCTCTCGGCATTCCCAGCCCCGCGCGCGCTCGCCCAGCGCTGCGTGGGCGCTTGCAAGGGCGCGTGCGAAAGTCTCTTCCTCAAACGAATGGAAGTAGCCGGCAAAAGCGTAAAGCTGCACCAGACCGCGCCGGACTTCGCGCTCAAGGACGCTTCCGGCGCCAACGTCCGGCTCTCGGATTACAAGGGCAAGGTGGTCTTGCTGAACTTTTGGGCTACCTGGTGCGCGCCCTGCAAGGCTGAGATCCCCTGGTTTGCGGACTTCGAGCGCAATTACAAGGCCCGGGGGCTCGCCGTAATCGGCATCTCCTTGGATGAGGACGGCTGGAAGTCCGTGAGGCCTTACATGGATGGCAAGAACGTAAATTATCGGATCGTTCTGGGCGACGATTCGGTGACCCGGAATTATGGTGGCGTGGAATCGCTTCCGGAAACGCTGCTGATTGACCGCGAAGGCCGGATCGCCGCCCGGCACATCGGCATCGCCGGCAAAAGCGAGTACGAGAACGAGATTGTTCGAATCCTGGGAGGGAATTGAAGGCTTATGCTACACCGAATGTTCCTGGGAACACTTCTGGCCGCGGCATTGTCCGCCGCCGTTACGCAGCGCGACGCGCGCAAGCCCGCGCCGGGTTTTATTCTGACGGATGCGCAAGGCGCTGCTGTAAGTCTGTCCGATTTCAAGGGCCGAGTGGTCCTGCTCAACTTTTGGGCGACTACGTGCGGCGGCTGTAAAGTCGAGATTCCGTGGTTCATCGAATTCCAGAACCAATTCAAGGACCGCGGACTTACAGTCATCGGCGTTGCGCTGGATGAGGATGGCTGGAAGTTGGTGAAGCCTTTTATGAAAGACACTCGGATGAATTACCCGGTGGTGATCGGCGATGACGCGCTCGCCAGCCGATTTGGCGTCACATCCATGCCTGCCACTTTGTTGATTGACCGGGACGGTAAGATTGCCGCTACATACACGGGAGTGGTGGATAAGAGCGCGTTCGAGACTGAACTTCGCACGCTGGTTGAGGGCGCTCCGTTCGCATGCAACCGCCTCGCCCTGAATGACCAGGACCGGAAGCGCCATTTTGATGAGCTTGGCCCCATGCTGCGCTCGCTGGTCAAGCGAAATCGCGAAGTGGCCGGTGGTTATGAATTTGAATTTCCCTCCGATGCCGCCAGCGTGCAAGTAGTCGCGGAATGGGCCGCGGGTGAGCACCTGTGTTGCCCTTTCTTCGATATCGATCTCCGGCTGGAAGGCGAAGGTGGCGGTTTGTGGCTACGCCTCACGGGGAGAGAAGGCACGAAGGAGTTCATCAAATCAGACTTTGCGCGATGGTTTGCGCCGCGATAGGAACAGCATCGCTCCCAGCAGATTCGCTCCCACCACCACGCCCGCGATCTTTGCGCTGAACACGAACCAGCTTTCTACCTGCACGATGGGGAAGATCGACAGCACGCAGTAGAGCAGCGTGACCAGGAACCCTGAGCCGGCCGCTGCTCGCAGCCACCACGGCGGTCTCGGAGTCATGTTCTTCAGCCCGATCAGCGGGAGCGCGAACATCACCAGATAGGTGAGGCCGTAGAAAATCCCGGATGCATTGTCCAAAAGCTGAAAAGCTTCCTGATGCCCAACGCCGGCGATGCCCGCCAGTCCCATGCCCAGAATCATTGCGCCCACGAATAGAATCGAGTTCACCGGCGTCTTGAACTTTGGATGCAAGCGGGAAAACCACGCCGGCAGCAGGTGATCCCAGCCGGTCACCATAGGCAGGCGGGAGCTGCCGGCAACGGCGAGCGTGGCTGCACCCAACTGCCGGCCGGCGAGCAACAGTATCACCACGGGAATGGCGGGTCCGGCCCACCCAAAACGGCGCAGGCCAAGGCTCAGGACTTGCGGAATAGGACCCACCAGATCCACATCTTCCGGGCGGACAAACGCGAGCACCGAGCTGGTGCCCAGAATAAACATCAGCGCGATCGCGGGAGCGGCGATCATCACACTGCGACCAATGTTCCGGCCCGCATTGCGAGTCTCACCCGCCAGAATTGCGACGTATTCGAACCCGCTGAACGCGCCCATGGCCATCTTGCCGAAGACGTTCAAGCTGAACAGCGAGAGCGCGGGCAGCGCGGCGGCAAGCGGATGATAATCGCGTGCCGGCCCGGCTCCGAGATATAGCCAAGGCAGCAGAATGAGCGCCCCGAACGTCAGGATCTGCGTGAATCCTCCAAAGTTCTGCACCCACTTGCCGATTCCCAGTCCCACCGTGGTCACCACAACGAGTCCGAGCGCGAGCAAGCACATCACCAGAGCGATGAACGACTTGCTACTGCTCATCCAGGGCGCGGAAAATGCATACGACAGATTCGTTGAGAGCATCACACCCAGCGTCGACATGAAGAGAATGATGTACAGCCATAGATTCCAGGCGACCATGAAGCCGACAAATTCGTTGAAGCCGAGCTTGGCCCACTGATAGAGACCGCCTTCGAGCGGCATGCGACGGTTCAGCCAGACCACCACCATCGCCAGTGGCACATAGAATAGAACCACCGCCGCCAGCCAGAAGACGATGTGCGAATTCCCCAGCTTCGCGGCGGTGCCCACCCATCCGCTTCCTACTACGTAGAGAATCTGCGCGAGCACCAGATCGCGCAGTCCCAGCTCCTTCTTTAGTCCCGTGCTTTGTTGTTCGACACGTTCCGCGGAATCCATCGGATGCGATCCATTGTATTGGGTCGACATCTAATCGCGGCGCAGCACGGTTGGAGATAATGAGGGTGATCCAATGCCGGCCACCGCCAAAGCGCCTACGGCGCGACAATTCTTTTCGCGCAAGGGGCCGCTTTCCGAGTGGCACCCGCAGTTCGAGTTTCGCCATGGGCAATCGGAAATGGCCGAGGCCATAGAATCGGCGCTGGCGGACCGCAAACATTTGCTGGTGGACGCGGGCACCGGCACCGGAAAGACGCTTGCCTATCTGGTGCCGGCCATCCTGTCGGGCAAGCGCATCGTGGTCTCCACCGGCACCAAGAACCTGCAGGAACAGCTCTTCTTCAAGGACATTCCATTCCTTCAAGCGCACTTCCCACGACCCTTGAAGGTCTGCTACATGAAAGGGCGCAGCAACTTCGCCTGCCGCCAGAAGATTTATGACGCGGAGAAGGAGCCGATCCTCACCGGACTCGAAGAAATAGCCGACTTCCAGGTAATCCGTGCGTGGGAGCAGACCACCGAAACCGGGGACCGCGCCGAGATCAAGACGCTGCCCGAGCATTCTTCAGGCTGGATGAAGATTGACGCGCGCCGCGACCTGTGCACGGGCCAGAAATGCCAGCAGTTCGAGCGCTGCTTTCTTACCAAAATGCACCAGCGGGCGCATGAGAGCGACATCATTATCGTCAACCACCACCTCTTCTTCGCCGATCTGGCGGTGAAGGAAGAAGAATACGCCGGCATCATCCCGGAATACTCGGCGGTAGTGTTCGACGAAGCGCACGAGATTGAGGATGTAGCCGGCCAATACTTCGGCTCCAGCGTAAGCAGTTACCAGTTCGACGAGTTGCGCCGCGACGTGGGCGCTATTGCCCGCCAGAAACGCCTGGGATCGCCGGAGCTGGACCGCATCCTGGAGATGCTCGCCGCCCGCGCAGAGCGCTTCTTCAACTTATTCGACGTTCCCGAGGGCCGCACCGGCTTCCGCGGCCAGCGTGAGTTTCTGGAGGAGAACGGCACGGCTTACGAAAACCTTGAAGCTGCCCTGAAACTGTTGGGCGCGCATTTGCAATCGATACAGGGCGCCCCGGAAGAATTCATTCCGCTATTTCGCCGGAGCAGTGAAATCTCGCAACGGCTGGATTTCTGGATGAAGGCGGACAAGCACTCCTACGTATACTGGATTGAACGGCGCGGGCGTGGCTGTTTCCTGCAGGCTACTCCGATCGATGTCTCTAGCCTCGTGGAACAGAAGCTGTTCGATTCCATCGATACCGTCATTCTTACTTCGGCGACGCTCGCCGTCAGCGGCACGTTCGACTTCGCCCAGAAGCGTCTGGGACTGCGCCATGCGCGATCGCTGATTGTCCCGAGCCATTTCGACTACACCGATCAGGCGCTGCTCTACGTGCCGCAGCACATGCCCGATGTGCGCAGCCCGGGCTTTTCGGCGGCCGCGGCGGCAGAGATTGTTCGCGTGCTGCGCGCCAGCCAGGGACGGGCGTTCGTCCTGTTCACCAGCTACCAGCAGATGCGCGTGGTGTATGACCGGGTGTCGCTGGAGATCGAATATCCCACGTTGTTGCAGGGCACCGGCCCGCGCAATGCGCTGCTGGACGAGTTCCGGCGCACTCCGCACTGCGTTCTGTTCGCCACGTCGTCATTCTGGCAGGGCGTGGACGTGCAGGGCGAGCAGCTCAGCTGCGTGATCATCGACAAACTGCCCTTCGCCGTGCCGAATGATCCGGTGGTGGAGGCGCGCATCCAGCGCATTCGCGACGACGGCGGAAATCCGTTCTACGAATACCAGATTCCGCAGGCCGCGCTGGCATTGAAGCAAGGTTTCGGACGCCTGATCCGGAGCCGGTCAGACCGGGGCGTCCTGGTTCTGCTGGATAATCGGATCACGAAGCAGCGCTACGGGCAGGTATTCTTCGACAGCCTGCCCGACTATGGGTTCACCACGGATGCCGCCGATGTGGAGAAATTCTTCCATGTATGAGGTGACGGTGGAGCGGACGTTCGCAGCGGCGCACGCGCTGCGTAATTATCAGGGCGGCTGCGAGAATCTGCACGGCCACAATTTCCGCGTGCGGGTGCGGGTGGAGGGCCCGGATCTGGATGAGACCGGTTTGCTGGTTGATTTCCTGGAGCTGAAGCGCGTGATGGACGCCGTGATCGACCCCTACGAGCACCGGAACCTGAACGAGACCGCTCCGTTCGACGAGCTCAATCCTTCAGCGGAGAATATCGCCAAGTGGTTTCACGATCGCATCCACGAGGTTTTATCGGCACCGATCGCCGAAGTGCGGGTATGGGAGACGGAAACGAGTTCGGCCGCTTACCGGCCGAAGTAGACGGCGTTGCGCTTGGTGAAGTCCGACCACTTCTCCGGCAGGTCGTCGAGCGCGAAGATCGCCGACACCGGACATACCGGGACGCAAGCGCCACAGTCTATGCATTCCACCGGGTCGATGTAGATCATCTCGTGCTCGCCCCAGTTCTCGGCGTCCTTCTTGGGGTGGATGCAGTCGACGGGACATGCGTCCACGCATGCCATGTCTTTCGTTCCGATACAGGGTTCCGCGATTACGTAGGCCATTACCTCTCCAGATGCCGCTCCATGCGGTAGTGGGGTTAACAACCATTATAGCCCGGCGACCCCGCCGGTCACCTGAACGAGGTCGAAAGGGCTGTTTTTCGAGGTAGATGGGCGAAATCGAGGGCTGTGGGGCGAGTGCTAAGCTTGGATTCGCGTGGCTACCAAGACCCGAATTACCGAGGAAGAGTACCTTCGTTCGACGTTCGAACCGGACGCGGAGTTCGTGGGCGGCGAGATCGCGGAACGCAGCCTGCCCGATTATCTTCGCAGCAAGATACAAGGACTCCTGTTAATTTGGTTTGAGCGCCTGATGGAGCGGCATCGCGTTCAGCCTTGTCCGGGACTGAGGATGTGTCTCGGTCCCTGCCTATATCGCGTTCCCGACGTGGTCCTGATCGCCGGGCCGGAGCCGGAAAAGCGCTTTCCTGACACTCCGCCTCTTGTCACCGTCGAGATCGTTTCCCTGGATGACCGCTACCCGGACGTTATCGGAAAACTCGAAGAGTATCGTACGTGGGGAGTTCCGAACATCTGGCTCGTGGATCCGCATAAGAAGCGTTTGGGGGTCTATACCGTATCCGGTTTGCAGGATGTGTCGTCGCTCACGCTCCCGGAATTCAACTTTGAGATCCCTGCGCGAGCGCTGTTCGCCGGCCTTTAGGAGCTTGTTGAAGACGCTATGGCCCAGAACGCCGATTCTGAGCCGCGATCAAAGGAAGCGGTCCGCCCGCTGCCAATTCTGGCTGCTGCTTAGTAACAATCGACCGCTGGCAGGCGAAACCGCCTGCCCCACAAGCTGCACCAATTGCTCAACCCTGCATCCCTACTGCATCAGGCGGTGGAGCTTTGCCAGGGCGTCCGTTGCCAGTGCGTACTCGGGGGCGATCTCCAGCGATTTCCGGAAACAATCCTGCGCCTTGCGGTACATTTCCTTGGCCATGTAGGCGCGGCCCAGATTGCACCAGGGGAAATGGTATGCCTCATATCGGGGGCTCGCGATGGCTTTCTCGAGCCACGGGATGGCTTCGTCGGGCTTATCTTGTTCGATCAAATACGCGCCGATATCGTTGTACGGATTGCCGAAGCTCGGGTCAATCAGTATCGCGTTCTTGCACTCGGCGATGGCCTCGTCCAGCTTGCCTTGAAAGCGATACGTCCAACCCAGAAACGTATACGCTTCCGCGGTTGGATAGGTCTGAATGGAACGCTTGTACAAGTCCACGGCGCGATCCAATTCGCCCTGCATCTGGTACACGTAGGCGTCCCGCAGGAATTCGACCGCCATTTGAACGCGCTCGTCGGCCATGCATTCAGTTGTAACCGAACATCCGCGGGAAGGCAAGATAGAACAGTACCGTACAATGGTTCTGATGATTCCCAAGGTACGCAAGGCCGTATTTCCGGCGGCCGGCCTGGGCACGCGGTTCCTTCCAGCAACCAAGGCGCAGCCCAAGGAAATGCTCTCGCTGGTGGATAAACCCCTCATTCAATACGGTGTTGAGGAGGCCATTCACTCCGGAATTCAGAATATTTACATCGTCACCGGACGCGGCAAGAGCTCTATCGAGGACCACTTCGATGTCAGCTTTGAGCTGGAACACGCGCTCGAATCCAAGGGCAAAAAGGACCTGCTGGCCGTGGTCAGGGCCGTCTCGGACATGATCAATGTCGCCTATGTGCGCCAAAAAGAGGCGCTAGGACTAGGACACGCAGTACTTCGAGCCAAGGAACTGGTGGGGCCGGAGCCGTTCGCGGTGGTGCTCTCCGATGACGTAATCGAATCCGAGATCCCGGTGATCCGGCAGTTGCTGGATGTCTACGAATTTTACGGCGCGTCCGTGGTGGCTCTGATGGAAGTCCCCAATGACCAGATCTCGTCTTATGGCGCGGTGGACGCCGAACCGGTGGCGCATAACGGCAATAAAGACCGGCTCTACCGCATCCGCAACATGGTGGAAAAACCCAAGCGCTCGGAAGCGCCGTCGAACCTCGCCATTATCGGTCGCTATATTCTCACCGCCGAAATTTTCGACTCCATTGAGGCCGTGGAGCCGGGCAGCGGGGGCGAGATCCAACTGACCGACGCGCTGAAGCACCTGCTGCGGAACCGGCCTATTTACGGCTACCGCTTCGAAGGCACGCGTTATGACGCCGGCGACAAGCTCGGATTCTTAAAGGCCACGGTGGAGATCGCGCTGCGCCGTTATGATCTGGGAACCGCGTTTCGTGAGTACCTGAAATCGTTGAAGTTGTGAGGGAACAATCGAACCTATGAACGAACTCACCGGAAAAGTCGCCATCGTTACGGGTGGAAGCCGAGGAATCGGCAAGGCCACGGCGGAAGTGTTCGCGCGCGAGGGCGCCACCGTAGTTATCTGCGGGCGCAAGCAGGACACGCTGAACGCAGTCGCCGCCGAGATCAAGGGCCATCCTGGCGCGATAGTTCCCATGGCTTGTCATGTGGGCAAGCTCGAGGACCTCCAGCGCCTGGTGGATACGGTCGCCCGAGACCACGGCAAGATCGACATCCTGGTGAATAACGCCGCCACCAATATCGCTCAGGGGCCGGCCATTGAGATGGACGACGGCCAGTTCGACAAGATGGTGGACGTAAACCTGAAGAGCGCTTACCGCCTGATCCGGCTGGTGGCGCCAGGAATGTGCGACCGCGGCTGGGGTTCCATCATCAACATAGCGTCGATTGCCGGCATGCGCCCGCAGTATCACGGGCTGCTGTACAGCATGACCAAGGCGGCGCTGATCATGATGACGCAATCCTATGCTCTGGAACTGGGGCCCAAAGGGGTTCGCGTGAACGCCATTGCTCCTGGGCTGATTCAAACGGTGTTGAGCGAGTATTACTGGAAAGACGAAGGGCGCTTCGCCAAAACGCTGACCAGCCAGCCTGTGAAACATCTCGGGCAGCCGCCGGAAATCGCCGAAGTGGCGCTGCTGCTGGCCAGCGAAAAATCGTCCTATCTGACGGGACAGACCATTGTTGTGGACGGAGGCCGTCTGCTGGCTTCCATGTAAATGAAATGCGCAGGTTTATAATTCTGATGATTGCTCTGAAGGCCGTCACCGCAACGCCGGCGGTGATCGCCGACGTGCGCGCCGCCGTTGACAAGGGAGATTTCGCGCGCGCCGAAGCCGTGATCGCAGCTTATCGAACGCGCCCGAGTCCCGAAGTGATTGAAGCAGTATCTTGGATGGGCCGCGGCGCGTTGGCCGCTCATCGCCTGAATGAGGCCGGCGCTTATGCCGACCGCACGCTGGCGCTGGTGACGGCGGAATTGAAGTCGCGCAGACTGGATGCGGACGCTCACCTGCCCATCGCGCTAGGAGCCGCGATTGAAGTGAAGGCGCAGGTGCTGAATGAGCGGGGCCAGCGGACTGAAGCAGTGGCGTTCCTGCGACGCGAGCTGGTGGCGTACCGGACCACCTCAATCCGCGCGCGCATCCAGAAAAATCTGAATTTGCTGACCCTCGAAGGCAAGCCCGCTCCGGCCCTGGATGAGCGCCAGTGGCTGGGTCCCAAGCCTCCGTCGCTTTTTGCGCTGAAGGGCCACCCGGTGCTGTTGTTCTTCTGGGCGCATTGGTGCGGCGACTGCAAACTGCAGCGCCGGGAGCTGTCGCAGCTCAAGCGCGAATTCCCGAGCCTGGTGCTGATCGGCCCCACGCAGCTATACGGCTATATTGCCGGGGGCGAAGAAGCTCCGCCGGATCAGGAGCTAAAGTACCTCGATGAGATTCGGCACAAATATTACGCCGATCTGCTCGACATGCCCGTCCCCATCAGTGGGGAAACCTTCAAGCTTTACGGGGCCAGCACCACACCCACCCTGGTGTTCATTGACCGCGCGGGAATCGTGCGGGTCTATCATCCCGGCCGGATGACGCTGGATGAGCTGCGCGCGGCGATAAAAGAAACCTGCCACTGCGACGTGTAGAGCCGTATCGAGGCAGTCCGAACTACCGCTGCCGTTGCAGCCAAGTGAACCACTGCTCAAAGCTGACCGGCTGGTTTCGGTCATTACCGAGATAACAGCCTGAGGAAACTTCCGGAGCCTCTACCCCAGTCACTTGAGTAAAGAGATAATTCCACCCGTCGCAATTAAGATCCTTGTAGGAGTCGGCCCGTTCCAGCACCTTCCGCTTGACGTCGTCAGCCGAGCGCAGCGATTCGATGCCCGGTGCGCCGATCTGGACGAACGGCATGAGCCGCGGCGGCGCCTCGCGATAAGGCGTCAGGCGCGGCGGCGTCAGATCGGGTTCCATCAGCCACAATTGGCGATCGCCAAAGTAGCGCAGCAGTTTCGCGTTACTGCCTGAGTCCAGTTCTCTGGCCCAGATCACCTTTGAGCCGTCGATGTCGGCGCCATTGTAAACCCATTCGTCTCCCACATCGTGCACGGCGACGTCGTAGCGCACCAACACCAGGTGTTTCCCAGAGGAGCTTTCGAGTTGACGAAGAATATTCGCTCGGGCCATGCCGGCACGACTGGGCCAGCGCCAACTGGTGGGAGGGCCCGCCTCCGCGGGCAAGGGCGGGGAGATAATCTGCACCAGCAACATGACCGCGCAAGCTTGCGGCAGGCAGCGCACCACGTACAAGCCCACCGGAAGCTGCCGCCATCGCCAGAGTCGCAGCCCGCGCATCGCTAGCACCACGATCAAAATCGCGAGTCCGGCCGCCGGCGCCGCGTAGTGGACATTGTGCCAGACCTGTCCCACCAGGGCCAACGAGAAGCCCGCCGCCATCATCAGCAGCATCCGGGACCGCCGCCACAGCAGGGGCAACGTTGCCAGCGGGATGCTGAGCAGCGGTCCCAGGTAGAATCGCCAGTATGCGTTGATCTTCGTCCACAGTTCATTCACCGGCTGGTTGCGCGCCACTCGATATGCGTTCATCTCCCAGCCCACGAAGAAGTGCTGTATCTCGCGGTTGTTATAGGGTGGCGGGGGCGTAGGCGACTGCCACAGGAAATGCGGCGCCACGCTCATAGTTTCGCGGTATAGCGTGTAGGGGGCAACCCAGGGTTTACCGGTCACGCGCGCGAACGAATAGCCGAGGCCCGCGAGGATGCAGAGCACGACCAACCCGAGCGGCAAAACCAGCTGGCGCAGCGCCACGCCCCGCTTCGGACCTCGGGTACCGAACATCCAGGTAAACAACGGTATGGCGGCCAGCAAGCCCAGCCAGGCGCCTTCGAAAGTGCGGCTGTTGGCCAGAATAGCCAGCCCCCCACCCATCGTGGTGGCATAGCCCCAGTGCGGCGTTCGAATGATTCTGGGGAGCGCTCCCAGCACCAATGCGCCACCCGCCGCCGCCACGAATCCGCCCCAATAGCTGTTCATCCAATAGCTGGAAACTCCCAGCCGCAGAATCACCAACACCGCGCCCAACAATGCCCAGCGCGGCGGCAGCCATCCTTGTAGCATCCAGCAGATGGCGCCGCACATGAAACCGGCGCTCAGCCAGACGCCGGCCCAGGGATGCCCGAACAGGACTTTGCCGATTGCAAGCGACGCTCCCTGCGCGATGGGAAACGCACTTGCATACGTTGGCCGTACCAGGATGTGAACGTTTTCGAAATGTACCCAGAGTTGGTGCTGCGGATTCGCCAAACGGCCGTGCGCGATGGTGTCGGCCTCCAGCAAAAAGCTGAATTCATCGTGGAGGCGGGGCTCCGGAGCCGGGAACCACGGCAGCAGCAGCGCGCGCAGTGCCAGTGGAGCGAGCGCCGCCACGAGGATCGCGAGCTTTTTTCTGCGCGCCAAGCGCGCCAGCGGCCTTTCCCACCAACCGAACTGGCGAATTCCAAACCAGGCAGCCGCCACGGCGGCCATCAAGGTCCCGGCGGCGATGAAGGTTTCCGGACTGCCGATGCTGGGTCCCCCATCGCCAGCGAGGAAAGCAAGTAGCATATGATGAAAGACTAAGTTAGCGTACCAACACTCGAAGGACAGAGTCACACGGATGAAGATTCTCAGTCTGGGCGCCGCTGGATTCATTGGCTCCCACCTCACGCAACGTTTGCTCACAGAGGGGCACACCGTCACCGCGGTGGATATTGAATCGGAGAAAGTGTCCGACTATCTGGATCATCCGGCGTTGACCTTTCTCCAGCAGGACATCCGAGCGCCTGAATGGAACCTGGACCGCCTGGTGCAAGACTCAGATCTAGTGATCGATCTGATCGCTTATGCCAATCCAGGCCTGTATCTGCGTATCCCGCTGGATGTTTTCCATCTCAATTTCATCGAGAACCTGAAGATCGCCGAAGCCTGCGTACGCCATGCGAAGCGCCTGATTCAGTTTTCCACTTGTGAGGTCTACGGACGCACCGCTGCCAGCCTGAAGAATGCCCGCCTGGCCGATCCGCTGGATCCGATTCACGCAACTTTCAACGAGGACACCAGCGAGTACATCCTGGGGCCGGTTTCCAAGCACCGCTGGATCTACTCCTGCGCGAAGCAGCTGCTGGAGCGAGTGCTGCACGCTTACGGCATCGAGCAGGGATTCAATTACACGATCATCCGGCCGTTCAATTTCATCGGGCCGAAGATCGACTTCCTGCCGCAAGACAAGCAGGACATCCCCCGCGTGTTCTCATTCTTCATGAACGCTCTTCTGAATGGAGCTGAAATGAAACTGGTGGACGGGGGCACGCACCAGCGTTGCTATACCTACATCGACGACGCCGTCGAGTGCACGTACCGCATCGTGGAAAACCCCGGCGGCGTATGTGACCGGCAGATCTTCAATATCGGTTCTCCCCACAACGAAGTCTCGATCCGGCAGCTGGCCGAGACGATGCGGGAAATCTACATCCAGAAGTTCCGCGATCCGGGTGCGCCGCTGGCCCAGATCGTCAGCGTGCCGGCCGAAGAGTTTTACGGTGAGGGATATGACGACTCTGACCGGCGCATTCCGGACATAACGAAAGCCCGCACGCTGCTGGGCTGGGAGCCGAAGTGGAACATTCGGGACACGCTGGAAGCAACCATGCGGTACTACGTTGCCGAGTCCCGCACCACGGAAACAGCCGGCGCCGTCCGGAATGGTTGACAACGTCTTTGTACTGATGCCGGCTTACAACGCCGGCGCGACCATCGAAAAAGTTTTCGAGCGAATTCCCCCCGAAGCGACGCGGCGCATCCGGCGGTACGTGGTGGTCAATGACGGAAGCAAGGACGACACCGCGGCCGCACTGGTCCGGCTGGAGCGAGCGTTTCCCAGCATGGTGGTATTGACGCACACCACCAACCAAGGGTATGGCGAAACCGAAAAAGACTTGCTGCGGTTCGCGTTGCGCGAGGGCGCGGACGTGGGCATCCTTTTGCACTCGGATGGCCAGTATTCTCCCGAAAAGATTGTTGAACTGCTGGAGCCGTTCGATAACGGTACGGCCGACATGGTGCAAGGCTCACGCATGTTGGGCGGCGGAGCGCTGCGCGGCGGCATGCCATTTTACAAGTTTGCCGCCAACAAGGCGCTGACGGCGATTGAGAACCTGGCCTTCGGCATGAACATCGCCGAGTATCACAGCGGCTACATGCTGTACTCGCGAAAGGCCATGGAGACCATTCCATTCGAAAAGCTCTCCGCATCCTTCGATTTCGATCTGGAAATGATCGTGCTCGCCCGCGTTAAGGGCCTGCGCATTCGGGAGATTGCCATCCCCACGATTTACGCAGGCGAGAAGTCGAGTTTGAACCCGATTCGCTACGGCTTCGACGTGCTGAAGGTGGTACGGGATTACAAGCGCGGTAAGTATCACGCGCTGTGAGGTCGCAGCGTCAATTACCATGAACGCATGCCCGAATCCAATTTGAGCGCGCTGTGGGAAGAGCATACCGCACACGAATTCGCTACCCGCGACACGGAAGCTACGCTGGCCACTATGGTGGAGGACGCCTACGTGAATCATATCCCGGTGCTCACCGGCGGCAGAGGGAAGCCGGAGCTGCGCAGATTTTATTCCGAGGATTTCATCCCAAGCATGCCGCCCGATACCGCGCTCACTCCGGTATCGCGCACCGTGGGTACGGATCAACTGGTTGAAGAAATGATTTTTTCGTTTACCCACACCCAGGAGATGCCGTGGATGCTGCCGGGAGTTGCGCCCACCAATCGAAGGGTGGAGATTCCGCTGGTGGCGATCGTGAAATTCCGCGACGGGAAGCTGGCGCATGAGCATATTTATTGGGATCAAGCTTCGGTGTTGAAGCAGATCGGGTTGTTGACGGATGAGAGATTGCCGGTGCGAGGAGTGGAGACTGCTCGCAAGGTGCTGGGGGAGCAGCGCCCGTGAGAGACGCGCGCGGGTCAGTGGAACAGGGATTTGGGGATCATGGCGTGGACTCCCTTCGTGCCGTCTACTAATTGCGTGATGGCGAAATCGACGGCTACGCTGGTCAGCATGTAGGCATCGTCCTTGCTGAGATGCTTCTCATGCACCAGAAAATCGATGGCCTCGCGCACTGCCAGGCGTGTGGCCTGAGTGAGATCCTCATTCAGCCCCATCGCGATGTAGTGCGTCGGCGTTTCGGCGCGCGGCCACAGCAGATGCAGATCCTTGCGCACAATGAACTGGAAAGTTCCGTTCAATTCGGTCTCCATGGCGGTGATATCCACCTCCCCGTTGCCTTGTCCCGCGTGACCGTCGCCCACCTCGAATAGCGCCCCGCGAGCGTGGACCGGAATGTAGAGCGTGGTACCGGCTACCAACTCCTTGTTGTCCATGTTGCCCGCGTGCATCCAAGGAGGGGCGCTGTTGAGCCGGCCATTCGCTTCCGGCGGCGCGACGCCCATGCTGCCGAAGAACGGCCGCAGCGGAATGCGCACGCCGTCAGAAAAGCGCGCCACCATGCGCTCGCGATCCAGCGGGATAATCTTCATTCGCGAGTATGGATAATCGTCGGGAAGAAATCCCGCGCCGGGCCGAAATCCGTTGTAGGCCCACGGCACGGAAAGCTCGATATTCTGTATCCGCACTTCCAGCACATCGCCCGGCTCGGCGCCCTCCACATATACTGGACCGGTGAGGATGTGTCCGCCGGGACCCTTGTCCGTGACCTCCTTGTAGATGGCTCGCAGCGCGGCGGGAACCTGATCCGCGGCCAACCCCGCGCCCTCGAGCGACTTCGGATTCCCGGACACTGTTTCGATCCGAACCGTGTCGCCCGAGTGGATGCGCAATACGGGAGCGGTGGCCGCCGCGTAATGGCCCCAGGCGATGGTCTTGGGTCCGGCCTTGAGCTCGAAATTCTCGGCGCGGCAAGTCACGATGGAGCACCACCAAAGATTGGTGCTCATGAGGCAGAATAGTGTAAGCTTCATCTGATTCTGCCGATCATAACAGCTTGACCGCCGCTCAGTGATTCAGTAGCCTAGGGAACGGAGAAATCGTGGTTCTTCTTCTGTTTGGGCCGCCAGGTAGCGGCAAGGGGACCCAGTCGCGACTCATCGCAAACTGGCTCAATATCCCCGCCATCTCTACCGGCGACATGCTGCGTGCCGAAATGGCCGCCGAAACCGAACTCGGGCGCGCGGCGCATTCCATCGTAGTGAGCGGCGGGCTGGTGAGTGACGATCTGGTGAATGAGATGCTGCGCCAGCGCATCGCACGCCCCGATTGCCGGCACGGCTTCCTGCTGGACGGATATCCGCGCACGGTGGAACAGGCCGGCTTCCTGGATGGCGTGCTGGCCGACTCCAGTTTCCCGGCGGTCACGCTGATTCATTTTGACGTGCCGTACGATGCGCTCGCCGGGCGAATGACGTCCCGACGGCAGTGTCCTCAATGTTTGCGCGTTTACAACGTGCTCTATTCGCCGCCGAAATCGCCGGGCGTGTGCGATGACGACGGCGTCGCATTGTTTACCCGCAAGGACGACGAGGAGCATGTCTTCCGCGACCGCTTCACAAAGTACCAAGACGTCACGCGCCCGGTGCTGGCGCACTACGGATACACGCGCTATTATCAGATCCGCGGTGACCGATCGCCGCAGTACATCTTCGAGGAGATCACCGGAATTCTGGAGCCGCTGCTGGTGGGGGGGAATGGCGACCTCGGGACGAAGGCCGCGCCCGCGGAGTAAGCGGTGCCGAGGCGAGGTTCGGCGCTTCCCGAGACGCAGTTGTAGATCTGATCGGTTCCCGGACGCAATTCTCCTTTCCGCTGGGTGAGCGTTGTCCCTACTAGCCGGCTCCGGACCGCTTGCCGAAGTGAATCAGATCGACAATGCGGCCCGGAATCGGTCAACTTACATTTAGGAGGCCCCCATGCACACCGTATTAGAAAGCCCGGTGGCAGGCCACTGCCGCTAGATCGGCAGCCGAACACATGTCGCTAACCGCCACCCAGGGTTGCTCGAGTGCTTCCAGGCGCTACGGTGACAGGGGTCCGACAAGGGAGAGCCCTGCTCTTCAATTCC
>JALYHQ010000185.1 GCA_030776455.1 Acidobacteriota bacterium | reverse complement strand
CCGTGCGCCCATTGCGCGCCGGGCATGCGAGGCGGATAGAAGCTGCGGCCGTTGCCGGCGCACTCCAGCACGCTCACCATCTCGATGCGCGGCATTTTCTTCAGTTCGTCCAGCGTGAGCGTTAGCGGCTGGCCCACATGCCCGTCCACTTGAAGCTTCCACTGCGCCAGATCGACACTCGGCGTATATGCGTGCGTGCGGATGAAGAACTGATCCACCGGCGTGATCCACGGCGTGAAGCCCTCGAGCGGCATTTCCAGATCCTGCGGCTTCGAGGACCGGACAATCATTTCGCCGCGCGATAATACGCCCGCGGCCGCGGCGAGAAACAAATTGCGTCTGGTTAGAGTCATTGGAAGCTCACATTCTTGCTGATGAATTCCGTGTCGTGAAGTTGAACGTCGAACTCGAGCGGAACACCCTCCCGCGTCACCCGCACGCGATACGATCCGGGCGCGACGTTGAAAGTGGCCGGAGTGCGCTGGCTCTGCTCCTCGCCATTCAAGAAAACGGTCGCGCCGGCCGGATTCGACGTGATACTGAGCGTCGCCTGCATGCGCGTTAGCTGCAGAAAAATATCGGCGTCCTGAGGCACGTTGAAGATTCGCGGATAGGGCCGGTATCCCTCGCGGCTCACATCCAGCACATGCCGTCCGGTTGCGAGTTTCAGCGTGCATGGCGTCCGGCAGGAGTGGTCGAAAGTGTTGTCGATGGTGACTTGCGCTCCCGGCGGATCCGTGAGGAACTGCACGCTGCGATCTCCGGAAGCGATTGGGGCTGACTCGTCCTTCTTCGGCGGAGCGCTCGTGCCCTCCGCGGGCGGCTTGACGGAAGTGGACGCGGGACTCGGTTTCGCCGTCGTTGCATCCGGCGGTGAAGCGGCCGCGGTCTGCGCGCCTGGCTCCACCGTTCGATTAAACACAAGGCTGTTCAAGGCCAGCAGCAGCAAGCCCACCACGCCGATGCCAACCAGCACCCATACCATGCTCTTCAGCAACGTATGCGCTGGAGCTTCTTCCTCGCGCCGCGGATCGCGCGCGGCAGGCATCGCGGCGGCGGGTTTCGGCGCCGGGGCCGGCGGCGAAGTTGCCCCCGCCAGCGTGGGCATGCTCTGGCTGGCTCCGCGCGCCATTGGCGCCCAGCCCGGTTCGGCGCTCAGCGCCTCCGTGAGCGCGGCGGCAAACTCCGCACAACTCTCATAGCGTTCCGCCGGTTCCTTCGCCAGCGCCTTGCGTAGCGCCGTCTCCGCGCCCGGCCCCAGACTTGGATTCAAGCGCTGCGGCGACACCGGATCCTCGCGCACAATCTTGTACAGCAGCGTCGGAAGATAATCGGCCGCGAACGGTTTCTCGCCGGTCAGAATCTCATACGCGATCACAGCCAGCGAGAACTGGTCCGCACGGCCATCCACGTTGTGACCCTGCACCTGCTCCGGCGACATGTAGTTCGGCGTGCCCATCATGGTGCCCGCGTGCGTCATCTGCTGCGACACGATCTTGGCCACGCCGAAATCGGTGATCTTGGCATGCTGGCCTTCGTGCACCATGATGTTAGCCGGCTTGATGTCGCGATGCACGATGCCTTTACCGTGCGCGTAATCCAGCGCGCCCGCGGTCTGCCGTAACAAGTCCAGCAGCAGCTCTCCATCCGGCGGGCGCGGCGCGGCCAGCAGCTGTTCCAGCGGAGGCCCCGCTACAAACTCCATGAAGATATACGCCAGCCCGTGCTCTTCGGCGATGTCGTAAATGGTGACGATGTTCGGATGCGAGAGAATCCCCGCCGACTGCGCCTCCCGGAACAGCCGCTCGCGCATGCGCTCCCGCTCGCTGGGGTCGGCGACATCCGACAGCCGGATCGCCTTCACGGCAATCTCGCGCCCAATCGCCGGGTCCTGGGCGCGATAAACCACCCCCATCGCTCCCCGCCCCACTTCGCCGAGGATTTGATACCGCCCAATGTGTTCCACGGCTTGTCCTGCCATTTTATCAATTACAGAGCGGTTCAACGTAGATCCACAGAAGACGTTGTCCCACGGCTCTTGTGGGGCGGGTCCCCTGACCCGCGCGGGTCCCCCTGGACCCGCTCTGCAAGTTTCCAGGCACATGCCGATCTAGTGGACGTCTCTTCACGGCTAACGACAACTACAATCAAAAATGTTAAGCTCGGCTTGCTTTAATGTGAGGACCAAGCCAGGTGAAACTCTATCTCGACGCCTGCTGTCTCGCTCGTTTGACGGATGACCAGACTCAGCCGCGGATTCGCAAGGAGGCCGATGCTGTGGAGCAGATTCTACGGTTGGTGCGCATGCGAAAAGGCAGAGTGGATATCCAGCTTCGCCTTGACGGAGGAGATCATGCGAAACCCGGCTGTCGAGCGCCGTCACGATATCGAAAAACTGCTCTCCTTTGCGAGTTCCGTAATTGCGCTGAAGCCCGGTATCGTCGCGCGAGCGATCCAACTTGAGCTTCTTGGTTACGACGCTTTCGACGCGCTCCACTTAAGTTGTGCCGAACACGCAGGAGCCGACATCCTGTTGACCACGGATGATCGATTCTTGCGCCGAGCAAAGCGTGGGGTTGGAGCGTCGGGCATCCCAGTGTCGAACCCGCTATCATGGTGGCCGGAGACGGTCACATGACTCCGTTAGAACAACTTTCCGACGAACAATTCGAACGTTACGCTTTCGACGTGTTGCGGCGGGAACTGGGCATAGACGGCCTTGCGCGTTTCCTTAGGCTGTACCGGTCTGGCAATGGCGACTACACGCGCGAACGGCACAAATGGCTGCAAGGACTTCGCGTCGAAGAGATTCTTGCCGGCCTGGAACGCCGGACTGGCTGACCCCCCGACAAGCGCGCTCTCACTCATCTGTATAGAAAACGTCTGACTACGAGTCATGATCCCCTGTTCGAGTCATGAGGGACAGCGACCGAGGCTGTAGAATAGTTCGCGTATGCGCTTTGAATGCCAGCCCGGTTGCACCAACTGCTGCCGCCAGCAGGGCTTCGTCCATCTCACCGACGGCGACATCAACCGCATCGCGCCCTTCCTGGGCATGTCGGTCCGGACGTTCCGCAGGCGCTACATTTACCGCACCACCAACCGCCAGCGCCTGCGTGTGCCGCGCGGTTCCACGTGTCACTTCCTCACCGATGGCGGATGTTCCATTCACGCCGTGAAGCCCGCGCAATGCCGCCTCTTCCCGTATTGGCCCGAGTTCCTGGATGACCGCGCTGAACTGCGCAAGATCGCCGAATGGTGCCCCGGAATCGGCAAGGGAGAGCTCATACAGATCGGCGCCGCCCGCCAAATCGCGCAAGAGATGCGCGATGTCTATCCGAAACTGTATCCCAGCCAGGTTATTTGAGCCCGGCGCTTGCCAGCATCGCCAGAAACTGCTGGCGCGTCCGCATGTCGATCGCGGTGGCCACCAGCTTCCCGTCGCGGTTATATACAAAGCTCTTCGGAATCCCTTCCACGCCGAAAAGTTTACTTACCGCGCGATCCGTGTCCAGCAGGACCGGATAAGACACGCCGTGCTCTTTGAGGAATGGCGTCACTTTGCCCGTCTCTTCATCCGAGATGGCCAGCACCACCAGGCCCTGCTCCCTGAATTGCGAATACAGCGAATCCAAATCCGGCATTTCCTTGCGGCAAGGCGGGCACCACGTCGCCCAGAAATTCACCAGCACCACATGGCCCCGAAGGCCGCTCAGCTTCCATGGTTTCCCGTTCAAATCCTGCAGCGTGAAGTCCGCCGAGGCCCGGCGCCGGTCTTCGTCCGCCAGTTTGGCCATCGCGGCCGCGAACGGCGCGGAATCCGAAGAGACCGGCACATGCTCGTAGCGCGCCAGTTGGGCGAGCGTCAAATAGGCCTCGTCTCTCCCCTCTGCCGCCGGCTGCTCGCGTAGGGCCGCCGCCAGCGTGGCTGCCACTTCCCGCAGCGTGGTCTGCCCAAAATCTCCTTCGGTTGACAAGTTCGCCAGACCCCTGGCCAGCCGGAGCTTGTTCGGCGTCACCGGAAGCCGCCTTATCGCGAGCGCTAGCTCCTGCGTGACAGCGCCCCGGGCGTCATCCGGCACCTTGCGCAGGCCGCGCATCGTATCGTAGATCGGCTGCTCATCGGCGCTCCAGGTTGGCTTCACCTGCGCCAGCGCCGCCAGCAGAACGACGAAAAGAACGGCGCCTCTCATTTTTTCATCCGCGCCGCGGTAGAGGGCGGCACGATGCCGTTGTACCTCAAATAATTCACCAGATTCCCGTAAATTTCGTTGTTGTGCACTAACACATGCAGAAAGGCAAAGCTCAATTGCGGCGTTGAAATCACCTTTTGATCGTCGACGCCCTCCAGCGCCTTGGCGCAGTATCCGAGCGAATCCTTCAACGCCTCCGTTACCGGCTCTTTCGAAAGGAAAGTGAGGGGTCCCTTTCCAGCTGCCGGAACCGGTTCCCCCTTGAGCGCCGCGCAGTCGCTGTAATTCCGTTCCGTCGAGTGGTTGAGCCACTCGGCGAAAGTCATCTGCCCGTCCGTCAGCCGGAATCCATATTTTTCGGCGGGCATCGCGTCCGCGGCGCCTTCCAGATTTCTGCGCACGCCGTTGAAGTAACGTTGAATCGCGGTGGATGTCAGATTGTTCTCCGCCTCCACCACCCCGCATCCCAGGCAGAAGCACAGAATTGCTATGGCTCGCATGTTCCCTCCATTCGGTAATACTACAACGCGCCGAACCACGCGAGTTACAATGAAGGCACTCCCCTCCTCATGGCAATCCAGACTTTATTCGGCGCCGTCCCGCAAGAACCGAATCTCCTTGACCGCCTGAAAGCCGGTATCCAGAAAACACGCTCGGGTTTGATGGATCGCCTCGAGGACGTCATCGCCGGCCGCAAGGAGATCGACGCCGAAATTCTCGACGAGCTGGAATACGCGCTGATCACCGCCGACATCGGCGTGAAGACCACCGAAGAGATCCTCGAGACCATCCGCCAGCGTGTCGACCGCAACCAAATGGCGGATGCCCAGCAAGTGCGCCAGCTCATTCGCGAGCATCTGCTCGAAGTGCTGGAGGCCGTCGATCGCCCCGTCCCCCGCGTGCTGGAGCCGCCCGCCGTCGTGCTGGTTGTGGGTGTCAACGGAGCGGGCAAGACCACTACCATCGGTAAGCTGGCCACCCGCTTCAAATCGGAAGGACGCAGCGTGCTGCTCTGCGCGGCCGATACGTTTCGCGCCGCCGCCATCGAGCAGTTGGAAATCTGGGGCGAGCGCACATCAACCGACGTCATCCGCCAGAAGCCCGGCGCCGATCCCAGCGCGGTCCTCTTCGATGCCTTGCACGCCGCCAAAGCACGCAAGGTGGATTATGTTGTGGTGGACACCGCCGGCCGTCTGCACACCAAGGACAATCTGATGGCCGAGCTGGAAAAAATGCGCCGCACCGCCAGCCGCGTGGTCCCTTCGGCCCCGCATGAAGTGCTGCTGGTTCTGGACGCCACCACGGGCCAGAACGGACTCGAACAAGCGCGCCGGTTCACCGAATCCAGCGGCGTCACCGGCATCGTTCTTACCAAGCTGGATGGCACCGCCAAGGGCGGCATCGTAGTCGCCATCGCCCGCGAATTGAATCTTCCCATCCGCTACATCGGCGTCGGCGAGAAGGCCGAGGATTTGCTGCCCTTCGACGCCGAACAGTTTGTGGCATCCTTATTCGAGCCGTGAAGTCGCCCTACATGGATGAGGCGCTGGAACTGGCCCGCCGCGGTCTGGGACGCACCAGCCCCAATCCCGCCGTCGGCGCCGTGCTGGTTCGCGATGGCGCCATCGTTGGGCGCGGATTTCACACCTACGCCGCCGGCAAACACGCCGAAGTGGTCGCATTGGAGGATGCCGGCGTCCAGGCACGCGGCGCCGATCTGTACGTCACGCTCGAGCCCTGTTCCCACACCGGCCGCACCCCGCCCTGCGCCGATGCGCTGCGTGAAGCCGGCGTCACCCGCGTCGTGGCCGCCATGCAGGATCCTAATCCCCTGGTCTCCGGCCGCGGATTCCGCCGGCTCGTGGAAGCCGGAATTCATGTCGAAGTGGCGTCCGAATACGATCAAGAAGCATCGCAATTGAATGAGGCCTTTGTGCACTCCATGCGCACCGGCCGCCCGCTGGTGACGCTGAAGGCCGCCCTCACGCTGGACGGGAAGATCGCCGCGCCCGAGGATAACACCGGCTGGATCACCAGCGAACGCGCCCGCGCCCACGTGCAGCGGATCCGCCATCTATCCGATGCCATTGTCACTGGAATTGGCACGGTGCTTGCCGACGATTGTCTGCTTACGGATCGCACCAGTCTCGAGCGCAGCCGACCTCTGCTGCGCATCGTCCTCGATTCCACTTTGCGCATTCCGCTCGATTCAAAAATCGTCCGAAGCGCCGCCGGCGACTTGGCCGTGGTCACTACGTCCGCATCGGCAAGCGAGCGCCGCCGCGCCCTCGAAGCTCGATCCGTCAAGGTCCTGGTGGTGGACGGCCCCGGCGGCCGCACTGACCTCCGGAAGCTGGTGGATTATCTTGCCGCCGAACAGTACCGCTCGCTCATGATTGAATCCGGAAGCAAGGTAAACTGGGCGGCTCTGGAAGCCGGCATCGTCGACAAGATTTATTTCTATTACGCCCCCAAGATTCTAGGAGGCCTCCAGTCGCTGCCCGTCGCCGGAGGCTCCGGACGACTACGCCGAGTGGACGCCATCGAGTTTGAAGGAGTGCAGTTGCATCCCATCCCGCCCGACGAATACGCCGTCGAGGCCTGGGTCAAACGAAGCTGATATGTTTACTGGAATCATCGAAGAAGTAGGCATCGTCGCCACCCCCGGCCCGCGCATGAAAGTGCGCTGCCGCCGCACCCTCCGTGATGCCACTGAAGGCTCCAGCATCGCGGTCAACGGCGTATGCCTCACCGCGACCTCGCTCGAGAGCGACGGCTTCTGGGCGGACCTTGCACCCGAAACTCTGTCTCGCACCAATCTCGGCGACCTCCAGGCGGATTCCGAGGTCAACCTCGAGCGCCCCCTGGCAGTGGGTGACCGTCTCAGCGGCCACATGGTCCAGGGCCACGTGGACGGCACCGCCACAGTCGTATCCCTGCAACCTCTAGGCGACGGCAACTGGTGGCTCACCGTGCGCGTCCCCGCTGAGCTGTCGCGCTACATGATCCACAAAGGCTCGGTGACGCTGGATGGCATCAGCCTGACCATCGCCGCCATCCAGGACCATCTGGTCTCCGCCGCCATCATCCCGCACACCTACGAACACACCGCGCTACGCCGACTCGCCCCCGGCGCCCGAATCAACGTAGAGCCCGACCTGATCGCAAAATACGTCGAAAAACTCATGTTGTAGGGCGGGCCTCCCGGCCCGCAGCCAGCCCCCCGGCTGGCTCTCCCCTACCCCTCCAACTCCCGCTTAATCTCCGCCGCCACCTCTCGCGCATGCTCCACCGCGCCGATCTCAAAACTGATCGCCCCCACCCGCGGATGCCCTCCGCCGCCGTACCGCTCGCAAATCGTCGCCAGGTTGTGCGTCGGCTCCACGGGCGCCCACGGATTCGATCCCACCGATACCTTGGTCCGAAAACTCGACGTCAGCACCGACACCGTGTACGTCGAATCCGGAAACAAATAATATGGGATGAACTTGTTGTAGCCTTCCAGATCGTACCCCGTCAGATCGAAATAGATCACGCCGTTCTCGCAGTGCGCCAGCTTGCGGATAATGTCGATGGATGCCAGATGCCGCTCGTGCAGCGGCGCATGGATCGCCTGGATTTCAGGATCGAGTATGATCTCGGCCAGCTTCTGGTGGCGCATCATCCGGATGATCTTGTGCACCGTCTCCGACCCCTGCGCGCTCTCAATCACCAGCGTCAGCTTCATCGCCGGATCGCGCATCTCCACCGCCGCCTGCGCGCTTTCATACTGCGCTCCGTCGATGATGTCGGCCCAGCGCACCAGCTCGTCCAGATCCGGAGCGGTATACCCGAACTTCTCGGCGGCCACGGTCGCGATGAATTTCGTGCACGACCGGAACGTGGGGTCGTACATCTTCGTCCCGCTGTGGTCTTGCTTGAAGTGCTCGGCGTCTTCCGGCGTCAGAAAGGCGCTCTGGTGATGGTCAAACCACCACGTCAGCCGCGGGTCGGGCGAGTACTTGAAGTCGACGATGGCGTTGATGTCGCCGTCGAAATACGAATCCTCGAACAGCTGCGTAGCCTTGTGGGCCAGCCCGGTGAAGCCGAATTCGGCATTGGGAGCGAACTTCTGTTCGCAAAAGCGGCTGAAAAAAGCGGCCGATGCGGCTCCGTCGAAACAGTGGTCGTGATAGAGGATTCTCACTCGCATGGAAAACCCTCCAGCTTGCAACAATTCATGGGGGAAAAGCAAGTCGGGCCGGACGAGCCGTCCGCTACTGCACGTTAAATTCAGTCCGGATGACGTCCAGATTCTTCTGCGCCAGAGACTGGTATGGCCCGTTGATGCTCAGGCACAGCTTGTCGAATCGCAGAGCTTCCTGGATGTGCGCCCGGTCGCGCAGTTCGCTGCCCAGCGCGTAATTGTCGTAGCCCAGGTAATACCACGCAGCCGCCTGCAGTGACCGGTCATGCAGATACGGCAGCGCCGACCGCAGATACCGGTCCGATAGCGCGTAGCTCCCCTGCTTGGCGTTCACTACTCCCGCCATCCAGTTCGCCGCTCCCAGATATTGCCGCTTCTTCTGTTCCCAGGCGTCGCTGGTCATGCTTTCCGGTTTGGACTTCTGCTGCATGATCCGGATCACACGCAGCGAATACGTCAATACCTTGCTGAGTTCGCTCTCGCGGCCCATGTGATACTCGGCCACGGTGAGCAGGTAATCTTCATTGTCCGGATCGCTTGCGAGACCCCTCTCGGCCGCCGGGACGGAGATCTCGCCCCCGGCGATCACCTGTCCCGCGTGGGCGTAATCGCTCTTCGCGGTGCTCAGGTATTTGCTGTGCGGATTGCGGCTCTCCAGGTCATGGATGAGCTGCGACTTGACCTGCTGATTCGGCGAATGCGCGGACAGCGAATACAGTGTGTATTCCGAATACGTCAAAATATCGCGCGCAAAGTCGGTCTGATGTTTCCAGTCTGGAACGTCATAGGGGTCGGAAGGCTTGGGGGTCTGCGCCACCTTAGATGCCGCATCCCAGGCCTGCTTCGCATAGCGCGCCGTGGCCTCGAAATCGTTCTTCGCTTCCACCGCCCGCAGCGCGTAATTCAGGGAATCCAGATCCTGCGGATCAATCGCGAGCAGCTTCTCGGCCGTTGCCAGGACCTTTGCGGAATCTCCCGTTCCGGCGGCGTAAAGCGGCAGCATCTGCTCATATACCCAGGCGATGGAAATAGTGTTGGGATACGCCGCGGCGTACTTCTCGAGCAATGCCAGCTTGCGCGGCGCCGTGGGCTCCTGCCGGATGCGCTGCAACAGGATGCCATCGTCGGATTCCGGATCGACATCCAGCTTGTGCCGGTCGGCAGCCAAACCCGCGACGGAAAGCAGCGCCAGCATGGCGGCCAGCCGGACCCCGAAAGCGGCAGTCCGTGGACACGAATCCATATAGTCCATGTCGGATATTTGGAGCGAGAACTTTAGGATTTGTCCGCCCGGCGCGGCATGGTAAAATCGCGGGCGGCCACTAAGGTCATATGATCACTCCAAATACCTACATGGCAGCACTGCTGCTTACCGTCCTGACCATGCTCTGCTGGGGGTCCTGGGCCAATACCTTTAAGCTCACCGGAAAATGGCGCTTCGAGCTCTTTTATTACGACTATTCCCTGGGCGTTCTCATCGCCGCCATCGTCGCCGCCTTCACCTTCGGTTCCATGGGCGACAGCCTCTCCTTCTCCGATAATCTGGCCATCGCCGGCAAGCGCAACATGGCCTACGGGCTGGCTGCCGGAGCCGTATTCAATCTCGCCAACATGCTCCTGGTGGCCGCCATTTCCATATCCGGGCTGGCGGTGGCGTTTCCCATCGGAATCGGACTGGCTCTGGTCGTTGGCGTCATTTGGAACTATGCCCTGAATCCACAAGGGAATCCCTACCTGCTCGGGGCCGGCGTCGCGATTATCGTGGTAGCCATCGTCTTGGACGCGCTGGCGTACAAAGCTTACGCCCGCCAGAAAGCCACCGAAACTTCCACCGGCAAACGCAAGCCGTCGTCCAAACGCGCGTGGAAGGGCATTATATTGAGCCTCGTAAGCGGCGCCCTGATGGGCTCCTTCTACCCGCTGGTCGAAATGGGCAAAGGCGGCGGCATTGAGAATGCCGGTCTGGGACCCTATTCCATCGCGTTTCTCTTCGCCATCGGCGTGTTCCTCTCCACCTTCATCTTCAACCTCTACTTTCTGAATTTGCCGGTGGAGGGCGAGTCCATTTCGATGCTCGCTTACTTCCAGGGCAAGCTGAAGCAGCACCTGTGGGGCATTTTTGGAGGCATCGTCTGGTGCGCCGGGACCATCGCCAATTTCGCGGCCGCCAGCGCTCCCAGGGAAGTGCAGGTGGGCCCCGCCATCAGCTACGGCATCGGCCAGGGAGCCACGCTGGTAAGCGCCCTGTGGGGCTTGCTGGTCTGGCGCGAATTCGCCGGCGGCGGCTCCAAGGTGAAACTCTACCTCGCATTAATGATCGGCTTCTTCGTACTCGGCTTGGTGCTTCTCTCCCTCGCTCCCCGGTACGCCACCTGACCCGCAAGCGTGTGGGGCAGGATAGCATGCAGAGGCCGATTAGTAATCGCCCCCTCGCAGGCGAAACCGCCTGCCCCACAGCCCGCACCAACTCGCGTTCCTCAAGAGCGCCCGCCCCCCTCCAGCTACACTAAAGTCGAAAGGATCAACCGTGCTAGTAGTCATGCGCGCCCACGCCACCGGCGCCCAGATCGCGGCCGTGTGCGAGAGAATCGAGAGCCTCGGCTTTCGTCCCCACGTGATGCCCGGCGCCGAGCGGACCGCCATCGGAATCACCGGCAACCACGGACCCGTCGAGTCCGCCGAGTTCGAATCCCTCCCCGGCGTTTCCGAAGCGATCCCCGTTTCCAAACCCTACAAGCTGGTCAGCCGTGAAGTGAAGCCCGATAACACCGTGGTCCGCATCGCGGGCGTCGACATCGGCGGCGGCCATCTGGTCCTTTGCGGCGGACCCTGTTCAGTCGAAAGCCGCGAACAGATTCTCGCGGCTGCCCACGCCGTCAAAGACGCCGGCGGGGAGCTGCTCCGCGGTGGAGCGTACAAACCGCGCACATCGCCGTATGCCTTCCAGGGAATGGGCGAACCCGGCTTGAAGCTGCTGGCCGAAGCCCGCACAGAGACCGGCCTCGGAATCGTCACCGAAGCCGTCGACGTCGAAACTTTCGACCTCGTCGAGCAGTACGCCGACTGCATCCAGATCGGCGCGCGCAACATGCAGAATTTCTCCTTGCTCCGCCGCGCAGGACGCGCCCGCCTGCCCGTGATCCTGAAACGCGGCATGTCCTCCACACTCGAAGAATTCCTCATGGCCGCCGAATACATCATGTCCGAAGGCAATTATCAGGTGGTGCTGTGCGAGCGCGGTGTCCGCACTTTCGCCGACCATACCCGCAACACCCTCGACCTGAGCGTGGTGCCGGCCGTACAGAAGCTCAGCCACCTCCCCATCATTGTGGATCCCAGCCACGGCACCGGCAAACGCGACAAGGTGCATCCCATGGCGCTGGCCGCCGTGGCCGCCGGCGCGTCGGGACTGCTGGTGGAAGTGCATCCCAATCCCGACCGCGCGCTCTCCGACGGCTACCAGTCGCTCTTCCCGGACCAGTTCCGCGAGCTCGCCGAAGAGTGCCGCGCCATTGCCGACCTGTTATCGAAGCGCCGCGCGCTAGCGCCGCTCCTTTCCTAGCCCCGCTAATGGCGAAAGTGGTCGGGCGAACGCTCGGGAGTTTGCACCATTCCATGTGGGGCAGGCGGTTTTGGATCGAACCCCTTAGGTGAGACAAACCTCTAAGACAGGGTTGCTGCATTCGCTGATTTTCTCTTTACGAGAATGCCCCCATGATTGCACAATGGTCCCAGTCTGATGAAGCGGAGGCGAGCTCTG
>JALYHQ010000184.1 GCA_030776455.1 Acidobacteriota bacterium | reverse complement strand
CATCCCATCTACGCGCGGCTGGCTACCGCGGGTACGCTGGCAGCGGGGTTCATCGTTGCGGTGGCGGCCAGCGACACCTGGGCCGTGGTCCGATTCTTCGGCGCCCGGGGGCTCGAAAGCGACGCGCATGCCTGGCATGATCCGGTATTCGGCAAGGCGCTGGCCTTCTACCTGTTCGACCTGCCGTTCTTTTCCGAGCTGTTGCGGATAGTGCTCTTCATCGCCTTCCTGGCAGCGATTATTTACTGGGTAACGGGACGGGCCTGGAAGGTGGTGCGGCAAACCGCGGACTGGAGCCAGTTTCAGTTCAACGTTCAGGATCTTCGCCTGGGGAGCGCGTTTGAATCGAAGTTCATTCGCGGCATCGCGGCTCTATTCCTGACGGCGCTGGCGGCGCGCTTTTATCTGGACCGCTACGAAATGCTGACCGCGCATCATCCCTTCATGGTGGGCATCGATTACGTGAATCAGTACATCTCGCTGCCGCTGCAATGGGCGCTGATCGCGAGCTGCCTGTTGGCGGCCGCAGCGGTGCTGGCGGGCCGCCCACGCTTCGCTGCCATCGCGGTGCTGGTGGTGATTGTGCGGATGGTAGCGCCTCCGATTGTCGCTGCCGTATACGTGCGGCCCAATGAGATCTCGCTGGAGCGGCCGTTTATCGAGCGCCACATCGCCGCCACCCGGTCAGCGTTCGGGCTGGATTCGAAGATGACCGAGACTCAGTTCAACGCTCAGCCCGAGGCGAAGATCGACCTGGCGCGCCACAAGCCACTGCTCGATAACGTGCGCCTATGGGACTGGCGCGCCTTCCACGAGACCGTATCGCAAATCCAGCCGCTGCGTCCGTACGTTTACTCGGACACTGATGTCGACCGCTACACTATCGACGGACAGTTGCGCCAGGTGCTGCTGTCGCCGCGCGAGCTGGATTTGAAACAGCTGGGGGATGCGGGAAATCGCTGGATCAATCCGCACTTTATCTATACGCATGGCTACGGGATCGTGATGGCGGAGGCGAATCAGATCACGGCGGCGGGGCTGCCGGTACTTTTCGTCAAGGACGCGCCTCCGGTGATCACGGTGCCAAGTCTGAAGTTGAACCGGCCGGAGATTTATTTCGGCGAAGTGGTGCATGAGCCTGTGTTTGTGCGAACGGCGCAGCCAGAGTTCAATTATCCGTCGGGAAGCAGTAACGTTCACACACGCTATGACGGCAAGGGCGGATTCCCGGTGTCGTCCTTGTGGACGCGCACCGCCGCCGCGCTCGCAGCCGGAAACTGGAATGTCCTGCTAACCAGTTATCTGACACCCGAGAGCCGCATGATGATCCACCGCAAGATCACCGAGCGGCTGCATCAGCTGGCCGGCTTCCTGCAATGGGATTCGGACCCGTACCTGGTGCTGACGGCCGATGGACGCCTGGTGTGGATCGTGGATGGATACATGACCTCCGACGCGCATCCCTATTCGGCCAGCGTCGACATGGGTGATTTTGGACGCTTCAACTACATTCGAAATTCGGTGAAGGCCACAGTGGACGCCTATGACGGTACGGTCCACATGTACGTGTTCGATCCGGAAGATCCGCTGGTGAACGCGTACCGGCATCTGTTCCCGAAACTTTTCGAAGCTTCTTCGGCGATGCCGGCGGATCTGCGCGCCCACGTGCGCTATCCGGAGACCATCTTCCAGGCGCAGGCGGAAATGTACCGGCTGTTTCACATGCGGGATCCGGAGACGTTCTACAACAAGTCGGACTTATGGGACATCCCGCGCTTCAACAGCACGCAAGGCGGGAGCTCGGCGCAGGTGACGCCTAGTTATGTGGTGGCGACGGTGCCGGGCAGCGATCGTCCAGAGTTCCTGCTGATGATGCCGTTCTCGCCGCATGACAAGCTCAACCTGAGCGGCGTGTTGATGGCGCGCTGCGACGGCGAGCACCTGGGGGAGAAGGTGGTGCTGTTGCTTTCAAAGCAAGAGATTATTCAGGGGCCGATGCAGGTGGCGGCGAAGATCGATCAGGATCAGAATATTTCGAAGGATCTGACGCTGTGGAACCAGCAGGGGTCGCAGGTGCTGCGCGGGCAGATGCTGGTGCTGCCGATTGAGAACACGTTTCTCTACGTGGAGCCGATTTACATTCAAGCGTCGCAAGCTCGCATGCCGCAGATGAAGAAGGTGGCGGTGGTAATGGGCAACAACCTGATCTATACGGACACGTGGCCGCAGGCGGTGGCCGCGCTGACCGGCGCGGAACTGGCGCAACCGGCGGTGGGCGATGTTGCGACCGAGCCGAGGCAGGCGGGTCCGGTTACGGTGACGGCGCCCCAGCAGCCGGGGGGTGAAGATCCGCGCATCGCGGAGATTCGGAAGCATTTGCAGCGGTATCGCGATCTGGTGTCGCAAGGGAAATGGTCGGAGGCGGGTAAGGAATTGGAGGCGGTGCAGGGGCTGGTGCAGCGGTAGGCGCCGAGCAGTGAAGGCCGCCCAGGCGACTTCATGCGGGAGTTGAAACGATGAGTGTTCTGACTATTCGAGTACCCGACGGCAAACATCAGCGGCTCAAGCATCTGGCGAAGGCTCGCGGCGTCAGTGTGAACAAGCTAATTGATGAGCTGTCCACAGTTGCGCTAGCCCAGCATGATGCCGAAATGCGATTTCGAGCCCTGGCGGAGCGAGGTTCGGCGAAGCGCGGCTTGAGGTTGTTGGACAAATTGGACCGCGGCTTTGCGCGGAAATGAATTCCTGCCGTGGAGGAGCACCAGGGGCTTACCCCTGACGAGATCGTTACCAACATTCCCTCAATCACTCTCGGCGACGTACACGCCGCGTTCGCCTGGTATTTCGATCACGTCGAGGAGATTCAAGCGGACATGCGGGCGGAGCGCGCGCTGGTAGACGAAGCGCGCCGGAATCACTCTTCGCAGTTTGATACGAAGCGGCTTGAGGATCATCAGGAAGCATCCGGAGGGATGACGATGCGGTTTCACCTGGACCAGTGTCGCGGCCGGTCTTCGCCGCCGGGGCATTGACGTTACCACTACTACGGACGCCGGGCTGATGGGTGCGGACGACGCGACGCGACTCAACTCAAGTTTGCGAGGTCCCACGGTCGCGTTATGGTTACGCACGATGCCGATTTTCTGCGGCTCCATTCGGCAGGCACCGTTCACGCAGGCATCGCTGATCTACCATGGAGAACAGAATCGAGTTCTCATTAGTCGCCAGGTAACGAGCAGGTCCGCACCGCCGGTGGCTTTCCTGTCAGGTCACGTTGAGTTTCTAGCACCAGTAGAGACAGGCCGGGAGGCCTGTCCTGCGTGGGACAGGACTCCTGGCCTGTCTTTCATCTCCCGAGCTCCGTATCCGTACAGATGAGGACAGCGCTACAATCGTCCTCAGCATGTTTCAGATCATTCGCAGTTCGCCGGTTTATGACGTGGTGATCATTGGGTCGGGCGCGGGCGGAGGCACGGCTACCAAGGTGCTCACCGACCTGGGCGTTTCCGTGGCGCTGCTGGAGGCGGGGCCGCCGCTGAATCCGGCTAAGGATTTCAAGGAGCACATGTGGCCCTATCAGGTGCCGCATCGCGGTGTGGGCGACGGCGGCGCGGGATATTTCGGACGCAGTCCCTGGCCGTTCGGATACTTCGCGGCCACCAGCGGAGGCTGGGAACTTCCCGGCGAGCCTTACACGGTGGCGAAGGGCAGCAAGTTCATGTGGTTCCGCTCGCGCGTGGTGGGCGGGCGCACCAATCACTACGGCCGTATCTCGCTGCGGTTCGCGGATTACGATTTCACGCCGTACACTCGGGACGGCATCGGGACCGACTGGCCCATTACCTACGACGAAATCGCACCCTACTACGACAAGGCCGAGACCTTCATCGGCGTCACGGGCAGTAAGGAAGGCATTCGCAGCGCGCCCGACGGTCAGTTCCAGCCCTGCCCTCCGCCGCGGGTCCATGAGGTTCTGGTGCAGCGCGCCTGCAAGAAACTGGACATTCCGTGCATTCCGTCGCGGCTGGGAATTATCACGAAGCCCACCAACGGGCGCGCGCCCTGCCATTACTGCGGGCAGTGCGGGCGCGGATGCATCACGAACTCGAATTATTCGTCGAGTCAGGTGCAAATCTTTCCCGCCATGAAGAGCGGCCGCGTGAAGCTGTTCACGGGCGCCATGGCGCGCGAGCTGATCACCGATTCCAGCGGCAAGGTGACCGCCGTTTCCTACATCGACGAGGCGACACGCACGGAGAAACAGATTCGCTGTCGCAGCGTGGTGGTGGCGGGCGGCGCGTGCGAAACGTCGCGGCTGCTGCTGAATTCGAAATCCAGCCGTTTTCCGAACGGGGTGGCCAATGGATCGGGCGAAGTGGGACGCAATCTTACCGACAGCACGGGCTACGCGCTGACGGCGCATATTCCGGCGCTGGACGGGCTTCCGCGCCACAATTCCGACGGCATGGGCGGTATGCACGTCTACATGCCCTGGTGGTTGTGGGAGAAGAAAGATCTCGGATTCCCGCGCGGCTATCACATCGAAGTGAGCGGCGGATTTGGCATACCGGGCGTGGGCACGTTCCATGGCCAGTGCGCGCGGCATGAGGGGTACGGCAGGGATCTGAAATCGCACATCCGGCAGGAATTCGGCTCTTACGTGCACCTGGCGGGGCGCGGCGAGCAGATTCCGAACAAAGATACGTTCTGCGATATCGATCCCGATGTAGTGGACCAGTACGGGATCCCGGTACTGCGTTTCAGTTTCAAATGGACGGACGCGGAGCTGAATCAAGTGCTGCACATGCACGACACGTTTAAGTCGGTGCTTGAAACCATGGGCGGAAAAGTCACTACGCCCCGCCCATCGGCGGCCGACGCGATTTCCATCGGCGGCGAGATTATCCACGAGCTGGGCACGGTTCGCATGGGCAAGGATCCACGCTCGAGTGTGCTGAATAAGTACTGCCAGGCGCATGAGGTAAAGAATCTGTTCGTGGCCGATGCCGCGCCGTTCGTGAGCAATCCGGACAAGAATCCGACACTGACCATCACGGCCATGGCGTGGCGAACTTCCGAGTATCTGGCCGAAGAGATGAGGAAAGGCAATGTCTGACGTTTCCCGACGGGACCTGCTGCGCGGGATCGCGCTTTCCGCTGCCTTAGGCGCGCTGCCGCTTGAAGCGGCCCAGCATGTCCACGAGTTAGCCCTGCAAGAGAAGGCTGCCGGACCTTACAAGCCCAAGCTGTTCAATCCTCACGAATATGCCACGCTGCGACGCCTTGCGGATCTGATTGTGCCGGCCGACGACGTTTCTCCGGGCGCGCTGGCTGCCGGAGCGCCGGAGTTTATCGATCTGCTTTCCAGCCAGGGGCCTGAACTGGCTACCATCTACACCGGCGGCATTGCGTGGCTGGACCGCGAAATGCTGCGCCGGTACGGCACCGATTTCGTGGGTGCGAAACCGGAGCAGCAGACCGCGATGCTGGATCTAATTGCGTACAGGAAGAATGAATCGCCGGAGCTGGGTCCGGGAATTCGATTCTTCAGTTGGGTGCGCAAGATGGTGGTGGACGCGTTCTACACCAGCGCGGTGGGGATCAAGGATCTGGGGTATACCGGGAATACGGCGGTGTCGAAGTTTGAAATTCCGCAGGCGGCAATTGACTACGCGCTGAAGCGCAGCCCTGTGTAGCGGGGTCAGGGGCGGCGGGCGGCGAGTTCAGCTACAGCGCGTTTGTGACAGGCTTCGCGCGGCACGCCTTCGCAGTAGTGCAGCACTTCCCAGCCTGTGAACATTTCACGCAGCTCGCCGGGTGAAGCCTGGCGCGGTGTGGGCTCCGCGTCCGCCAGGTTCACGATTACGATTGCGACGCCGCCGGGTTTCACGCCGGCCTGAATTTGGGGGATCAGGTCGCGCTGAAAATAATACGCGCAGCAGACGAGATCCCATGCACAGGGTGCGATAGCGAAGCCGTCGCGTTCCAGATCGGCCACGTGGGCGTCCACTTGGGGGGCGCGCTGCTTCACGATCTCGATAGCCGCCGCAGACCCATCGACGGCTGTAACACGCCAGCCCAGACCCGCCAGGAATACGGCGTTGCGGCCGGCTCCGCACGCCAGATCCAGCGCGATGCCCGGATCCAGCGGGCCAGCTATCGATTGCACCAGCGGCGACGGCGTGTCGAAAAGCTGTTCGCCGGCGCGGTAGCGCTGGTCCCATTCTTCCCGTGTCACGCGGCGGTTTTGAAGACCTTGCTTAGAATTGAAATCGCCTGGTCGATCTGTTTTTCGGTGATGATGTACGGCGGCAGAAACCGGAGCACGGTGTCATGGGTGCAGTTGAGCAGCAGTCCCCGTTCGAGCGAGTTCAGTACAATCTGCTTGCCGGGGATATCCAGTTCCACGCCGATCATCAGTCCCTGCCCGCGCACCTCTTTGATGAACTTATAACGGCGCTGCAGGTCGGTCAGGCGGTGCTGGAAATACGCTCCGTTCGCGCGAATAGACGGCAGCAGCTCGTCCAGTACATCTAGAAACTCGAGCGCGACGCGGCACGCCAGAGGGCCGCCGCCGTATGTCGATCCGTGCATACCTGGTCTGATAGAGGCGGCCGCCTTTGCGTTCGCCATAATTACGCCAAGCGGAATACCGCAGGCCAGTGGCTTGGCGGCCACCATGATGTCCGGCGCCACTTGCGGCTGGGCCAGCTGATAGGCGAAATGAGTGCCGGGACGGCCTACGCCGCACTGGATCTCATCGAACACCAGCAGCGCATTGAACCGGTCCGCCAGCTCGCGCGCCTTGCGCGCGTATTCCACCGACATGGAGAGCACGCCGCCCTCGCCCTGAATCCACTCGATCACGATTCCAGCCGTACGCTCACACATCACTTGCTCGAGCGCCGTCGGGTCATTGCGCGGGACGAATTTCACGCCCTCGAGCAGAGGCTCGAAGTCCTTGCGGTATTTCGGCTGGCCGGTGATGGAAAGCGCTCCGAAGGTGCGCCCGTGGAAAGAATTCTCCAGCGAAACCACCTGAATTTTTTGCGGATCGATTTTCGCGCCATGGGAGCGAATCATCTTGAGAGCGGCTTCCATGCCCTCGGCGCCGGAGTTGCAGAAGAAGGCCCGCTCGAGACCGCTGAGCTTCGCGAGGCGTTCGGCGAGGCGTCCCTGATATTCGTGATAGTAAAAATTTGAGGTATGGATTAGCAGCGTGGATTGCTCGCGAATGGCCCGCACCACGCGAGGATGCGCGTATCCCAGCGCGTTCACGCCGATACCCGACAGCAGATCGAGATAGCGCTTCCCCGCCGTGTCATACAGATAGCAGCCTTTGCCGCGATGCAGCACCACTGGGTAGCGGGCGTAGTTCGCCAGCAAATGGCGCTGCTCCAGGCCCATTACTTCTCCGGCAAGGTGGGATTTTTCCTCAACCACGGTCTCGGTCGGCATATCCGTATCATAGCGGCCCGGCCGTGTGGCTTGTTGCCTCAGGGTTGTGGCGGAATTGATCCGGCGGGCACGATGGCCTTATCATAGAAGAGAGCGGTTTGCGAGATTGGCATGCAAGCTGCAAGCGCGAGTTGATCATAAGCCGGACGCAGATCCGGGCAAGCTGATTTATCCAAGGCAAACCGACTCTAGGAGCATCGTGTGGTTATCCATTCCCATAAGATTTTAGGATTTCTCTTTTTCGCGGGTTCGTTCGCGCTGTTGAACGCTACTCCGCGCCTGGCACTTTCACAGACGGCCCTCTCGGAGTCCACGACGCAAGGTTCGAACGGCGCGGCGCTCAGCGTGGACGCCGGCAACCGCGGCGATGGCAATCTGACGCTGTCGCTCTCTTCATCGGTCCCATGGCTCGTGCCGACGCTTGGCGCCGCGCACGCTTGCGATTTTGGAAATACTTGTATTCCGGTGAACATCGCGGTCCAGACCGCATCACTCGCCAAGGGCACATATACCGGTTTCGTAACCGTTAACGACCCCAACGCCATTGATGCTCCACAGAGCATCAGCGTCACCATCCGCGTCGGAGGCGGAATTCCCGATAAGATCGAGCTCTTCGCCAAGCCCAAGGGCAGCGCCACCACGCGCATCTTTGGCGTGGGACAGGACCAGGCGTTCGCCACGGCAAACGGCCAGGGCTGGCTGTCGGTGGCCACGGACTCGGTGGGCTCATTCCAGTTCAACATGCCGGTGACATTTCGGGTGACCGCCACGCCCACGGACTCGATGGGTGTGGGCGATTACACCGGAAGCATCGCGGTCTCCGGGGCCGCGATCGATACCAAGAATATCCCCGTAACACTGCACGTCACCACGTCGCCGATTCTGCTGGCGAGTCCGGACAGCGTGTATCTGCGCGATGCCCAGGGCGCGGTAAAGCAGACCACGTTCGTTGGGATCAGTAACCCAGGACAGGGCACCTTGACTATTTCGAGCGTGACGCCGGCGACTACCAGCGGAGGTACATGGCTTACGGCTGCATCGGCGGCGGGCGGGCAGGCGATCTCAATCACCGCCGATCCCACCGGGCTCTCGCCGGGAACCTACTTCGGAACCGTGGCCGTGGCCAGCAATGCGGTCAACGGAACGGTCAACATTCCGGTGCAATTCGACGTGGTTGCAACCACTGCGGCAATCGCTTCGGCGGGCGGCGTGGTGAGCAATGCCACGTTCTCGGGCAATTCCGTGGCGCAGGGCGACATTGTCGCGGTGTTCGGTCAGGAATTCACGCTGACCGATTCGGTATCGGCTTCGAGCCTGCCTCTGCCGACCAAGCTCGGCGATACGCAAGTGTTTGTGAACGATCAGCCGGTACCGATGTACTTCCTTTCGTACGGCCAGATCAATTTCCAGATTCCGTACGAGGCCACGCAGGGAGACGCGCGCGTGCGGGTGGATCGCGGAGGGCAGCGCGGCAATCAGGTATTCGTGAGCATCGTGGCCCGGCAGCCGCGCATGATCCTGATCAACGGCGGGCCGTACGCGATTGTCGCCAATCAGGCGGGACAACTCGTCGGTATTCCCTCGAATCCGTCTAAGGCAGGTGACGTGGTGATCATTTATGCGCTGGGACTGGGGCAGACCACGCCGCCGGCGACCACGGGCGCAGCCGCGCCGGGTCCGCCGAATCTGGCGAACGCTCCGGCAACGCAGATCTGCTTTGGGACCCAGGCGCCTATCGGGCCGCCACCGCCCTGCGTGAACGCGCTGTTCGCAGGGTTGACTCCAACCTTCGTGGGCCTCTATCAGATCAACGCCGTGCTTCCCAGCAACCTGCCGGCGGGACCCAACGTTGCCATGACCCTCACGGTGGGGGGCGTGAACAGTAATACGGTACAATTGGCCACGAATCCGTGACCGAGCGGCTTTATTATCACGACAGTTACCTCCAAGAATTCCGGGCTCGCATCGCCGATGCG
>JALYHQ010000183.1 GCA_030776455.1 Acidobacteriota bacterium | reverse complement strand
GTATTGACACCCCCTGGCCCCGCTGTTCGGGCACCGAGCAGGCCGGCCAGGGGGCCGGCCGCGGGGCAGGGGCCCCGCCCCACAGCGGAATTAGCGGAACTGACTGAAGAGGTCGTGGGTGGGCCAGTTTTTGACGCTGGTCAGGGCGTCCCAGAGCCCCGGATCCAGATCTTCAAACAACTTGTCCTGCTCCCTCGGACTGCTGTTGAATAATGCGGCCCACTGCATACCCTGCGACGTCCGGACCATCAACGTAGTAGTCCCGCTCAGCGATCCGTTGTGCCACCAGTTGGCGTCGCGGCCCACCGGTCGCACGCTCCAGCCAAAGCCGTACCAGTTATCGGTCTTGGCGAACTCCGGCAACGCCGGGCGGGCCAGAATCTGGCGGATGCTGGCGGGCTTCAACACGCGCGGCGGGATGCTGCCGTCCATTCCCATCATGAAGCGGACCAGGTCTATCGGCGATGCGATCCAGCCGCCATGCGAGTCCATGGCTTCGATATTGAATCCCCCGTACGGCCGCGGCGTCTTCTCCCCATCGCCGAAAACCGAAGCCACCTGCGGCGCGTTGGGGAAATCGTAATACTTCACTTCGCCAGGCGCTCGCTTGTTCGCCAGGCTGCGTCCGCTGCGCATCCGATGGATTCCCAAAGGCGCCAGGATCGTATCGCGCACGTAATCTTCATAGCGTTTGCCGGAGACATGCTCGATAACGCGACCCAGGACGCAGTATCCGAAATTCGAATAGTTCGAGCGCGAGCCGGGATCGAACTGCAGCGGCTGGCCCAGCATGTAGCGGATCACGGTCTCACAACTGGCCGGCGAGGGCGCGCCCACGGCGCGGGCGGCCTTGATCGGGATGAACATCGGATCGAAGCTCTTATCGCGATCCCAGCCGCCCGCGTGGAGCAGCAGATCGCGAATCGTAATCTGGCGGAGGCGCGGGTCTACTTTAGCTCCTGAGGCCGGCTTCAGATCGGAGAGCAGATCAATGGGGCGATCGTCCAGCTTTAGCTTCCCGTCTTCCACCAGCTTCATGATGGCGGCGGAGGTGAAGGGCTTCGAAATACTGGCCAACCGAAACAGCGATTCGGGCTTCACCGGTTCATGCCGCTCGGCGTCGGCCATGCCATAGCCATGCGCCAGCACCAAACGGCCGTCCTTGCCGACTGCCAGCGCGCCGCCTTGCACGCCGTAGCGATCCATCAGCCGCGTCATCAACGCGTCGAAAGGACCCATTCCGGGCGAGTCCGGGCCGGTGATGACGATCCCGTTGCGGGTTCGCGGCTGGGCGGTGAGCAGCAGGCACACGAAGAACGGGACGGCGAGCCGGGCGTGTCGAGTCATCTACACAGTCTAGCCCGCGCCGCTCAAGCGGAGCGAAAAGTAGACGATAACGCCGGTGACTGAGACGTAGAGCCAGATGGGAAACGTCCAGCGTGCGATGCGGCGGTGAATCAAGAACTCTTTGTGCAGCGCATACCAGAGCGCCGCCAGGATCAGCGGCAGCGCGACCATGGAGAGTCCGATATGGCTGATCAAAATGAGCAGGTACACGGTGCGCGCGAGGCCGTGGCCCGGAAATATGGTGTCGCCGTGGAAGAAATGGTACGTGATATAGGAAATCAGGAACAGCCCTGAAAACGCCGTGGCGGACAACATGAATCGCATGTGAATATCGCGCTTTCCGCGGCGGATATTGATGTAGCCGAGAATCAGGCACAGCGCGCTCAAGGCGTTAAAGGACGCGTTGGCGGCCGGGAGCGCCAGCACCCACTCAGGAGCGGCCACTTTGCCTTTGAAGTAGATCAGCCAGAACAGAAATGCGGCGATAACGGCGCTGAGCGCGACGATGGAGAGCACCGGCTTGCGAAACTGGACGGTGGTAGTGGGTTGCAAGTCTTATTCTACAGGCCGTACGCATAGGGCCATGGCCGGTCCGCCTCCAGCTACATGAAATAATAGCTGCTTGCTGATTCGCAGAATTCTAATCGCTAACCGCGGGGAGATCGCGGTCCGGATCGCGCGCTCCTGCCGCGAGATGGGAATCGCGGCGATCGCTGTGTATTCAGATCCCGACCGGGGCGCATTGCACGCGCGCGTCGCGGATGAAGCTGTGGCCATTGGCCCGTCATATCTGGACATCCAGCGCATTCTGGAAGCCGCCCACCGCGCGAGCGCCGACGCGATTCATCCGGGATACGGATTTCTGTCCGAGAACGCGGAGTTCGCCGAAGCGTGCGTACGGGCGGGGATCGTGTTCATTGGACCTTCGCCTGATTCCATCCGCAAGATGGGTCTGAAAACCGCCGCTCGCGAGCTCGCCGAGGCAGCCGGAGTGCCGGTGGCGCCCGCGTACCGTCGCGGCGACGCGATGCAGTATCCGGTGCTGGTGAAGGCTTCGGCAGGCGGGGGCGGGCGGGGCATGCGCATCGTCCGCGAGGCTGGCGAACTGGACGCCGCGCTGGCGGCCGCGTCGAGCGAGGCGCAGCGCTCCTTCGGCAGTGGCGAATTGCTTATCGAGAAATTCGTCGAAGGCGCTCGCCATGTCGAGTTTCAGATCTTCGGCGACCAGCACGGCAACCTGATTCATCTGTTCGAACGCGACTGTTCGCTGCAGCGGCGCCACCAGAAGATGATCGAGGAGAGCCCGTCGCCTGCCTTGAACGACGATCTGCGGCGGCGAATGGGAGAGGCCGCGGTGGCGGTTGGCAAGGCCATCGGATACGTCAATGCGGGGACCGTGGAGTTTCTGGTGACGCCCGGTGGCGAGTTCTACTTCATGGAAGTGAACACACGCATCCAGGTGGAGCATCCGGTGACCGAAATGATTACCGGACTGGATCTGGTGAAGCTGCAGATCGAAGTGGCTGAGGGCAAGCCGCTGCCCGCCGGTATCGCGACGCAAGGCCACGCTGTCGAAGCGCGGCTGAATGCGGAGGATCCAGCCAATGATTTTCTGCCCAGCGCGGGAGCGGTTGCGATGTGGTGTCCGCCGCGGCATGTTCGAGTCGATACGGCGCTGGAAGAAGGACAGACTCTTGGGATTCATTACGACTCGCTGCTTGCGAAGATTATTGTGCATGCGCCGGATCGCCAACTGGCCATCCGCAAGCTGGTGCAGGAACTGAAGTCGATGTGTGTTCTGGGAATCGCCACCAATCGCCGGTACCTCATTCAATTGCTGGAGAGCGAGGAGTTTCGAGATGGCCGCGCTCATACGGAGTTTTTCCCTGCGCCCAATCCGGCCCCGGATGCCCGGCACTTCGCCGCCGCGGCGGTGCTTTTTCGCGAGCACGGGCATCGGAAGCTCTTCCGGGGCGTGCCGCCTGGATACCGCAACAACCCGTATCGGAATCCCTCGGGGAAGATCGAGATCGACGGCGTTGAGATCGCCGTTAACTGGAAAAGACTAGGCGGCAATTGCTACGAAGTGGATGGCAATGCGGCTGAGGTGCTGTCGGTTGAGCCGGACCGGATTGATTTGACGCTGGACGGCGTCCTGCGAAGCTATCAAGTCCGGGAGGCCGGCGATGTTCTCTGCTTGTCTTCCCCGCTGGATTGCGCGCTGGTCCGCTGGCTGCCTCGGCATCCGCGTTCGGCCAATGCGTCCACCCGTCAAACCGCCAATTCGCCGATGCCCGGTCAAGTACTGCGCATCCTGGTTCGTCAAGGCCAGCAAGTCAGCGCGGGCGATCCGCTGGTGGTTCTGGAGGCCATGAAAATGGAGCAGACGATTCGAACTACAATCAACGGAGTGGTGGCCGCGGTCCTGGTGGAGCCGGGACAGGTGGTGGCGCCGGGCCAGATGCTGGTCCAGATCGGCGCACTGGAGGATCCGCAATGAGCCAAGCCGCAGTTCAGGAAGCCAAAGTCGATTTCCCGTATTTCACCGGCGAGCACGAGTTGATCCGTCAGACCGTGAAGCGCTTCTGCCGTGAGGAGATCGCGCCCTATGCCGAGCAGTGGGATCACGAGGGAATTTTCCCCCGCGAGCTGTTCAAAAAGGCCGCCGATCTGGGCCTCTTCGGCATTCGCATCGATCCGGAATGGGGCGGCAGCGGGCAGGATTGGTGGGCCACGGCGGCGTGCCTGGAAGCGCTGGCCCACTCCGACAGCGGCAGCGTCAACATGGCGCTGATGGTGCAGGCTGAGATCACACTGCCGGTGCTGGACGAACTGGGAACGCGCGAGCAAAAGGAAGAATTTCTGCGGCCGGCCGTGGCGGGCGACTACATCGCGGCGCTCGGCATCAGCGAGCCTGGCGGCGGCTCCGACGTGGCCGCGTTAAAGACCCACGCCCGTCTCGACGGGGGCGATCTGGTCATCAGCGGCCAGAAGCTTTGGATCACCAACGGCACTCGCGCAGATTTCATCATCCTCGCGGTCCGCACCGGCGTGGAAGGCCACAAGGGCGTATCGCTGGTTCTGTTCCCCACCAAAACCAAAGGCTTTCACGTTGGCAAGATGCTCAAGAAAGTGGGCAATATGGCGTCGGACACCGCGGAGTTGTTCTTCGATGAGTGCCGCATTCCCGTCCGCAACGTGCTGGGCGAGATGAACCGCGGTTTTTACTACATCATGCACAACTTCCAGGGTGAGCGCCTCGCGGCCGCGATCATGGCGCTGTCGGGCATGGAGAAGTCAGTGCGGTACGCGCTCGATTACGGCGCGTCCAGGAGCGCGTTCGGCCAGCCGATCCGCCATTACCAGGTTTGGAAGCACAAGTTCGCCGAGATGCTGACGAACATCGAAGCCGGCAAGTGGCTGACGTATCGGGCGGTGGATCTGATGAACCGAGGCGAGCGCTGCGTGCGTGAAATCACCATGGCGAAGCTGTATACCAGTGAGCTTTCGCAAAAGGTAGCGTACGACTGCATGCAGGTTTTCGGCGGATTCGGATACACGACCGAGTACCCCATCGGCCGTTCCTGGCGTGACGTACGTTTGAACACAATCGGCGCCGGCACCTCCGAGATCATGAAGGAAATCATCGCGAAAGAGGAAAAAATTTGACCGATGTAGGGCGGACCCCCTGGTCCGCGCGGGGCCCCCTGGCCCCGCTCTTCAAGTACACGGCGCCACCGGACAAGCCGGCCAGGGGGCCGGCTGCGGGCCAGGGGGCCGCCCCACAGAATGATTCGCATCGCTAATGGGCAAGGCTTCTGGGGCGACTCCCTCGAAGCTCCTCTCGAACAGATCCGGCGCGGCCCGCTCGATTACCTCACGCTCGATTACCTTGCCGAGATCACCATGTCGATCCTGCAAAAGCAGCGTTCGCGCGATCCTAAATCCGGATACGCCCGCGATTTTGTGGATGTCATCGCGCGCGGCGCGGGCGACATTCTGGATCACAACATCAAGGTGGTCGCCAACGCCGGCGGGGTAAATCCCGAAGGCTGCCGCCATGCCGTGGCCAAGGCGCTGGGACGCGCGGGGGTGAAGATCGCGGTGGTGGCGGGCGACGATATTCTTAGTTCGCTGGACGATCTTCTCGCTCGCGGCGTGAAATTGAAGAATCTCGAGACGGGCGAGCCGCTCGACACCATTCGTTCGCGAGTGCAGAGCGCCAATGTCTACTTCGGCGCCGCGTCCATCGCCCATGCGCTCGATCAAGGTGCGCGGATCGTCATCACGGGACGCACCACGGATACCGGGCTAGTGCTGGGTCCGATGATTCACGAGTTCGGCTGGAAGCTCGACCAGTGGGACCTGCTCGCCGCCGGCACCATCGCGGGACACACCGTGGAATGCGGGGCGCAGTGCACGGGCGGCAATTGCCAGGTGGACTGGCAGAGCATTCGCTTCGCCGACATTGGCTATCCGATTATTGAGGCGCAACCGGACGGAACATTCGTTATCACGAAACACGCGAACACGGGCGGCCGCGTGACGGTGGCCTCCATCAAGGAACAGTTGCTGTATGAGATGGGCGACCCGCATCACTACATCACGCCGGATTGTGTGGCCGATTTCACCACCATTCAACTTCAGCAGGACGGTCCGGACCGAGTGCGATTCTCGGGCATTCGCGGGAAGCCGGCCACGGATTCATACAAGGTCTCCATCAGCTATTCGGCGGGCTTTAAAGCCGTGGGCACGCTGATGTATTCCTGGCCGGACGCCTATGCCAAGGCCAGGACCGCCGATAAGACCTTGCGCGAACGCCTGGACCGGCTGGGGCTGAAGTTTGACGCCGTCCGGACCGAGTTCGCGGGCGTAAACGCGTCGCATGGGCCGCTGGCGGGCGAGCCTGCGCCGGATATCGCCGAAGTGGTATTGCGAGTAGGCGTGCGCTCCGGCGACAAGAACGCAGTCGAACGATTCACCAAGGAAATCGCGCCTCTGGCTCTGAATGGACCTCCTACCGTAACCGGTCTCGGCAGCGGGCGGCCGAAAGTGGAAGAGATCGTGGCCTATTGGCCTGCGTTGTTGCCCAAGACCGAAGCCACGCCGCGGGTTTCCATCATGGAGTCGGGAGCATGAGCCGTATTCAACTGGTAAAGATCGCGCATGCGCGCTCGGGCGATAAGGGCGATACCGCCAACGTCGGCTTGATCGCGCTGCGGCCGGAGTTTTATCCGCTGCTGGTGGAGCAGGTCACCGCCGAACGCGTGAAGAAGCATTTCGAAGGCATCGCGCTGGGGCCCGTGGAACGGTTTGAGCTGCCCAACCTGGGGGCGCTCAATTTCCTGTTGCATGAAAGCCTGGACGGCGGCGGAACGCTCTCGCTCAAGGCCGACGCGCAGGGCAAGACGTACAGCGCCGCGCTGTTGCGGATGGAGATTGAGGCGCCGGATGAGCTCTTATCAAAAAATCCTGTACGCGGTTGACGCGCACGGCATCGCGCGCATCACGCTGAACCGCCCTGAAAAGCGGAACGCGCTGGACGGCGAGCTGATTCGCGAAGTCAAGGATGCCGTGCGCGCGTGCGGTGATGACGCCGCGGTGCGTGTGATTCTGCTGTCGGGAGCGGGAACGGATTTCTGCTCCGGCGCCGACCTGAGCGGGCTACAAGAAACACTAAATGCCGGACCGCTGCGGAACATGGCCGACGCCCGCAATATGGCGGATCTGTTCCTTGCCATGCGCAAGCATCGCTGCCCGATTATCGCCGCCGTGCGCGGCCGCGCGCTGGCGGGCGGCTGCGGGCTGGCGACGGCCGCAGACATCATCCTGGCCGCCGAATCGGCGCAGTTCGGATACCCGGAGGTCAACATCGGCTTCATCCCGGCCATGGTGATGGCGATCCTGCGGCGTTCCGTTTCCGAGAAGCGCGCGTTTGAATTGATTACCACGGGAGAAATCGTATCGGCGCCGGCTGCGCTCGAATACGGCATGATCAATCGCGTGTTCGCCGATGCCACGTTTGACATTGACGTGGACGCGTTTGCATCCAAGCTGGCGGCCAAATCGGCATCCGCTATGAGCCTTTCGAAGAACCTGCTTTATCACATGGACGCGCTGGGCTTCGAGGCCGCTATCGAAGCCGGCGTCCAGGCCAACGCCATCGCGCGCATGACGGAGGATTGCCGCCGCGGCATCGAACGCTTCCTGAAAAAATCAGGGGCAGGTTAAATATACAACCTGCCCCACGGAGGGAAGAAGAGATGCTTACGTGGAATCCCGGCCGCTGAGCACACGCGCGGGAGTCCAGAGCAGGATGGCGACGTAGAACGACGCCGAAAACTTGCGAGCCAGGAACAGATCGAGCCGGCGGCGCTGGGCGTATGTGAGGCGGTTGCGTCCCAGCACTTGCCAGAGGCCGGTAAGGCCGGGCTTGAGATCCAGCACCTCGGCCGCCGCATCGCCGTAGTGCTTCTGCAGTTCGGCGCGCGTGACCGGACGCGGGCCTACAAAGGACATCTCTCCGCGCCAGATGTGCCAGAGCTGCGGCAGCTCATCCAGCGAATATTTTCGGCAGAACCCGGCAAAGCGGCTGGTGACGCGCGGATCGGGTACGAACTTCCGCTCGGGAACCGGATTCTCTCCCAGGAACTCTACCAGGCCGTGTCTCGCGCCCTGCGCTTCACGCGTCCACATGGTTCGGAACTTCAGCATCCAGAGCGCGCTGCCGTGTTTTCCACAGCGGCGATGCGCCACTAAGGGAGAGCGGCTGGAGAGCAGCGCCACGGTGATTGCAATCGCAGCCAGTAGGGGCGACAGCGCCACCAGCAGGGCCAGCGCGGCGGCTCGCTCGGAGAACTCCAGCGCTCTCCAGGCCAGCGAGGATCGCGACCCCGCGTGCGAGCGGACTACCGGCGAAACCATTACCGCGGAAGACAACTCAGATTCTCCTGAACCTACTTCGAAATCGCCATGGTCACCTGGTTGGTGCTGGTGATGCCATTCATCTGAACCTGAAACGGAACCTTGTCCCCAGTCGCCACGGAGGGCGGAAGCAGGATGTTCAACTGATACACGCCCGGGAACTGGGGCGCGAGGCCGGAGAATTGCACATTCGCGGGCGGGATGGCCACGCCGCCCACGAGCACCGTTGGATTTCCAACCGTGAATCTGGTTGCATCCAGCGAATCATGTCCGGTGATCGCCGGCGGATTCGTCATTCCTAGTCCTGTGGCGAGCACGATCACTACATCGCCGCCCTTTGCCGGATGAGTCGGATAGCCGGTGATGGATCCGCTGGGCGCCGCCAGCGAACCGTCCAGGTTGATAATAATTCCGTTGCCGATGCCGGTTGGAATACTGAAAACTCCCGGAGCTGCCGGCGCCAGATCGAACGCCACCGGCGCCGAAGTGGATCCGTTCTTCACCACGATATCGACGCTGCCGGGCTGCGTTTCATACGGCACTTGAGCGTTGATCTGACCCGAGGAGACGAAGTAGAGCGGCGCGGTGGTCCCGTTGAATGTCACCGTAACTCCGCCGAGCGAAGTGGACAGCGGAACGGTGTCCGCAATTTGCAAACCGGAGCTTAAATTAGAACCGAATATAGAGACGATCGATCCCGGCGCAACCGCCTGACCTTTGATGAAGCTGGCGCCGTTGAGCACTCCGCCTGGCGCGATTGAGGGTTGTGCCTGCGCCACCCCGACGCACAAGCACAACACCCCAGCCATAGAGACTAGCCTCATAAGACCTGCCATGTTCCCATGGTATGGCAGCTTAGTTTTCCTGGCAATACCAGACCGCTTTGTTTACGATTTGTTTACACGATTTGGACAAGAAGGTGTTGTTCGGGTTGCGGACCGGTGGTGGGGCAGGCGGTTTCGCCTGCCGGAGGCCGATTGCTAATCGGCCGAAGGATAAGAGAATCGTCACGTTCCTCTCCTGTTATGCATACGTAGTAGCGGGCCGAAGACCGCTCCCTATGGTCACGGCTCAGTAGAGAGAAGCGTCACGGGTTATGAAAGCGGTAGCTTGATCAGGAAACGCGCGCCCACTTTCGCTTGGGTGTCGGCCCAGAGCTCGCCGCCATGATCGAGAACAGTCTGGTGTGAGAGCGCCAGGCCCAAACCGACGCCGTTTTTCTTGCCGGCGCTGGCAAAGGGTTGAAAGAGCCGCCCACGAATTTCGGGGGCGATTCCAGGTCCGGTGTCGTGCACCTCAACCACTATGGCGGTATCCACGGCGGACGCTGAAATATCGATGGAGCCGCCGCGCGGCATCACGCCCAGCGCGTTGTCGATGAGGTTGGAGAATACGCGCTCCATACGGGCGCGCTCCAGCGGCAGCTCGATGGCTTCCGGCACGTCCACATGCACGGTGACCTGCTGCGCATCCGCGGTGGCCTGATAGACTTCACAGGCGGCCGTGATAATGTCCCGGAGCCGGCAGACTTCCGGAGCGCTGCTCTTGCCCCGGCCCACATCCACCAGCTCCTGCAGCAGCTCCTGCACACGGCGCGATGAGCGGTAGATGTTGCCGGCCAGGCGTTGCACCTGCGGCGGCGTAAGGTCGCCGTCCACCAGCATTTCCGCGCCGCCGTAGATCGCCGCCAGCGGATTGCGCAAGTCATGAACGATGGAGGTGGACAGCCTTCCGATGGTGGAGATACGTTCCTGGCGGATCAGCTCCTTCCGGCCGTCCTGAATGGACTCGCACATCGCGTTGAATGCCTCCGCGAGGCGGCCCAGTTCATCATTGCCTTTTACGGGAAGACGGTAGTCATAGTGACCGCGCGCAATCTCGGCGGCGCCGCGGTCGAGATTGCGGACCGGCTCGAGAATGCGGCGCGCCAGGCCATAGGTAAGCCCCAAGCCCATCAAGACCGCGAACAGCCAGATCAGTGCGATATTGCGGCGCAGGTCCGCGAGATGCCGACGGGCGCCTTCGAAAGACTGAAGAATGCGCAGCTCCCCGATGGCGCGGCCCTGCACATCGCGCAGAGGCGAAGCCAGCAGCATGTATTCGACGCCGCCTTCCTCGATGCGCTGGATTCCATTGGCGGGCAAAGGGGCGGCTTTCGGCGGTCCAGCGGCATGCTTCAGAGTGGATGCGACCGTTGCGCCGCCGGAGATGAACAAGAATTCGCTGCCCCCGGTGGCATCCTTGAGACGGCGCGCCACCGCTTCATCCACCGTGTAACCTGCGACCAGCACATTGAGCAAGCCTGGGCCGCCGCCGGCCTGGACATACACCGGAGTCACTGCTATTTGATACAGGTGGCCGCCGGACATCAGGAATCCGGAAGCCTGATTCGGAAAACCAGCGGCCGCGTCGCGCACCACGGGGAGGTCTTCGCCGAGCGAGCTGTCCAGACGCCCCCCGAGAGAAGCGATCACCCGGCCTCTTGGATCGGCGACGATGAAGATGGCATCGTCGCGGGAAATCTTTTCCCACAACTCCTTGGCCGAATCGCGAATGGTGGCCGCATCGCCGGTGCTGAATGCCGCGCGCACATCTGACATGCGGCTAAGCACCAGGCTAACCGAGGCCAGCATCTCCGCGCGCGAATGCCACAAGGATTCGTAAGCGTGAAAGCTGGTGCGGACCTGCTCCTCGAGGCCGGACGAAGTAGCGCGAGTCGCGCTGTCCTGAACGATCCAGCCGGTGATGGCAAACACCAGCGTCACCGCGATGGAGGTGGACAGGAGAATTTTCCAGAGCAGCGAAACACGCGAGAGATCCATCATTTACGCACCGCCGGATAGACCGAATGGTCGTCGGGCAACGGCGGATACTCGCGGCCGTACTTGTTCTTGTGCTGCATGGGCAGGTATCCGGCCTCGGAAATCTCAACCGGCGGCAGCGCAGCGCCGGCCAATTCCACGCTGATGCGCCGGCGGAGCGCCTGCAAGGTGGGCTCCGTCGCGCGCTCATGAAATACGTCCAGCTGGTACTCACCGGGCGGGACATTTGGAATGGTAAAGCTTCCGTCCTTCTTGGTGACCGCGAACCAGGGCGTTCCCAGAACCACGATCACCGCGCTCATGGACGAATGAATATTACAGAACACCCGCACCACGCCTTCGCGCCGGAAACGGACGGATCGAGTAGAGCCCGGGGGATACAGACCGATGTCGAAGATCTGACCGTTGTAGCTGGAGAACGCGTTGTGAAAAATCGGATCATTGTTGGGAAATTCGACGCTGGTTCCCACCGCAACGGCCAGCACGTGCGGAGCGAAAGTCTTGTCGCTTTGCGCCATCACGGCTCGCGGATCCGCGGCGCGCGCCGGCGCCGGTCCGGAGACAGGCTTCAGGGAAATGACCACGCCGGAGAAGTCCTTGCCTTTGCGGACCACCGGATCGCGCGAATCGCGCAACTCCACGCGGCCTGTCAGGCTTCCGGCGGCGAGCGGCAGCGCGCTAAAAAAGATAACCCAAAGCCACGTCATAGTGATTGTTCAACCGGCTCGGCCCCAGGAAATAATTGGTGCGCACCTGGGATGCCTCCACTCCCAGCAGCACGTTCGGTCCCAGCCGGTAAATGGCATTGGCCGCGTACATCAGGTTCCTCTGAATATCGTTCGCGAGCAAATCCCGGCCGCGATCGCTCTCCTGGCCGCCTTGCAAATTGAACGACAGCCGTTTTGTCGCCAGATAGGACAACTGCGCCCAGCCGCCGGTAGCGCCGATTGGCCTGATGACGCGATTGTCGTCGAACACGGTGAAGCCTTGGTGCAAACCCCCGATTCCCGCGGCATTCTGGCCGTGGAAGAAAGCGCCGGTCAACTGGATTTTCGAGATGGGCTGGATCAACCAGTCCAGTGTAAACAGATGCGACGGCACCGACACGCCGGCGATGTGGCTGGAGCTGGTGTGAAAGCCGGGAGCGATTTCAATACGCGCGCTCTCGCCGATCTGACGCCAGAACTCGAAGCGTCCTTCCAGCGCCGGACGCGGCCCGGGCACGATCGCCGTCGAATCGCCGCCGCGCGAAATATAGGAAGGGTCGCTGGTTTGGTAAACGCCGGCTTGCAGCCTCAGTCCGGCTTGCCGTCCCAGTGAGATCCGCTCTTCGTAGCGAATCTGAGGCTCCCAGAGCCACAAGTTGCCCGCGCCGGTGAGGGGAGACACGCCTACTTGCGCCAGCGAGTTGGGCTCGCGGGGGGCGACGATTGGTTTATCCTGACCCACCATCAGGCTGCGATTTTTCCAATCGATCTCAATGGTGGCAACTCGCAACCGGACCAGGTGATTCAGCGAACTGGTGGACCCGGCAAACAGATCGAGGTACAGCGAGCCGTTTATCTGGCCGCCGCCCCATACCGTGGGGCCTTGAAATTTGAGACCGATGACGCTCTGTCGCAAAGTGGCGCCACCGACCAGCGCATTGCCGGATGGGGCGGACGCAGCGACGGGATATTCTTGGCCGCCGTTAGAACGCCCATTCAGATACGCGTTGAACAACACCATGCCGGTGAGCGTGATGGGCAATCGCTGGGACGCCTCTACTTTGGTTTGCGCCTGCTCATCGATGCGCCGCTCCTGGACGGCGAGGCGTTCGTCGATGGGGGCGGCAGCGGACGTCTCGGCGGGCACGGTGGCTGTGCGCGACGAAGCCAGCTCTTCACGCAACAGCCGCACTTCCGCGGCGAGGTTGTGATTTTCCTGTTCCAGGCGCTCCAGGCGTTCCAGAATCTGCTGCAAATCGGATTTCTGCTGCCCGCGAAGCACCATGGGCAAGAGGAAAAGGACGAGACACCAGCGATTAGCAAGCATTGATCAACTGCTCCAGTTTGAGGCGTACCGCCGCGGGGGAGTACGGCTTGGGAAAATAGGCATTCGCGCCGAGGGTGGCGAGGCGTGCGGCCGTGCGCGGGTCGCTATCGCCGCTGATCACCAGGATCGGCAAGGCAACGCACTGGGGTTCCGAGCGTATGGCTTGAATCAATTCGAAACCATCCATGCGGGGCAGGTGAAGATCGGTTACCAGCGCGCACACGCCGCCGGAGGCCACACGCTTCAAAGCCTCCTCCGCCGTGGCCACGGACTGCACCAGGACTCCGGGGACCTTCATCAGAGCAACTTCGAGTGTATCCCGGCAGGGTTCGGCATCCTCGACGATGAGCACTGTTCGCGTCATCGGAATACCCTACGGCAGGAAGCGATAGCCGACGCCGTGCACCGTGACAAAGTGACGCGGGTTGCCGGCATCGGGTTCCAGCTTCTGCCGCAACCGGACCACATGGGCATCCACTGTGCGCGTGTTGGGAAAGGACTCATATCCCCAGACCGAGTTGAGAATCATGTCGCGGGTAAGAGCGCGGTCGGGGTTCTGCAGAAAATAAGTGAGCAGATTGTATTCGGCGCGAGTGAGCTTCAACTCTTCCCCGCGCTTCATGACGACGCGTCGCGTCAGGTCCACTTCGACGTCGGCGAAGGTGAGAACTTTGGTGTCGCTGGGCGAGGTGCGCCGCAATAAAGCGCGGATGCGGGCCAGCAGCTCGCGCGTGCCGAAGGGCTTCACGACATAATCGTCGGCGCCGATCTCGAGCAACAGGACCTTGTCGATCTCGTCGCCGATGGCGCTGAGGACCATGAGTGGAGTTTTCATTTCGGCCGCGCGGATCTGCTTGCAGACTTCTGCTCCACTGATGCCCGGCATGCGGAGATCCACCAGAATCAAAGCGGGCTTCAAGGTGAGCGCCTGCTTGAATCCGGTCTCGCCGTCTTCGGCCAGGACCGGACGAAAACCTTCTTTTTCGAGCAAGAGACCGATGGTGTCCCGCAAGATCGAGTCGTCGTCGATCACGAGAATAGTTTGCATGTTCTGATTCCGATTCTAGCCCAGGTGGGTTCGAATGCTGGAGAAAGCTGGTTGTTTTACAGGATTTTTACAAAGGGACGGGGCGTGGATGAAGGCAACTTGGGGAGACAGGCCGGGAGGCCTGTCCCACGAGTCAGGTCCAGGCGCCACCGCGGGCGGCGCGGCGGAGGTATTGGCCGCGCCCGGCTTTGGCGTGAAATTTGCCATGGTCCACGACTACTTCGCCGCGGGACAATACTGTGCGGGCGTTGCCTTTCACTTCGAAGCCTTCGAACATTGAGTAGTCGACGCGCATGTGGTGGGTAGAGGCGCTGATGGTGTGCCTGGCTTCGGGATCCCAGATGACGATGTCGGCGTCGCTGCCGGGGGCGATGACGCCTTTGCGCGGATAGAGGCCGAAGATGCGCGCGGGGGCGGTGCTGGTGATTTCGACGAAGCGCTGGAGGCTCAGTTTTCCCGAGTTGACGCCGTGATGGTAGATCAACTGGAGGCGATTCTCGACGCCGGGGCCGCCGTTGGGGATCTTGGTGAAATCGTCCTTGCCCAGCACTTTCTGATCGGCAAAACAGAACGGGCAGTGATCGGTGGAGACCACCTGCAGGTGATCGTGCTTCAGGCCGTCCCAGAGCTTCGGCAAGTGATGCTTCTCGCGCAGCGGCGGGGTGAAGACGTATTTCGCGCCTTCGAAATTGGGACGGGCGAGTTCTTCCACCGAGAGCAGCAGGTATTGCGGGCACGTTTCGGCGAATGCGGGAAGGCCGCGATCGCGGGCCTCGCGGACCTTGTTCAATGCGTCTTCGGAAGAGAGGTGAACGATATAAATCGGAGCGCCCGCCATTTCGGCCATGGCGATGGCGCGGTTGACGGCTTCGGCTTCGGCGGTTACGGGGCGAGTGAGAGCGTGGTAAATCGGCGCTGTCTTGCCTTCCGCCAAGGCGCGCTGCACGATGACGTCGATGACGCCGCCGTTCTCGGCGTGCATGCAGATGAGGGCGCCGTTCTTGCCGGTTTGCGTCAGCGCTTTGAAGATGGTGGCGTCGTCGACCATGAGGACGCCCGGATATGCCATGAAGAGCTTGAAGCTGGCGACACCCTCGCGCACCATGTCGTCCATATCCTCAAGGCCGCACTCGCCGAGGTCGGTGACGATCATGTGCAGGCCGTAGTCGATGGTGGCGCGATTCTCGGCCTTCTTCCACCATGTGTCGAGCGCGTCGCGCATACGCGTGCCTTTGGGCTGGATGGCGAAATCGATCAGCGTGGTGGTGCCGCCGAAGGCCGCCGCGCGAGTGCCAGTTTCGAAATCGTCGGCTGATACGGTGCCGCCGAAGGGCATGTCGAGATGCGTGTGGGCGTCGATGCCGCCGGGGAAGAGGAGCATGCTGGTGGCGTCGATAATGCGAGAGGCGCGGTCATGCGGGATGTTGGGAGCGACGTCTTTGATGGTGTCGCCGTCGATGAGGATATCGGCCGTTTGAGTGGTGGTGGCGTTGATTATGGTGCCATTCGTTATGAGAGTGGTCATCGTTACGCTTCCTTACGGGCGCGGCTCCGTTGGCGCGGCGGCTGTGCGTTGTTGCCAGCTTTGGGACGGGAGGCCTGTGTCGATGGGGACCATGGTGATGCAGTTCTCCACTGGGCAAACCAAAGCGCAGAGGTTGCAGCCGACGCATTCTTGTTCATCGACGCGCGGGATACGGGCAAGGCGGGCGTCCGGTGCGGGGGCGCCGTCGAGCTTGGGAATCGGAGTGGATGTAATGCGGCGGCGGCTGGCCGACTCGATGGCCGCGGGAGGGTGGCCGCCATTCAAGTGGATGCACTGGTGCGCGCCGTCCCAGCACGCGGTGTAACAGAGTTCGCAGCCGATGCATTTCTCGGGATTGATGCGAGCGACGATTTTGTAATTCAGGTCGAGTTTGTTCCAGTCCACGATTCGATGCAGGCTGCGGCCGCGGAAATCGTCGATGGTCTTGAAACCTTTTTCGTCCATCCAGTTCTTGAGTCCGTCGACCATGTCCTCGACAATGCGGAAGCCGTAATGCATTGCGGCGGTGCAGACTTGGATAGTGCCGGCGCCCAAGAGCATGAACTCCACCGCGTCGCGCCAGCCGGATACGCCGCCGATGCCTGAGATGGGGAGTCCGGTGTCGCCGGCGATCTGCTGCACCATATGTAGCGCGATCGGTTTCACGGCGGGTCCGCAGTAGCCACCGTGCGAGGACTGGCCACCGACGTTGGGGCGCGGCTCGAAAGTGTCGAGGTCGATACCGGTGATGGAGTTGATGGTATTGATGGCGGACAGACCGTCCGCGCCGCCGCGTTTGCCGGCGCGGGCGACATTGCGGATGTCGGAAATGTTGGGGGTGAGCTTCACCAGCACGGGAGTGCGTGCGGCTTCCTTCACCCAGCTGGTGATCATTTCGGTGTATTCGGGAACCTGGCCGACGGCGCTGCCCATGCCTCGCTCGCTCATGCCGTGCGGGCACCCGAAGTTCAGCTCGAGGCCGTCGGCGCCGGCATCCTCGGCCTGATGCACGATGGTGTGCCACGCCTCGCGGTTCGATTCCACCATCAGCGATGCGATGACAGCGTGGTGCGGGTATCGCTTCTTGACTTCGGAGATTTCGCGCAGGTTCACGTCGAGCGGGCGGTCCGTGATCAGCTCGATGTTGTTCAAGCCCATCATGCGCTGTCCGTTCCAATCGACTGACGAATAGCGCGAGGACACGTTGGTGATGGGGTCGCCGAGCGTTTTCCACACGGCGCCGCCCCACCCGGCGTCGAAGGCGCGCATTACCTGGTCGCCGCAGTTGGCCGGCGGGCCAGATGCGAGCCAGAACGGATTGGGACAGCGAATGCCGTTGGCGAAATTCGTAGTCAGGTCAGCCATGCTGAGCCTCCTGAAGATGCTGGAGCGATTCGGCCATGGCCATGCCCGCTCGTTTTCCTTCGGCCACGGCGTCCACGACTTCGCGTCCGCCATTCACGCAATCGCCGCCGGCATAGTAACGCGGGTTGGACGTGCGGCCGGTTTCAGGATCGATGGCCACTGAGCCGTCACGGACTTCGATCCCACGGCAGCCGGCGAGAAAGTCGAGAAAGCGGGACTGGCCGATAGCGGGGATTACCATGTCGCACTCGATGTGAAACGTGAGGGCATCGCGCAAGCGCGGCTGGCGGCGGCCTTTGTGGTCAGGCTCGCCCAGTTCAATGCGGGCGCATTCCACGGAGCCGACCGATCCGGAACCGCCGGGCTTGGGATGGATCGCAATGGGCTGCGTTTGAAACTCGAAGTGAACGCCTTCGAGTTTGGAATGATCGTACTCGAACGAGAAGGCGGGCATTTCGCGCTCGCTGCGGCGATAGACCAGCGTTACATGTTCCGCGCCGAGGCGCTGCGCGGCATTTGCGGCATCAATGGCGGTATTCCCGCCGCCGATCACCACCACGCGGCGGCCGAGGGGAATGACGCGATCGGTCTTGTAATCGGCGATGAAACGCAATGCGTCCACGACGCCGGATAGATTCTCGCCGGGGATATTCAGTGGGCCGGTGGGGCCGAGTCCGATGGCCAGGAAGATGGCGGCGTAATCGCGTTCGAGGTCTTCGAGCGAGATGTCGCGGCCGACGGTGGTACCGAAGCGAAACTCGACGCCGAGGGAGCGGACCAGGTCCACTTCCTTGAGGCTGTCGGCGGGACGCAGTTTGTACTCCGCGATTCCGTAGGTGTTCAATCCGCCGCCAAGCGGGCGCGAATCGAAGATGGTTACGGGATAACCGCGCTTGCGCAGTTCGACAG
>JALYHQ010000182.1 GCA_030776455.1 Acidobacteriota bacterium | reverse complement strand
TTGGCGCCAATGCCCAGGCCGAGCGTCAACAGCGCGGTGATGGTAAACCCGGGCGTGCGGCGGAGCAACCGGGCGGCGTAGCGGACATCGTGCCAGAGTCGCATGATTCATGTTAGACGGCGGCGGGACGGAGTGGACAGCCTGATGGCGGCGCTAAAATACGGTTGTGCATCGGCTGCTTTCCTTATTTCTGACCGGCACGCTTCTGTTCGGGTGCGAAGCGGACGGCCGGATATGGATGCCGCCATCGAACAGAGCCGATGCTCTCTTTCGTATCATCATCCACGATCGCGCGGGATTCATTGATGGCGCCGGCCGCATTGTAATTGCTCCCAGTCTCGAAGTGAGTGCGAATTGGGGCCAAGCATTCTACGATGGCCTATTGTCACTCGGCGCAGGTGATGGACCGTTCCTCAACTCCAAGGGAGAGAAGGTCCTCGATAACGGCTTCTTCCGTATCTGGGATTTTTCCGAACGTCTCGCTGCAGCCCTCAAGACGTTCGGCTCCAAGTGGGGTTACGTCGATCACTCAGGGCAATTCGTAATTCCGCCACAGTTTCCGTTTTATCCACAAGGTCTGGTCAGCAGTTTCTCGGACGGTCTAGCAGCGGTTGAGGTGCTGGGCAAGTTAGGCTACATTGACCACTCCGGCGCATTCGTTATTCCGCGACAGTTTGTCGCGGGTACTTCTTTCGAGAATGGCATTGCGCGGGTAGTCGCCGAGGGGCCGTGCGATTACCGCAATTACGAACATCACGACCCGTGCATGAGCAGGGAATCCAACGTTGTTCCGAGTACAGGCGTCGATTACAATCGCGCGCGGTCGGCTGGCCGGCCGTGCAAGTGGAGGTTTATCGATAAGACTGGGAAGCGCATCATTAACGCGGAATTCGATGCGACCTTTGGATTTCACGAAGGCTTGGCCGCCGTTCAGGTTGGGGCCTTTGGGGCTTCATCAATCTGCAAGGAACCTTTGTTATCCCTCCGTCCTTCCCGTCGGTGCATTCATTCTCCGACGGCCTGGCGCTGGTGGAAAACGGCAGAGCCAGCGGATTCATCGACAAAACCGGCAAGCTGAAGATCCCGGCTGAATTCTACAAGGCGGAGCCATTCTCGGAAGGCCTGGCAGTGATCGGACATCCTGACGACGGCTATATCTACATCGATACACAGGGAAAACAGGCCATCCCCAGACGTTTCGCGCTTGCCAGCCGCTTCTTCCACGGTCTTGCCCACGTGAAGACTGAGGGCGGACCGGCTGCCTGGGCCGGAGGAACGTTTGAATATATCGACAAGACGGGCAAGCGCATATTCAGTTATCCGGCGGGCTGGCATCGAACCGGATAGGTCCCACACCGGTTGCCGCCCTCCCTTCCCCAATGCGAAGATAGATAGCGCCTTCACGACAAGGCGGGGCGCGACGTTGAGCCAACTATGAGATTTCTTCCACGCGAAGAAAAGTTTTACGACTTCTTCCTGAGCCAGGCCAAGGTGATCATGGAGGCGGCCCAGACGCTGCTGGATGGAGCGCAAGCGGGCAACTCGGCGCTGGCCAGCGCGGCGGCGAAGATCAAGACGCTGGAGCAGCGCGGCGATGAGCTGATCCATGAAATCTACAGCCGCTTGAACGCGACTTTCATCACGCCCATGGATCCGGAGGACATCCACTCGCTTTCCTCGCACCTGGACGATGTGCTGGATGGAATTGAAGACGCGGCGCACCGCATGGTGGCGTATCGTTTGGATCCGATTCCGCCCATGGTGGTGGAGCTGTGCAAGATCGTATATACCTGCGCCCGGTCGCTGGAGGAAGCTTTCCAGGCGCTGAGCCGCGATGAGCCGGTGCTGAAACACTGCATTGAAGTGAATCGCCTGGAAGAAGTGGCGGACCAGCTGGTGCGGAGCGCCGTCGAAGAGTTGTTCCTGAAGGAAAAAGATCCCATCAATCTGATGAAGCTGAAGGAGATCTACGAGTTTCTGGAACAGACCACGGACAACTGCGAAGACGTTGCCGACGTGCTGCAGAACGTCTCAGTGAAAAACGTCTGACGGCATGGAGACCAACTTTGTTCTCACTACGGTCATCATCCTTATCGCGCTGGCTTTCGATTTTATCAATGGCTTTCACGACGCCGCCAATTCCATCGCGACCGTAGTTTCGACGCGTGTGCTGAGCCCGCTCAAGGCCGTGGCGTGGGCCGCCATGTGGAATTTCGCCGCGGCGTTCCTGCTGGGAACCGCTGTCGCCAAGACCGTGGGCTCGGGAATGGTGCACCTGGAATACGTGACGCCGATGGTGATTCTAGCCGGCGTGCTGGGCGCCATCACCTGGGATCTGATCACGTGGTGGCTGGGCCTGCCCACCAGCTCATCGCATGCGTTGATGGGCGGCTACGCCGGGGCCGCGATGGCGCACGTGGCGCACTCCAGAGGTCTGCTGCACAGTTTCGATGCCATCATTGTCAGCGGCTGGACGCTGACGCTGATCTTCATTGTCCTGGCGCCGCTGCTGGGTATGGGACTGGCGATCCTCTTGATGATTCTGGTCTACCGGCTGTTCCATAATTTCAGCCCCCAGAAAATGGACCGCTACTTCCGCCGGCTGCAGCTTCTGTCGAGTGCGGCGCTGAGCTTGTCGCACGGGAACGGCGACGCACAGAAGACCATGGGAATTATCACGGCCGTGCTGGTGACGGCCAAGTACCAGACCAAATTCGAGGTGCCCATCTGGGTGATGCTAGCGGCCTGCGCCGCAATCGCGCTGGGAACCTTGAGCGGCGGCTGGCGGATCATTTACACGATGGGCGCGCGCCTTACCAAGCTGAAGCCTCGGACCGGATTCTGCGCCGAGACGGCGGCCGCGATGGTGATCATCTTTACCGCGAACTTCATGCACCCCGCGCCTCCCATCTCGACGACGCACGTGACCGCGGGCGCCATCATGGGGGTCGGATCCATTCAGCGGATCAAGGCCGTGCGCTGGGGCGTGGCGAAGAACATCGTCTGGGCGTGGGTGGTGACGATTCCGGCATCGGCTGTGGTGGGCTGGCTGTCGCTGAACGTGTTCCACTTTTTCTTCCCCGGAGTGTAGGGGCAAGCGGAGTGAAATGGACACAAGGAGCGGTCCCCACTGTGGCTAAACTACCACACACGAAACTTTACAAACCGTTTTGAATCAAAAACCTAGGCTGTACGTCCCAACGCTGGTAGAATGAACACTTGGTTGGAGAGAGGGAGGTGGAGGTGCGATTTGAGACCACTGTCCAGCGGGCGGTTGAAGCAACTGGTGTAGGTCTTCATAGCGGGGTCCCCGTGACCATTCGGATTCTTCCGGCGCCTCCGGCCACGGGCATCGTTTTTATTCGTACCGACCTCGACAATTTCGCGATCCCGGCAAGCTGGCGGTACGTGGCGCGAGTGAGCTACGCCACCAGTTTGATGCGCCAGGGCGTCCTGATCTCCACCACCGAGCATCTGCTGAGCGTGTTGTACAGCATGGGCATCGACAACGCCTATGTGGAGATCGATAACCTGGAAGTCCCGATCCTGGACGGCAGCGGGCAGCCGTTTGTGGATCTGCTGCGGAACGCGGGGTTGAAATCGTACCGCAAGCGCAAGCGGTATCTGCGGATACGCCGCCCGGTTACCGTGGAAGCGCCGGGCAAGCGCATCTCGATTTTGCCGGCCGACCAGTTTTTGCTCACCGTGGACGTTTACTACGATCATCCGCTGATCGGGAAGCAGTCGCTGGATATGGAAGTGACCCCAGAGCGCTATGCGGCGGACATCGCGCCGGCGCGCACGTTCGGATTCGCGCATGAGCTGGACCAGATGCGCGACATGGGCTTGATCCGCGGCGCGACGCTCGAGAATGCGGTGTGCTTTGATCCGGAATCGGCGCGCAATCCCGAAGGCCTGCGCTTCGCCGATGAATGCTGCCGCCACAAGGCGCTGGATTTGATCGGAGACCTGGCGCTAATGGGGAAGCCGCTGCTAGGCCACGTGATCGCCGAACGCGCGGGCCATGCAATGCACGCAGCGCTGGTGTCGAAGATCATGTCCGATCCGTCGCTGTTCGAGATGCTGCACTTCGACCAGCTAGCCGAGCGCAGCTTGCACGCGCTGGTCAGCTGAAAACAAAACCGCCCGGAACTCCGGCGGTAAAATAGGCAGCACCCCGCCCCATGTATTCGATTGTCTTGGACACGAATGTAGTCATCGCGGCTCTTCGGTCCCAGCGAGGAGCATCCTTCGCCATCTTGCGCCAGTTTGGCCGGGGATGGGTACCGCTGATCTCGGTGCCTCTGCTCCTCGAATACGAGGCCGTTGGAAAACGTGAAGCTCAACGCCTGAAGATTGAGGACAATAGAAAGGAGAAATGAGCAAGAGCATCGCCGTACCCGAGGATTTGTACGAAAAGGCCGCCGAGCTTGCCGCCAAGGACCACGTCTCAATTGAGGAGTTCGTGTCCGCGGTTCTCGCTAGTCGGCTGGCCAGCCGCGAATACGTCGAAACGCGGGCCAAGATGTTCAACCGGGACGCGTTCGAGCGAGCCTTGAACGAAATTCCGGACGTGGAACCCGAAGAGCACGATCGCCTTTAGGCTCCAGGCTCATTCGGCAGAAACTTAATGGCCGAAGGAGCCGACTTCTTCCCGAGTCTCCGTTTTCTTTGCAGCGGGCAGGATCTTGCCGATTGACACCAGGTCGGCGGGCTTGGGAGCTTCCTTGAGGACGTGCTCGCTGTTGGGCCATGTGATCGCCGAACGCGCGGGCCATGCGATGCACGCAGCGCTGGTGTCGAAGATCATGTCGGATCCGTCGCTATTCGAGATGCTGGCGGAGAGCAGAGTGCACGCGCTGGTGAGCTGAAGACCGCTCCATTCCGAGCCGCGACCGTCAGGAAGCGCAACGATACCTGGTTCTTTCACGCCCGTGGACCACGTACGCTTGCTAACGCGCGCGGCTCAGTCAGCGGCGGTCGTTCAGTCCCCGAAGGAGCCGACTTCTTCCCGGTCTCCGTTTTCTTCTCGTCGGGCAGGACGGGCCTGGGAGCTTCCTGCAGAACGTGCTCGCTGTTGGGGCACGTGATCGCCGAACGCGCGGGCCATGCGATGCACGCAGCGCTGGTATCGAAGATCATGTCGGATCTGTCGCTATTCGAGATGCTGGCAGAGCGCAGCGTGCACACGCATCCGAGCCGCGACCGTCAGGAAGCGCAACGATACCTTTCACGCCCGTGGACCACGTACGCTTGCTGACGCGCGCGGGCGGTCGTTCAATCCCCGAAGGAGCCGACTTCTTCCCGAGTCTCCGTTTTCTTCGCAGCAGGCAGGATCTCGCCGATTGACACCAAGTCGGCGGGCTTGGGAGCTTCCTTCAGGACGTGCTCGCGGTAGAGTTTGGCCATTCGCTCATTTTCCTGCGTCTGGCGGAGCTTCTCATCGCGGGCGCGGGTTTTTTCTTCGCGAGCGGTTTTGGCGATGCCCTTGGAATCGAGGTCATGCTGCACTTCCATGGTGACCAGCTCGTTCTTCAGCACCAGTGAGTGCTCCACCTGCGGCAGCTTCACGGCTTTACCGCCGGCGAAGATCTCATGGCGGCCGTGCTCGTCATACCATTTGGTGAGCGTGGCGGTCATGTGCATCTTTTCGATGATGTTGCGCCAGCCCACACCGGTGTTATACGCACAGAACGAAATTTCGCCTTCCTGCGTGGCGTAGGGGATGATGCACTGCTCGGTGCGGCGGAAATCGTAATTGAAGAGATCCTGGAACCACATGCCGGCGATGAAGAGGAAGTTCCAGCGGTCTTTGCGGCGCTTCTCGATATCGTCCATGGTGCGGTCACCCGACACCTTGCCGTAATCGCGACCGGTCACGTGGAAGCACTTGTCGAACTTCGCCAGCATGTCCGTCATCTTGAACTGCGACGGCGCTTTGAACGGATCGTAATTGCGCAACAGCGCCAGCGCGGCGCCGACGCCCGAGAGCACCTTGCCACGCGCGCCGTCGGTGACGCGCGCGATGTCCTTCGCCAGCCGCTCCGCATTGAGGAACGCGGTGACGGGAGCAAATTCCTTGGTTTCCTTGTCGATCATCACGGCCATACCGATGCCGCAATTGGGATGGCAGCCGCAGCTCAACTGGCCCCATTCGGCGGCAGGTCCGTGAACCATATCGGCGAAATCGGAGAACGTGGCCATGAACGAAATCGGGAACCAGTCGCGAATCGGCTCGCCCATGCCGATCTGGTTCTTCACGTCATGCGCCAGGTGCGACAGTGTGTAGCGTTGCGCTTCGCGGCGGTCGTCCGTAACCGCTTCATCGCGGCCCGTGAAGGACACTGGCTGGAAGCTCAGGAACGAAATCTTCTTGGGATTGTCCAGCGCGAACTGGATGATGCGGCCCACCTGCTCATTGTTGATGCCGTTGATGATGGTGGTGACGGGTACGATCTCGACGCCAGCTTCATGCAGGTTGTTGATGGCCTGCAGCTTCACATCAAACAAATTGCCGACGGCGCGGTGTGAGTTGGCGGCATTGCCGATTCCGTCGAACTGCAGATATGCGTAGCGCAATCCGGCTTCGGCGGCCTGGCGGCAGAAATCCTTGCTCTTGGCGAACTCGATGCCGTTGGTGGCTGCTTGGACGGAGTTGTAGCCTACCTTGCGCGAGTAGCGGACGGCGTCCAGGAAATACGGAGAAAGGGTCGGTTCGCCGCCGGAGAACTGCACGGACATCTGGCGGCGCGGCTTGATGGAAATGGCGTTGTCGAGCAGCCTTTGGATATCTTCCCAGGACAGCTCATGCACGAACCCGACCTGGTTGGCATCCATGAAGCAGGGATCGCACATCATGTTGCAGCGGTTGGTAAGGTCGACGGTGAGGACCGATCCGCGGCCGTGCTTGATGGTGCTGGTGCCGTGATTGTGGAGCTTTTCGTCGGCGTGGGCGCGGATGTCGCGACCGGGGAACACATCCTCGAGGTGCTTGAAGAAGGCGGTGTCCATGGCCATCACGTCTTCGAAGCGGCCGTGGGTGGGGCACTCCTTCACCATCAGGATTTTGCCATCGCGCTCGATAATTTGCGCTTTGATCTCGCCAACCTTTTCATTCAAAAGGATTTCGTGAGGGAGCTTGCCGTCGACAATCTGTTGCCGAATCTCCGGGACGCAGCGCGGGCAGAGGGAATCGGTCTCGCGGGGCCAGCCGAGCGGGGGCTTCGTTTTCTCGTAGCTTTTGAGCAGCGGCTTTTCTGACCATTTCGGCGTAAACGACGGATTCTGCTTGATTTGGTTGAGCTTGTCGTATACCACCCAGGCCGCTCCGGCGGCCATGGTCACGGCTTTCTCAGCGTACTTGATTGGCTTGCGCATAGTTTTCTCGGTTGAGACTGCTTTCGCGGTCTCCCTCCAGGAGTAGATAGTCTTTCTAAGAGTATACGGGACACTGGGTTAAGAGATCTACACGAATGGGTCAAAGCGACACAATTGTCCACCGTATGGGGATATGTCGGATCGAACGGGTAGATACCAGGCACTTGCCTTAGGCGAACATAGGAATATGACGCCGAACGAGGTCAAACGGCTGGCCGGATTGTGCGGCTTTGAACTGGCTGGAGTGGCGGCCGCCACGCCGCTTTCGGACCACCGGCACTACCAGGCGTGGGTGCAGGGCGGGAAGGCCGGGGCGATGGGTTATCTCACGGATCACAGGGGGGATCTGAGGGCCGATCCGCGTTTGCTGCTGCCCTCGGCGCGATCGGTGATCTGCGTGGGGAAGCTGTACAACGGTCCAGAGGCGCGGTCGGCTGAATTTGCCGATACGGATCGGGCGTGGATCTCGCGCTATGCATGGGGTGACGATTATCACGACGTCTTGCGGGAGGGGCTGGAGCAGCTGGCGGGCGCGCTAGGGGAGCATGAGTACAAGATCTGCGTGGATACCGCGCCGCTGTTGGAACGCGCTTACGCGCGCGAGGCGGGGCTGGGCTGGACGGCGAAAAACACGTGCCTGATTAACCAGCAGCAGGGGAGCTGGTTTTTTCTGGGCGAACTGCTGACGTCGCTGGAGATTGCGCCGGACACGGCGCCCGCGGACCGGTGTGGAACCTGCACGGCGTGCATCGACGCGTGTCCTACGCAGGCGATCGCGCCCGCGGGGTACGAGCTGGATGCGCGGCTGTGTATCGCGTATTTGACTATCGAGCTGCGCGGGCCGGTTCCCGAGGAGCATCGAGCGAATGTGGGGAATCACGTGTTCGGGTGCGACATTTGCCAGGATGTGTGTCCGTGGAATCGAGACGCGCCGGTAACGGGGGACGCACGGTTCGCTCCGCGTGAGGTGGCGCCGGAGTTGGAGAAGCTGGCGGGTCTTACGGAGGCGGCGTTTCGCGAACTCTACCGCGACAGCCCCATCAGCCGATCGCGCTACTCCGGCTTCTTGCGCAACGTGGCCATCGCCATGGGCAACACGCACGACGCCAAGTTTCTCCCCGCACTGGAAAAGCTGAGTGCTTCGGAGGACGGCACCATCAGCGAAGCGGCCCGGTGGGCTGTGGGCCAAGTTTAACAACCGGCCTTCTCCAAGTTTCAAGGCCGGCACGCGCACAGGCTGAAGGCCTGTGCCACCATGAAATTTGCACTCCATCCGCGTTAACCGCAAGGCCGCCGGCCGTCTGGCTTCTGGCCATCCCTGGATCTTTTCGAGCGATGTCACCGTCCGGGACGAGGCCGAGCCGGGCGATGCGGTCGTGGTGGTGGATCCGTCTGGCCGCGCCCTCGGTACCGCCCACTACAGTGCCTCCTCGCAGATCACACTGCGGATGTTGTCAGATCGCGTGGAGCCAGTGGAGCGTGAGTTTTTTCTGCGGCGCATCGCGGCTGGCGACGCATATCGCAAGCGCATCGTTTCCGGATCAGATGCGTTCCGGTTGATATTCGCGGAAGCGGATCAGCTTCCGGGGCTCATCGTGGACCGCTACGGCGGCTATCTGGTTATTCAGACCTTGACTCAGGGCATGGATCGCGCCAAGGGCGAGATTGTGAGCTGTCTAGAGGAATTATTCGCGCCGTCCGGAATTCTGGAACGCAACGATGCTTCCGTGCGGCGGCGCGAGGAGCTGCCGCTGATTTCGGGCGTGCTGCGAGGCGAGGTACCGGAGAGTGTCGAGGTTCGCATGAACGGTCTCGCTTTCGGCGCGGATTTGCTGCGCGGTCAAAAGACCGGGATTTATCTGGATCAGCGCGAGAACTACGTGGCGGCGTCGCGTTACGCGCATGGACGCGCGCTGGATTGCTTCACTTCCACCGGCGGATTCGCGCTGCATATGGCAGGGCGCTGCGAAAGCGTGCTGGCGGTGGACAGCTCGGCGGCGAGTCTGCAGGCGGCCGAGAAAAATCGGGACCGCAACGGAATTACCAACGTTCAATTCGAGGAAGGCGATGTGTTCGATGTGCTGGCGCGCGAAGCTGGCGCGCATCACCGGTACTCCACGGTAGTGCTGGATCCGCCGGCGTTCGCACGGTCGCGGGCCAGCGTGGAAGGCGCGGCGCGAGGGTACAAGGAGATCAACCGGCGCGCATTGGAGCTGCTCGCGCCGGGTGGCGTACTGGTGACGTGTTCGTGCTCGCACCATGTCAGCGAGGCCATGCTGCTGGAGATTGTGGCCGAGGCCGCCCTGGACGCGGGAAAAAAGCTGCGCGTGATCGAGCGCCGCACGCAGGCGGCGGATCATCCGATCCTGTTGACCGTGCCGGAGACGCTGTACTTGAAGTGCTTGATCCTCGAAGTTATGGGTTCGTAGGCGCCACGGCGCCAGGCCCCACATGAGGGGGGTGGCATTGCGCCAGAGGGCCTGGCTGCGCTATCGTAACGGGTTGCTGCTGGCCTGGGTTTCCACGGCCAAAATCTCAGGAAAACTTATTGGAGGACCGATTGAACCTGTATTCCGCACCCACGCTCTTGTTGCGGCGCAAACGACTGTTTTCGCTACTGCTGCCTATGCTGGCGGCGCTGGTACTGGCGGCAATCGCCCCGATGCAGGCGCACGCCCAAACGCCCGAGGCCGCCGGTGAAGCGCATCTGGTTCTGCCCGATCTCAGCCAGGCGACATTCCTCGGAGGAATTGACGGACGCACGCTTTTGATGTACGGGCTGGGCGTCTGCGCGCTGGGGCTGCTGTTCGGGCTGGTGATCTTCACGCAGCTCAAAAACATGGCCGTGCATCGCTCCATGCTCGAGATCTCCGAGCTGATTTACGAAACCTGCAAGACCTATCTGCTCACCCAAGGGAAATTCCTGCTGATTCTGGAATTCTTCATCGGAATCATCATGGTGGTCTATTTCGGCATGCTACAGACTCCGCCGCTGGGGGCCTTCAAGGTGGTTGTGATCCTGCTGTTCAGCCTGGTGGGTATCGCGGGCAGCTACGGCGTGGCGTGGTTCGGAATTCGAGTCAACACCTTCGCCAATTCGCGCACGGCGTTCGCCAGCCTGCAGGGGAAACCGTTCCCGTGTTACGAGATCCCGCTGAAAGCCGGCATGAGCATCGGCATGCTGCTGATCAGCGTGGAACTGCTGATCATGCTGTTCATCCTGCTATTTATTCCGGGCGACTACGCGGGTCCGTGCTTTATCGGATTCGCCGTTGGCGAGAGCCTGGGCGCGGCGGCATTGCGCGTGGCAGGAGGCATCTTCACCAAGATCGCCGACATCGGCGCGGATCTGATGAAGATTGTGTTCAAGATCAAGGAAGACGACGCGCGCAATCCCGGCGTGATCGCGGATTGCACTGGCGACAACGCGGGCGACTCGGTGGGGCCCAGCGCCGACGGGTTCGAAACTTACGGCGTCACCGGCGTCGCGCTGATTTCGTTTATTCTGCTGGCGGTGAATACGCCGGTGCTCAAGGTTCAACTGCTGGTTTGGATCTTCGTCATGCGCGTGGTGATGGTGATCTCCTCGGGCGTCTCGTATTTCATCAACGCCGCCATCGCCAAGGCGCGCTACGCGGATCGGGACAAGCTGAATTACGAAGTGCCGCTGACCACGCTGGTGTGGCTGACATCGATCATCTCCATTGCGCTGACGTATCTGGTTTCGTACTACATGATTCCCGATCTGGGCGGCGATACCACGCTGTGGTGGAAGCTATCGAGCGTAATCACATGCGGCACGCTCGCGGGAGCCATCATTCCCGAGCTCGTAAAGGTGTTCACGTCCATGCATTCGCGGCACGTGCGCGAAGTGGTGACCTCATCGCGCGAGGGCGGCGCATCGTTGAACATTCTGTCCGGCCTGGTCGCGGGAAACTTCAGCGCCTACTGGCTGGGCATGGCGATCATGATCCTGATGGCCATTGCGTACTTCGTCAGCGGTTATGGCCTGGGTTCATTGATGATCGCCCCGGCGGTATTCGCGTTTGGTCTGGTGGCATTCGGATTCCTGGGAATGGGCCCTGTAACCATCGCTGTGGATTCGTATGGACCGGTGACGGACAACGCGCAGTCGGTGTATGAACTGTCGACTATTGAGCAGATACCGGGGATTGAAGCGGAACTCAAGCGCGACTTCGGATTCACGGCGAACTTCGAGCGCGCCAAGGAAAATCTGGAAGAGAACGACGGCGCGGGCAATACGTTCAAGGCGACCGCGAAGCCGGTACTGATCGGCACCGCCGTAGTCGGAGCGACCACGATGATTTTCTCTATCGTAGTGGGACTGACGAATGGCCTGCAGCCGGATCTGCTGCGGTTTCTGTCGATTCTGCATCCGCCGTTCCTGCTCGGTTTGATCACCGGCGGCGCGATTATTTACTGGTTCACCGGTGCATCCACGCAAGCCGTCACCACGGGCGCTTACCGCGCGGTGGAGTTCATCAAGGCCAATATCAATCTGGAGAGTTCGGAGAAAGCATCCGTCAGCGACAGCAAAAAGGTGGTGGAGATCTGCACCAAGTACGCGCAGAAAGGCATGTTCAACATCTTCCTGGTGGTGTTCTTCGCCACGCTGGCGTTTGCATTCGCCGAGCCGTACTTCTTCATCGGCTACCTGATCTCGATTGCGCTGTTCGGGTTGTATCAGGCGATCTTCATGGCTGATGCGGGCGGGGCCTGGGACAACGCCAAGAAGATTGTCGAGACGGTGTTAAAGCAAAAGGGAACGCCGCTGCACGATGCGACGGTGGTAGGCGATACGGTGGGCGATCCGTTCAAGGACACATCATCGGTGGCCATGAACCCGATCATCAAGTTTACGACGCTGTTCGGATTGCTGGCCGTGGAGCTGGCCGTGTCGCTGACGAAGGATCAGGGGCCGGGATTGACGCATTTGCTGGCAGCGGGGTTCTTCCTGGTGTCGGTGGTGTTTGTGTGGCGTTCGTTTTATTCGATGCGGATTGAGCATTGATTTAGTACCGCAAACCGCAGTACCGCGAGCGGCAGTACCGCGAGCGGCAGGTAGCACATGCTTTAGCTTGTGCGTTTGTCAGCGCAGGCGCATGGGCTTGCCGCCGGCTTCCTTGCTGCGCTGTGCGGCGTCGAGGAAAGCGAAAATTTCGAGCGTCTCCGAATTTGCCACCGGCGGCCTGCGCGTTTCGAAGAAGCTTACGATCTCGCGCACTAGCGGGACGTAGCCGTCGTTCGGTTCGGTCAAGACTTCCACTTTCTGGTCGCGGCCGTAAGCCACCGCGCCGTACTTGCCGTACGGTCGCAGCGCGCGCACGGTGCCCAGGCGGCCATCCTTCCAGCGGCCCACTATCACGTCGACATCGGTCGTGTAGATGCGCGTGACTTCCTCGCAACCTGGTCCGAGGATTGTATATAGCATTTCGACGGCGTGGATGGCGTACCAGGAGAGGTCCAGGGGATGGTGCGGCTCGAGCGGCCCCGGTCCCCAGGTGGCCGCGCCCTCCAGATCCGGCCGCCGCAATTCCGAGACTCGTGAGAAACGCAGGCTGGATGCGCTGAACCAAGGGACGCCCGCCTGGTCCGCGAGGCGCGCGATCTCGCGCGCGTCTTCGAGTGTCGCGGCCAGCGGCTTGTCGATGAACAGCGGCTTGCGCGCGGCGATTACCGCCCTTGCCTGCGCCAGATGAACTCGGCCATCCACGCTGGTGAGTAGCACAGCATCCACGTCGCGGGCGAGTTCTTCAATGGTGGGAACGATGCGCACGCCCCACTTTTCCTGAAGCTCGCTAGTGAACTTTTCGATGCGGTCGCGGCTCTGGTCGAGGTCGAGGCTGCCGCCCTTCCAGGCGGCGACCACGCGGGCTCCACGAACATGATCGGGGGTCTGTGGGTCGTTCAGGATTTTCGTGAAGGCGGTGACGTGGGAAGTGTCGGTACCGACGATGCCGATGCGGAGATCGGCGGCGAAGCAGAGGGGGAGAAGAGAGAGGGAGAGGAGTGCTGCTTTCATTACGCCGCCATTGTATGCGATTCGGACTTTGCTAGAGTGGTCATCGGCTAGAACGTGCGTATCGTTGTTCTGAAGAATCCCTTGCGCACAAACATGTTCGGGTTCACCTGCCAGAGTTGGATTTCGTGCGCGCTGATACGAGGGCTGCGCGAGATGGAGGGACTGAGAGATGCCGATCTGGCGCAAGTCTATTACGCGTGGTTTGCGAGGGAACTGAATCCCCTGGCAAATGGCCCATCCTCAAATCCGTTGACGCTGTACGAGATGTTAGATTCCGCCGTAAAGAAGAAGGACGTCAACCATCCCAAAGTGAAGGACCTGCGAGCAAATCTTCTGCGCCCGGTCAACCGATCAATCACCGATCGAACAGTCGCTCGGCAACTCAAGCATCAGATTCGGACAGCGCCAATCGAAATGTTTCACCCGCAACTATGGCGGATCGATTTGTCGAAGATCTAGCCAACCGGATTCACACCGATAAGTCGATGCCGGACTGGGATGAGCAATATATCGAGGACTTAGCCGAGACGGAGTTCGAAGTTATTGTCGAGTAGCCTTCTCGTCGGCGAGATCCGCGTAAAGTAAGGCATGATCGCGAAGATAATCGCGAAAATTGGCCAACTCAGCATCGTTCTTGTGAGGACCGCCGAACACGAACTCCTGCGTTTTCTCGAAGTCCTTGCAGACAGTATCCGATAATTCCCCAAGTACAGGGGACAATTCCTGAAGCTTCAGCCGGACTTCCTCGTTGAGCGCCGATGGGTTTTCCGGCCGCACCTCAAGCCATTTGCCTTCTTCGGAAAGGATGTCCAATTGCTTCGAGAGAGCCAAGTACAAGTCGCTGAGTGGTTCGTACTTGCTGCCTGTGGATAGAGCCGGTCCCGACGCCATTGAGCTTCTTCTTCCTAACTAACGTAAGGTATTCGCCTGACATTCGCCCCACCGTCACAACTCATCAAAGCAATTGTACCACCAAACGCATCCACCTGAAATAAAGCCTGTGGTCTGCTCCATGGTGGTGATTTTTGGACAGTTCGGTGCTTCTTAGACACCAACGCTCCTCAGAACATATATAACGGCGTTCCCGCGGCCGGGGCCAAGTCCTCGCCTGGGGCGCCGACCGGCTGCTCCTGGAGCTCGCCGGCGATGGGGCGGCAGTAAATTCCGGTGTCGCCCAGGTAGATTTCCAGCTCCGAGGGGCGCGGCAGAGAGCCCTGGATCAGGGCGTCGGACAGCGGGTCCTCGACATATTTTTGCAGGGCCCGGCGCAACGGGCGCGCGCCGTAGCTGCGGTCCACTAGCGTCTTCTCGAGGATGTAGCGGGCGGCGTCCTCATTGACGCGAATCTTGATCTGCTTGGGGACCAGATTCACGTTGATGTGCTCCACCAGCAGGCTGATGATGCGCAGCAGATCGTCGTCAGTGAGCGACGTGAACAGAATCACCTCATCCAGGCGGTTGAGAAATTCGGGATTGAAGGCCTTCTTCACTTCGGCCATCACCTGGTCTTCCACCTTGGGTGGCACACCGCTGTTGGACGGCGCGGCGAAACCGATCTGGCTCTTTTTGTCCAGGAAGCGCGCGCCCAGGTTGGAAGTCATGATGATGATGGTGTTCTTGAAGTCGACCGTATTGCCGAGCCCATCGGTGAGCTGGCCATCCTCGAAAACCTGGAGCAGGATGTTGTAGACGTCGGGGTGCGCCTTCTCGATTTCGTCCAGCAGGATGATGGAGTAAGGCGCACGCTTCACGCGTTCGGTGAGCTGTCCGCCTTCCTCATAGCCGACATAGCCGGGAGGCGATCCGATCAGCTTCGAGACCGAGTGCTTTTCCATGAACTCGGACATGTCGAAACGGATGAGCGATTTTTCGCTGCCGAACAGAAACTCGGCCAGCGCGCGGGCCACTTCGGTTTTGCCGACGCCAGTGGGCCCCAGGAACAGGAAGGATCCGGCCGGCCGCTTGGGCGACTTCAGCCCGGCTCGCGAGCGGCGGATAGCGCGAGACAAGGCGGAGAGAGCTTTCTCCTGGCTGATGATGCGCTTGTGCAGTTCTTCCTCAATGCGCAGCAGCTTGGAGACTTCTTCTTCCTTGATGGCGGTCATGGGCACGCCGGTCCAGCGAGCCACCACGTCTTCGATATCGTCCTTGGTCACTACACCAGTGGAGGTGTCGTCGAGGTTGTACTTTTCGCGGAGCTGGCGAAGGTTCTCGCGCTCCTTGCGTTCTTCGTCGGAGTAGAAGCGCGCCTTTTCAAATTCGTGATTGGCGATGGCGTTCTCCATCCGATGGACGATGAACTTGATGCGCTTCTGGATGTCAGCCACTTCGCTGGGCAGCGTGGTCTGGCGCAGCTTGACGCGCGCGCCGGCTTCGTCGATCAGATCGATGGCCTTGTCCGGCAGAAAGCGGTCCGGGATGAAACGTGTGGAAGCGTGCACGGCGGATTCCACGGCTTCATCGGTGTACGCAACAGCGTGAAATTTCTCGTAGCGCTCCTTGATTCCGAAGAGAATACGGATGGCGTCTGTTTCGGTGGGCGGAGGCACTTTCACGGCCTGGAAGCGGCGTTCGAGCGAGCGGTCCTTTTCGATGGACTTGCGATACTCGCCGGGCGTGGTGGCGCCGATGCACTGAATCTCGCCGCGGGACAACGCGGGCTTTAAGATATTGGCGGCATCCAGCGAGCCTTCGGCCGATCCGGCGCCTACCAGCGTGTGCAACTCATCGATGAAGATGATGGCGTTCTGATTCTCCATCAGCTCCTTCATGATGGTCTTGAGCCGTTCTTCGAATTGGCCGCGGTACTTGGTGCCGGCGACGATGAGCGAAAGATCCAGAGCGAGGATGCGCTTGTCCGACAGGAAGCTGGGGACGTCGCCTTCGGCGATGCGCTGGGCGAGGCCTTCCACGATAGCAGTCTTACCCACGCCGGGTTCGCCGATCAGCACGGGATTGTTTTTGGTGCGGCGGCAGAGGATCTGGACCACGCGCTCCAGCTCATAATCGCGGCCGATGAGCGGATCAAGTGAACCGTCAATGGCGGCCTGCGTGAGGTCCCGGCTGAACTCGGCCAGCAACGAGCTTTCCTTGGGACGGTTGGAAGACACTTTTTCCGACGATGAGCGCTGGATCTCTTCGCGCACTTGCGAAAGGCGCAAGCCGCGCTCATGCAGGATTTCAGCGGCGAAACACTTCTCTTCGCGCAGCAGGCCGAGCAGCAGGTGCTCGGTGCCGATGTGTTTGTGACTGAGACGCTCGGCCTCTTCCGCGCCATAAGCCAGCACGCGCTTGCACTCATGGCTGAGCGGAAGATCCACGGAGGTGGAAACTTTCTCTCGAATGGTAGTGTGCGCCTCAATCTGCTTCCGGATAGACTCGATGGCAGCGTGCGAGCGCAAGAATCGGTTGGCAAGGGCTTTGTCCTCGCGCAGCAGTCCCAGCAAGAGATGCTCGGTCTCGATATAGGGGCTGCCGAACTGGCTGGCCTCGTAGCGTGCGAAAAAGATGACTCTACGGGCCTTCTCGGTATAACGTTCAAACATAATTACCGCCGTCTTTCCACATTATCGGCTGATCATGGCCGGAAGATTGGGGTGGACCACCAGTTCCCGGCCAAGGGGACAGAACGCCCCGTTCCAACTGTAAGATGCGATCGCAGCGCCTGGCGAACGTAAGGTTATGCGTGACGAAGATGGACGTGAGCGAATGCAGGCGATGCAGATCCTCAAGCAGGGAGATAATCATTTCACCGGTCCTGAAATCCAGGTTGCCGGTGGGTTCGTCCGCCAGAAGTACTTTCGGGTTGCCGCCCAAGGCTCGCGCCAAGGCGACACGCTGCTGCTCACCCCCCGATAATTCACCCGCGCGATGGTGGGCGCGGTCATGCAATCCAACTTCATTCAACCTCGCCAACGACTCTGACAGCGCCTGGGCGCTGGGATCGCCCCGTATCAACAGAGGCATCATCACGTTCTCAACCGCCGTAAACTCCGGCAACAGCGAATGATTCTGCCACACAAATCCGATCTCCCGGTTGCGAAAGCTGGCGGCCTCGGTGTCCGAGAGACTGGAGATGTCCTTATGATTGAAGTATATCGTACCGCTGGAAGGCCTGTCCAGACCGCCCAGCAGGTAGAGCAGCGTGCTTTTTCCAGCGCCGGATTCGCCGATCAGGGCAAGGCGCTCGCCGCGGGCCACTTCAAAGTTCATGCCGGAGAAGATCACCAGCTCATTGGGGCCGGAGCGGAATTTCTTCGACAGATCGACGCCGCGAATGAGCGGGTCGACGGCGGTCTCCATGTGTTTAACGTAGCATGCGAAACCCGTTGGGCCGATTTCGGTCTAACGTCGTAGCCCATGAACACGAAACACTACAAACAGAAGCTGCTGGCAAAAGAGCAAGAGCTTATTGCGGATATCGCCCGTATCGAAGACGAAGCCCGCGCGGCTGGTGAAGCGGAAGTTCGCGATCCCATGGATGACGCCACCACGGCGCAGATCGTATCCGAGGCGCTCGAATTGGGCACGCTGGCGTCCACCACGCTGGTAAAGGTTCAGGACGCGCTGCGCCGCATCGAAGAGGGCACGTACGGCAAGTGCCTCGATTGCGACCGCGAGATTGAGCCGGCGCGCCTGGAAGCAATACCGTGGGCGGAGTACTGCCTGGAAGATCAGGAGAAGCGAGACCAGGCGGAGCACGTGGGCGGCGGGGCCACGCTGTAGGGTAGGATCACTAGGGGTTCATCTGGTCGATCTTACTGGGCATCTGTCAAACAGATCGTTTTTCTCTGATCTCGGCCAGTACCGCTTGCGAAATTCTGAAGCTTGTCTGGAGCAAACGCGCAACGGCTGTATCGAAATCGACTAGTCCCGCGTGATCGGCTTCATCGAGAACGGAAAGAGTGCCCGCAACCTTCAGTCCGCGGCGTGCCGCTTCCAGGCGTCCTGACTGCTCATCGATGAGCAGCACTTCGACATGCATATCGATGGCGAGAGCAATCGCCTCACTTTCTCCACGGTCCAGTCGGGCGACATTGACGTAGCTGCTCTTAGGGGCCAGAACCTCTAACCATTCCGGCGGATTCGCGGCCCAGTCTCGAACAGGCGCAGGGGCGACCGGATGTTTTAACTCTTGGAGGACGGCGGGTGGGACTAGAACTCTGGCGTACAGGCGAGGAAGGATCTCGATCTGGTCGATCAGAACGAGATAGTTGATTGGGGAGGCGTCAGCGACGACGACCATCGGCAAGCCCCCAGAGTCAGGGCCGAGATTCTCTCATTCGGATTTCCCGAAGAGTCTCTCGATCTTGTTCGAAATCCGCAGCCGAATAGTCGTAGATTTCGTGCTCTTTGAGAAAGGTCTCGACCTGCATCCGCGTCTCGAAACCAAGTAACCTTCGAAGCTGCGAGGTGGTGAGGGCATGCGAACGATATCCCTCGAGCGCAAGGCTTTCGAGAGCAGCCCGAGGAAGATCCTTCCACTTCGATTCAAGTCCTTCCGCGATGTCTTCAGGCAATTCTAGCGTGATCTGCATTGTTGGCCGTTCCTCCTCTCGATTATGTCAGTAATAGCGCTGTTCAGCCCTTCGCGGGGATGTGAGTGCTGATATTCTGGCGGTGAGGGTGGGATTCGAACCCACGGAACCCGCAAAGGTTCAACGGTTTTCGAGACCGCCCGATTCAACCACTCTCGCACCTCACCGGGACTTTCATTTTACCCCAGTCGCCGCGAGCGCCGCCGGGATTCCGGTGCGGTACGAAGGGTATTGCACCTCTACTCCCAGCAACCGGCGGATGGCGGAGCCGTCCACGCGGCGGTTGGCTCGGCGGGTCCGGTGAAGTTCGCTCGCGGCAGCAGGCCGAGGCATGGGGACATGTAACAACTCCGCGCAGAAGGCCGCGATCTCGCGCGATTCACAGGGCTCGTCATCGGCCACCGGCCACGCGCCGTTTGCGTCGCTGAGCAGTGCGGCTTCGGCCAGGGCCGCGAGGTCATCCACGTGAATTCGCGATACGTAATTGCGGCCGGCGCCGAACATCCGGAACGTACCGGCTTGAATGGAGACGTGGGCTCCGCGGCCCGGTCCGTAGATTGCCGCGGGACGCAAGACCAAGGACGACCAGGGACCGTTTTGCACCGCACGTTCGGTTGCGATTCGCGGCGTCCCGGCCACTGCGGGCGTCGTGTGGTCCACGAATTCAGCGTCGCCATACACGCTGGTGGACGACAAGTACACTATTCGCGAGGCGAGCCCGGCCAGCGCGGGGAGGACGGTGCGGTCGCCGCCGCCTTCGACGGGTGGGACGGAATGCAGCACCGCGCATCCCGGGCAGGCGAAATTCCGAAGGCGCTCGGGCGCATGCGGCTGGCACAGGTCCACTTCCGCCCGATGCAGACGCGTCACCCGCTTGCCGCGCGACTCGAGGCGGGCCGCTACGCGCGATCCGGTGAAGCCGCAGCCTAGGATCAGAAATTCCAGCTCACTTGAGCGTAACTCACTTGCAGCCGGGATGCCCGCAAGCGCACTGCACCTCCGGTTTTCCCTTCGCGCCTTCGCACCACGTGCCGCAATACTTGCTGTCCGGCCGCGCGTTGCAGATGCAGCCGGGATGCGCGCACTGTTTCGTCTCTTTCACTTCAGCCATGGTGAGCCTCCGCATGATGGACGCCCTGGGTGCGTTCGTGTAACATCCGGCTTCACGGGCTGGTCTACATCTGCATGACCGTGGGGACCATCGGGCATTCCACCCGGCCCATCGAAGAATTCCTCGAAATCCTGTCGGCGCATGGGATTGAGCAGCTTGTAGATATCCGGACGATACCGCGCTCGCGTTATAACCCGCAGTACAACGGCGACGCGCTGGGAGCGGCGCTGGCCGTTCGGAATATTCGATACCTGCACTTGCCGGAGTTAGGCGGGCTGCGGCGCGCGCGGCCGGATTCGCCCAATACCGGCTGGCGAAACGCCAGTTTCCGCGGGTACGCCGACTATATGCAGACGCCTGAATTCGAGCGCGGGCTCGCGGCCCTGATTCAACTGGCCGAACAGGCTCCGGCGGCGATGATGTGCGCTGAAGCGGTTCCGTGGCGCTGTCACCGTTCGCTGGTGGCGGACGCGCTGGTGGTCCGTGGTATAGGCGTGCAACACATTCAAAACACAGGGGATTCAGCCGCCCACAAGCTGACCCCATTCGCCCTCGTGGAAGGGACCGCCATCGTATACCCGCGAGCGGGGCAGCTTGACGCTCCAACCCTGTTTTGATACCATCACAATGCGGGGTGGAGCAGTCTGGTAGCTCGTTGGGCTCATAACCCAAAGGTCGGTGGTTCAAATCCATCCCCCGCAACCAACCCGTTCCAAAACCCCCAACAAGCTGTAGAATGGTCACATGAACACGGCTCGTTACGTCCACTGGCAGGACGGTGAGATGTGGCTCGGTTACTTTGAGGAGTTCCCCGATTACCTGACTCAAGGCGAAACGTTGGCGGAACTCGAGGACAATCTTCGGGGTCTTTATCGGGATCTAACGAGTGGTGAGATTCCGGGCATCCGGCGGGTCGCTGCCTGACGGTCGGATAAGCGAACAGATCTGATCCGTAAGCTGAAAGAAGCGGGCTGCAGGTTCGTTCGGCACGGTGGGAATCACGACTGGTATATCAATCCGAGGACAGGAATATCTCAGCCGATACCACGTCACCGGGAGCTCAACGAGTTCCTTGCAAAGCATATCTTGAAGAAACTCGCGGATTAACAACGGTTGCGCTCAGCGCCAACTTGAATCTAAGTACGTCCCTCGCAACCAACCAATCCTCTTCCCTCACGCGCGAACCTTCCAGGGTGCTATTTTCTAAGCCATGACATGGCTTGTCTGGTCCCTGCTCTCCGCATTGTTCGCTGCGGCCACTGCGATTCTCGCGAAACTCGGCATAAAGGGCGTCGACGCGAATGTCGCTACGGCGGTGCGCACTTCCGTGGTGGTTGTTTTCACGTGGCTGCTGGTTTTCATCACTCGCCAGCCCGGGAGCTTCCACGCGTTTTCCAGAAAGACGTGGCTGTTCCTGGTGTTTTCCGGACTCGCAACGGGGCTTTCCTGGCTCTGTTACTTTCATGCTCTGCAGGTTGGACCCGCGTCGCGAGTTGCGCCGATCGATAAGCTGAGTGTGGCGCTAGTGATCGTGTTCGCGGCCGTGTTCCTGGGCGAGGGGCTGACCTGGGCCAAGGGAGCCGGTGGTTTGTTGATTGTGGCGGGCGCCATCATTATTGCGCTGGAGTAGGAGGTTCGTGTGCGCGTTCTCATTGCCGACAAGTTCGAGCAGTCCGGCCTGGATGCTCTCAAATCCGCCGGATGCGAAGTGTTCTATCAGCCGGGAGCGCAGGACGAAGCTCTGGTTGCGGAAGTGACGCGTCACCGGCCCGACGTGCTGGTGGTCCGGTCCACGAAAGTGACGGAGGCGATGCTTGCCGCGGCGGCGTTGAAACTCGTGGTGCGGGCGGGCGCGGGCTACAACAACATCGATGTCGCAGCAGCTTCCAGGCGAGGCATCTACGTATCCAATTGTCCCGGCAAGAATGCGATTGCGGTGGCGGAGCTGGCCTTCGGCTTGATCCTCGCGCTGGACCGGCGCATTGCCGACAATGTGATTTCGCTGCGCCAAGGCCAGTGGAAAAAAGGCGAGTACTCGAACGCGCGCGGATTATTCGGGCGCACGCTGGGACTGATCGGACTGGGACAGATTGGGCGCGAGATGATTCCGCGGGCGAAGGGATTCGGGTTGGCGGTAATCGGCTGGAGCCGGAGCTTGACTCCGGAGAGCGCCAAGGCGCTGGGAGTGGAGTACAAGGCGTCGCCGCGTGAAATCGCGGCCGCCGCCGATATCGTCAGCGTGCATGTTGCGCTGAACGCGAAAACGCGCGGGTTGATCGACGCGGCAGTTTTCGACGCCATGCAGCCGGGCGCGTACTTCATCAACACGTCGCGCGCTGAAGTGGTGGATCAGATCGCGCTGGGGTGGGCCGTGCGCGACAAGGGAATCCGCGCGGGGCTGGACGTCTTCGCCGCTGAACCGTCGGGAGGCGCCGGCGAGTTCTCCGATGAAATCGTGAAGGCTGGGCTGGTTTATGGAACGCACCACATCGGAGCTTCCACCGATCAGGCGCAGGAAGCCATCGCCGCGGAAGCGGTGCGCATTGTGAAGACGTTCCAGGAGACGGGCAAGGTTCCGAACGTGGTCAACCTGGCGAGCGCGACGCCGGCGACCTGCGCGCTGGTGGTGCGGCACCTGGACCGTCCCGGCGTGCTGGCCGCGGTGCTGGACGCCATCAGCGCGGCGCACATCAACGTGCAGGAGATGGAAAATATCGTGTTTGACGGCGCGGAAGCGGCGGTGGCGCGCATCAACCTGGAGACCGCGCCGGAGGCCGAGGTGCTGGAACGGATCAGGGCGTCGAATGCGAATATTCTGGAGATCGGTTTGATCCGGCTTACAGACGCAGATCATAGCCCGACTCGCGCAGGGCATCGATGATGCGTGTGCGGATGGCTGTGACGTCGTCCGAGGAGAGTGTGCGGCCGGGTGCGCCCACCGTGACGCGATACGAAACGCTCTTGCGGTCTTCCGGCAAGGGCGCGCCGGTGTACTGGCGGACGAATTCCAGTTCCACCAGGTCCTGGCCGGCGGACGCGTTGAGCATCTTTTGGATGGCGCCGACGGGCTCGCGCAGGGGCACGATCACCGAGAGATCGAAAGCGCTGGTGGGGAAGCGGCGCAGCGGCTGGTATTTCTTGTCGCGCTGCAGCAAGCGGCGGAGCACAGTGAGATCGAGATCCAGAACCGCGGCCCGGCCTTCCAGCCCCAGCGACGGATGCAACTCGAACAAGCGGCCGGCTTCGCCCAGTGTCGCCGAGCGCTCGGGATGTTCGAATGCGCGCGGCGCCGCGGGAGTGGCCACGCAGCCTGGCAGCAGGCACTCGGCGAGGTGCTTCAACTCGAAGAGCGCACCGGCGCCGTCATCGCGCGTATGGATCACCGCCGCGAGATGCGGGATCTCTTCGGGAAGACCCGCCGCCTTTTTATGGATCTCGCGGCCGATCTCGAAAAACCGGAAGCTGTGAAAGTGTTTGCTGTTCTCGGCGATGGCGCTCCATATCCCGGGCAGCAGGCTGGTGCGCATCAAGTTCTGATCCGATGCGATGGGATTTGCGACTCGAATATGCGCGCCGGCCTCGAAGCCGAATCTCAACGCAGCCTCTTCGCCGATGAACGAATAGCTGTGGATTTCGGTGAACCCCTGCGCGGCCGCCGTGGCGCGAATCCTGCGTTCGAAGAGCCGCTCGGGATTGGAAGGCGGGACCACGGCTTCCACCAGCGGCGGGCGCGGAGTGACGGAATCGTACCCGAGCATGCGGCCCACTTCTTCCAGCAGATCGTCCTTGAGTGCGATGTCCTTGGTGGCGCGCCAGCTTGGGACGCTCACCGAAAAAACACGGGGCGCGTTTTCGGTGACACCGAATTCGAGCGATTCGAGAATCGACCGTACTTGCGCGGGTTCCACCGGACGGCCCAGTTTTCGAACTACCCAGTCGACGGACAGCTCAATGGCAGGCGCCGTGCGAAGTTCGGCTTTGCGATCCGTGACACCGCCCTTGATGACAATTCCGGGAGAGACTTCGCGCAGCAGTTCGATGGCTCGGGCCAGCGCGCGCGTGGTATTCACGGGGTCCTGCGATTTTTCAAAACGCATGGAGGCGTCGGTGCGGAGTTTCAGCGCCACGGAGGTCTTGCGCACGCTGGAGGCCTGAAAGTTCGCGCTTTCGAACACGATGCGTTTGGTGGCGGGGCCGATGGCGCTGTCCAATCCGCCGATGACGCCGGCCAGCGCGATGGGTCCGTCCGCGTCGGCGATCACGAGGTTGGACGGGGACAGATCGTAGGATTCGTCGTTCAGCGCTTTGAGTTTTTCGCCCGCGCGGGCGCCGCGCACGAAGATGACGCCGCCCTTCAGCTTGTCCGCATCGAAGGCGTGCATGGGCTGGGACAGCTCCGCCATGATGAAGTTGGTTACATCGACGATGTTGTTAATCGGGTTCAGACCCACCGCTTCCAGCCGGTACTGCAGCCAGAGCGGCGAAGGCTGCACGGTGACGTTCTCGAAAACCAGGGCGCTGTAGCGCGGGCAGAGGGCCAGATCGGCGATTTCTATCTCGACGGCGGGGGCGCCTTGCGGAAGCAGCGCGAGATCCACGGGATCGCGCAAAGGCTTGCCGGCGATGGCGGCCACTTCGCGGGCCATTCCGTAATGTCCCCACAGATCGGGGCGGTGCGTGAGACTCTTGTTGTCTACTTCGATAATGCTGTCGGGACTCAGGCGCGCAAGATCGCCGGGGCCGGATAGCTCGACGATGCCCGTATGATCGCGGCTGATGCCCAGCTCGGCTGCGCTGGCCAGCATACCATCGCTTTCGATGCCGTGAATCACCGCCTTCGTCACCGGCACGTAGATCGTAAGCATGCCGGGACGGCAGTTAGGCGCGCCGCAAACCACGGTTCGCGTGCCGTAGCGTTCGGTTTCCACCACGGCTTTCACATTGTGGCTGCCGGGAATTGGGTCCACCGCAACAACGCGCGCGGCGGCTGCGGTTGAGAGATGCGGGCCGGCTTCCTCGATGCCCTCGCACTCGGCGGTCTTCATGGTGATCAGGCGCTCCAGCGCTTTGGCGCTGGTGTCCAGCGCCGGCACGAGTTCCCGAATCCAGTTGTAAGAAAACTTCATGGCGTCAAAACTGATTGAGAAAGCGCAGATCGCCGCTTTGCAGCAGGCGAACGTCGTCGATGCCGTAGCGCATCATTGCGAGACGCGTGAGGCCGAGGCCGAAAGCGAAGCCGCCCCATTCATCGGGGTCGATTCCGCTCATGCGGAGGACATTAGGATGCACCAGGCCGCACGGGAGCAACTCCACCCAGCCGCTCTGTTTGCAGACCGGGCAGCCGGGGCCGCCGCAGATGAGGCATTGAATATCCAGTTCAAAGCCAGGCTCCACGAACGGAAAATAGCCGGGACGCAGACGCACGGTGACATCGCGTTTGAAGATCGCGCTGAGCAGGGTCTTCATGAAATAGATCAGATTCGCAACGGACACTTCGCGGTCTACCATCATGCCTTCCAGCTGATAGAACGTGTGCTCATGCGAAGCGTCCACTTCTTCATTCCGGAAGACTCGGCCGGGAGCGATCATGCGCAGCGGCGGGCCCAGACGCTCCATGCCGCGGACCTGCACCGGGGAAGTATGGGTGCGCAGGAGCAAGCCGCCATCCAGCCAGAAGGTGTCCTGCATGTCGCGAGCCGGGTGATCCGCGGGAATGTTCAGCGCGTCGAAGTTGTGATATTCGTCTTCCACTTCAGGCCCGTCGAGCACCGCGAATCCGAGCGAGACGAACAGATCCTCGAGTTCGGTCTGGATTTGAGTGACCGGATGCAAGCTTCCGGGGCGCGGGCCGGGGGCAGGCAGCGTGAGATCGATCCATTCGGTATTCAGGCGCGCGTCCAGCGCAGCGCCGGAGAAGCGGTGCTGCTTGATTTCAAAGGCCGCTTCCAAAGCTTGCTTGGCCGCATTCAGGGCCTTGCCGGCCCCGGCGCGTTCCTCGGGAGCGAGTTTGCCGAAGTCCTTGCTGATCTGCGCGAGCGTGCCTTTGCGGCCGAGCACATCCACGCGGACCGCTTCCAGCTGGTCTATGTTCTGTGCGGCTTCGATTCGGGACGCGGCGGCGGCCTGAAGTTGCGCGATACGCTCTTCAATCACTCCGCGGAAGCTCCCAGTTGATCCAGCAGATCGACGACGTTCTGGTGGCCGCGAGTGAGAGCGAGATCCAGAGCGTTCTGCTGGTTATCGGCACGCGCTTTGATGTCGGCGCCGTGAGCGATCAGGACGCGGGCGGTTTCCACATCGCCGTTCAGCGCGGCGGCGTGCAGCGCGGTCCATCCGCCATGCTGGCGCGCATTGACATCTGCGCCGTGACCGGCGAGCAGCTCCACAATCTCCCGCGACCGGCTGGAGGCGGCGGCGTGCAATGGCATGTTCTGCATTGAGCCGCGTGAGCGTGCGTTCACACCGGCGCCCTGTTCCACCAGCGTGCGGGCACAGGCGAGGTTGCCGAAGAATGCGGCCAGATGCAACGGCGTCCAGCCATCCGCGCTGTAGGTGTTGATCAGGCCGTGGTCCAGCGCCAGCAATTCAGCCAGACGGTGCTCGCTTCCGGCCATGGCCGCGCCGAAAATGTCGAGTTCTATGCCGCGCTCCAGCAGCAGGCGGGCCGCATCGTCTTTGCGATTGTACCGGGCCACGGCATACGCGCCCAGACCGGTTTCGTCGCGCGCCGAGAGCAGCGACGGATCGGCGTCGAGCATGGCGGCTACACGGGTTGCGTCGCCGGTTTTCACGGCTTCGAAAAATTCGGTGTGCATCGGACTCATCCGGCGGCCGGCGCGAAGATGGATTCGCTCTTGGCTACTTCCGAGCCAAGATGATTGATGTAGAACAGCAGAACGTCCTCGGGATACTTGCCGCGAAACTCCTCGAACACCCGCTGCTGCCAGCCATCGGCGAGGTACTTGGCGGCGTCGATGTCTTTGTCGAAGAAGCCTTCTTGATTGGGGATACCCAGAAAATCGAGCACGGCCTTGATCATGTCCAGGTGCGAGATCAGGATGGCCTGCGAAAGCTCGCTGGCGAACTCCTCATCGCCTTCCTTCAGGCGCGTCCAGAATCGCGGCGCGGCCTTGCGGACATTCTCGGAGTTCAATTTGTTCAGGTGGAAGCGGACCTTCATTCGCTCATAAAGCTGGTACGTCTTCATCTTCCCAATGGAAATGGTCCGCAGAAGACGCCCGAAGGACTCCTCACCCAGGCCGAGAAACACTTCGGAAAGCTGCATAAAACATGAGGGTAACATGTAGCGCCGGGCCCCGGCTCCTCCGGTACTGCCTGAAAGGTGCGTTGAATGGCGCGTGAGAACAAAATAGAAACTGAGCGGGTAATGGTGGGCCAGCGAAATGGGACAAGTCAAGTACGCCAGCGTCCTCACAATCCCTCTTGCGGGCAGTGTTACGCTCGTAGTTTGAAACTCGCGGGCGCTCTAATTCTCTTCTTGCTGGCGGCTGTAAGCCGTGCCGACACGCATGTCGAGGTGGTGGACCTGTTTGCGTCCATGGCCGCGGGGCTCAGCGAGGACAACAGCGAGGCTTTCCTGAGCGGATTTGAGAAGACCATGCCGGAGTTCGAGAAGCTCAAGGTGGACGTTCCGGCGCTGCTGTCGCAGGCGGAACTGACTTCCTCGGTATCGCTGCTCAAGGACGAAGGCGACGATACGAAGCGCAAAGTGGATCTGGACTGGTTCCTGGAGATCCGCGTGAAAACGGCGGACGGTCCGGTGATGCGGCGGCGCGAGGTGATCCACTGCACGGTGGAGAAGCGCGGGAAGAAATGGCGAGTGATGTCACTGAGGCCGGTGGAGTTTTTCGCCGCAGTGAAATTTTAGACCATCTGGGGCGGCTAAGAGCGTCGGCTGGCCAGGAACCGCTGCCGCTCGGGGCCGGCCGGAATTTCTTCGGCCAGCGACTGGTAGAAATCCTGGATTGAACTCGCGGTCTTGGCGGCGCGGGCAGCTACTACCTGGGCCATGGGTCCAATGTAATGCGCCAGGTCGGCGCGAGCTTTGTCCACCAGAATGGGGTTGAGCATGACGCCGGACGTCTGCCCGAACTCGGACTGGCAATGCGCGAGAAAAGTCTGGCGATCCGCGGCCGCCTGGATGTGGGTGGCCAGGTCGCGATAGAGCCCAGCGATGCTGGAGGCCTGAGCGGCATGCCCTTGCATGAGATGGCGGCCGATGGGGCCGAGCGCAGCCACCAGCCACGATTCGATTTTCGCGAGCGCCAGCGGATCCAGCTTCGAGGCGGCGGGAGGCTTTACGGGCTCGGGTTGCGAGGGCGCGGGGGCGGGAGCGCTGGCGGCTGAACCCGGCGCCACCAGCTCATACACGGAATGCTCACGCACGTGCTTGTCTTTGCGCACACCCTCATACCGGAAGAGCGCGTTGTAGGAATCCGAAAGGCAGCTCACCACTTCGTAGTAAGAACGCGACACCAGCACCTGGTTCTCCACCGCGAAGTTCATCACGCGCTGCGCGACGTTGATGCCGTCGCCGATCGCGTTCAGATTGCCGTTGATGTCACGAACCAGTTTTACCGGGCCCAGATTGACGCCAATGCGAACGCGGAGACCGGGCTGCTGCTCGATAACGTCATGCAGAAACGCAGTGCGCAGCTTGAGAGCGGAGAACATCGCCGCTTCGGGATCGCCCAGGAAGCACAGCGCGGCGCCATCGCCGGTATCGAGGATCACGCGGTCAATCTCCGGAACGTCGCGAATGGCCTCGGCGAGATAGGCGTTGAAGCGCTCCTTCCACTTCATCTGCAGCTGGACGGACTGCTTCGAATAACTGACGATGTCCATGAACACGACGCTGCACAGCCACGTGCGGTCAAGCTTGCGGTCTTCCATGTGGTTCTACTTGTCGAGCATCTTCATGGCTTTCGCCAGACTGCGGTGCATCCGATTGAAAGCGCCGGCCAGCATGGCGATCTCATCGGACCCGCTCGCCGGCAGCTCGGGAACATCCAGATGTCCTTTGCTGATTTCGTCGGCGGCGTGTGCCAAGCGCGTCACCGGACGAATCACGGTGAAGGTGAGCACAAGGTTAAGGGCCAGCAGAGTGAGTATGGCCACGCCCACCAGTGAGATCATCAATTTACGATAAGCCGTATCCGCCAGCGCCTTGGGAACCGACAACGGGACCGAAACGATTTGCGCGCCCACCACTTCATTGAGCTTCCAGTTGAAGCCGTTGTTGGGGCCATACAGCCGCACCATGCTGGCGGGCGCAACGGCGGCGGTGCTGTGGCATTCCAGGCACGACTCGCTGGGGCGAATGGGATGCGCGACGAAGAGCGATTCGCCTCCCGCGGCCGTCTGACGTATTCCGGTGAGCTCTTTGGCTCCGGCGTCATTTCGGAATTTCGAAACCAGGTCCGATTCCCATTCCACGGCGCGGTCGCGCGGGTTAGTAGGATTGAGCGTGGCTTCCTTGTACGTGTAGTCGGGCCACTTCGCGTGGATAAAGTTGAGCGTTTCGGTAGCGGCATAGCCGGGGACCGTCTGGGGACAGAAGACCTTGTCGTGGCGGTGTTCAAGCAGAGGGCGGATCTGGTTAGAGGTATAGGCGCGAACGGCCAGGGCGGACTCCATCATCAGCTCGGCCTCGCGCCGCACCTGGGCACGCGCGTTGCTTTCCAGAAAGTCCTTACAGATCCAAGAAGCGGCGGCGATGCACAAGCCGAAGACTAGAATAAAGACGAGGCTGAACTTAAAAAGCAACTTCATGTGCGGTACTCGGGGGAAAGATCACTTTTCATAAGATCAAAGGCCCGGAGTGATTGTCAATCGAGTGCCGGGACGGCGGAGGTTTCAACAGGATGCGAGCAGGTTGGATGATAGCAGCGCTGACGGTGTGCCCGTTGATGGCGGGGGAGCCGGCGCTGATGCCGGCGCCGGCGAAGCTGACGCCGGGCGAAGGCCGCCTGGCGATCGACGCCGGGTTCGGCGTGACGGTGACGGGCGCCGACGACGGGCGCGTGCGGGCGGCGGCGGACCGGCTCACCGCGCGGCTGTCCGTGCTAACGGGCGCCAAGATCGGCGGATCGGGCGCGCGGAAACTGGTGATCCATTGCGCGGGCGTCGGCGCTCCGGTTCAGAAACTGGGCGAGGACGAGGGCTATATGCTGGACGTTTCGAGCGCGGGCGCGAAACTGGAAGCAGCCAATCCGCTGGGCGCGCTGCATGGCATGGAAACCTTTCTGCAACTCGCCGCCTCCGGCGCGCCGGCTGTACATATTGAGGATCGCCCGCGATTTCCGTGGCGCGGCCTGCACCTGGACGTCTCGCGGCATTGGATTCCCGCCGATGTGGTGAAGCGCAACCTGGACGCGATGGCGGCCGTCAAGCTCAACGTTTTTCACTGGCATCTTTCGGACGATCAAGGATTCCGCGTGGAAAGCAAGCGCTATCCCAAGTTGCAGGGGATGGGCTCGGATGGAAACTACTACACGCAGGATCAGATTCGCGATGTGATTGCGTACGCGCGCAACCGGGGGATCCGCGTGGTTCCGGAGTTCGACATCCCCGGCCATTCCACCAGCTGGCTGGTGGGATATCCGGAACTCGCCAGCTCACCCGGACCCTACGAAATTGAGCGCCGCTGGGGCGTGTTCGATCCCACCATGGATCCCACGCGCGAGACCACGTATACGTTCCTCGACGGTTTCATCGGCGAGATGAGCCGCCTGTTTCCCGATGAGTTTTTCCACATCGGTGGCGATGAAGTAAACGGGAAGCAGTGGAAGGCCAGCGTGCATATCCAAGCCTTCATGAAGCAGCGCGGATTGAAGGACAATCATGAGCTGCAGGCGCACTTCAACCAGCGCGTGCAGGCGATTGTGAAGAAGTACGGCAAGCGGATGGAGGGCTGGGACGAAATTCTGAACGGGGACTTGCCGAAGAACATCGTGATCCAGAGCTGGCGGGGGCAGAAATCGCTGGCGGAAGCGGCGCGCATGGGCTACGCGGGTATTCTGTCGTCGGGCTGGTACTTGGATCACATGCTGCCGGCGTCAACGCATTACGCGGTGGATCCGATGGCCAAGGAATCGGATTCGCTGAATCCCGAGGAGCGGTCGCGGATTCTGGGCGGTGAGGCCGCGGAGTGGGCCGAATATGCGACGGCGGAGAATGTAGACAATCGCATCTGGCCGCGCACGGCGGCGATCGCCGAGCGGCTATGGTCGCCCGCGCAGGTGACGGACGTTGCGTCGATGTACCGGCGCCTGGAGGCGGTTAGCCGCGAGCTGGAGACGCTGGGGCTGACGCACCGGTCAGGCGAGAAGAAGATGCTGGAGCACTTGGCGGGCGCGGGACCGCTGGGGCCGCTGCAGGTGCTGGCGGATGTGGTGGAGCCGGTGAAGATGTACGTGCGCAATCGAGGGCACAAGTATACGCAGCAGACGCCGCTCAATCGCGTAGTGGACGCAGTGCCGCCGGAAAGCGACCGCGCGCGCGAGTTTGCGGAGGCTGTGGATCGGAGCGATCGAGCCGAAGCGCGCCGGTGGCTGACCACCTGGCGAGACAACGACGCGCGATTACAGCCCGTGATTCAGAAATCGCCGCTGCTCGGAGAGATTACGCCGCTATCGCAGGACTTGAGCCGCGTGGGCAGAATTGGCATTGAAGCGCTGGACGCCATCGAGTCCGGCAAGCGCCCGCCGGAAGCCTGGGTTACGGAGCAGCGAGCGTTCTTACAAGAGGCGAAGAAAGCGCGGGCGGAACTGTTACTGATGGTGGCGGCGCCGGTGGAGAAGCTACTGGCGCAAGCAGCGGCGAAGTAGAGCTGTCTTACTTCGCCAGGTACGCGCGAGCCTCAACCAACTGCGGCCGGTTCCCCTCGGCATGCTCACCCAGCCGCACCAGGTCCGAGTAATAACCCCGCGCCTTGATACCATCCCCGGTCAACTGCGCCGCGCGGGCGGCTCCCGCCACGCTGTTGAACCGATGCGGGGCGATCTTGAGCGACGATTCATATGCAGCGAGTGCTTCCGCATTCGCGCGGGTTTCGAGCAGCAGGTCGCCGAGCATTTCGCGCGCCGGGAGGATGGCGCCGGGAGAAACGGCGTGCTTGTCGACTGCATCCTCGTGATCCGCGGCCTTGCGAAGCGCTGCCAGGCCTTCGGGCTTCCGGCCGCTGGCATAAGCCAGCAGAGCCTCGGCGGTTTCGCGCTGCGCCGCAAGCGCGCTGGACCAGTCATAGTCCTTGGCGGGCGGCACGTGGCTTTGCAGCGCGGCCAGGATGTCGATTTCCCGGCGCGCGAGGGCCAGATCGCCGGCTCGCGCGGCGCCGATGGCTCGCCCGTAATGCGCCACCGCTTCATATTGCGGATGGCGGGTCCAATCGAACCACGCCGGTCCCGGCTCGATACGCGTGGATGCTTTCCAGTCATGCCGCTCGAGTGCATACCGCTGCGGGGCGGCGGCGAGACTATATGCCGCCGCGGGCTGCTCGTCATCGAGTTTTGTCATGCGGGACATTTCTTCCAGGACCCGATGCGCGCTGGCGTCGCGTCCCTCTTGAAGATAGGCGTAAACCAGGTAATCCATGGCGTGCAGCTGATCGAAAGATCCCGCGCCAGGGTGCATCCGCGCCGCGCGTTCCACGGCGGAGGTGGCGGAGGCGATATTGGACCCGATGGAATCGTCCCACAGCCCCAGCCGCGTGAAGATATGCGACGGCATATGCAGCGCGTGCGGCGCATCCGGCGCGATCTTGGCGTAAGCGCGCGCGGCCGGCAGCGCCAGCTCCGCCAGCGCCGGATAGTCGTAACTGTGAATCAGGTAGTGCGCGACGCCGGGATGCTGCGGATTTCGCGGCAGAACTGCGTTGAGAAGCTGCGCCGCTTGCTTCTGCTTCGCGTAAGTCAAATCTGACTGGTCCAGATTGCCGCGGATGGCCAGCGCGTAGAAGATGGTGGCTTCGTCGTCGCCCGGATACCGCTGGTGCACCTGCGCCATGGCATTTTCGTATGCGGTAGCGCGGGTAGCGTGGTCCATGGTTCGCCAGTCCTTATAGAACAATGCCAGTGCGCCGATGAAGTCCTTCTCGCGCTCAGTCCCGGCCGGGATGGTAAGCGCGCGGGCGGCGGCGGCTGAGCCTTGCTCCAGATCCTGCTTCGTCGGAGGCGCCCATATCGGGTGGTACCAGCTCATGGCAATGCCCCAATACGCCATCGCGCAGGCGGGGTCCGCGGCCGCCACGTCGGTGAACGCGAGCCGGGCCTCCTCATAGCCAAAAGAGTGCAGCAGGGCTACCGCGCGCGTGAACTTCGCCTGCGCCGCCGGCGTACACGACGTCGAGAAATTCACGGACCCCAAGCGAGCTTCGTGCTGGTGATGCTGGTGGTCCTCCTGAGCGCAAATGCAGGCCGCGCCCAGCAACAGGCTGGCAAGAATGAAACGCATACGATTACTTTGGCTCAAATATCACGGTGATGTCCATTACGTTACCGGGCGCGGGCCGGGTGTCCACGCGGTATTTCTTGAACTGGCGGCCATCCACGGATCGGAAGAACGACTGCAAGAAGTCGCTGGGATATTGGTAATCGTACGGGTCGCCGGTCTTGGGCTTCCAGATCTTGCGGGCCTTGCTCTCGAGGTCCGCTGAAAGGCCGGTGAATTGAATCTGCCCGAAATGGTACAGCGGGCCTTTGTCGAAAGCGATATTAAGATCGAGAACCCGGCTGTCGTCATGGAGGATTCGCTCGGGCCGGGCAGCCGCGGCGAAGTAGCCGGTCCGTTTCAGCGGCTTCTCCAGTTCCCAGATGCTCTTCTGGATTTCCGCCGCGTTGGCTACCTCGCCTTTCTTGAATCCGGCCGCGGCTAGCATTGCGGCGGCGGGCAAATCCTCGCCCACCAATTGCACATCGCCCAGCATGAACTGCGATCCTTCCACGATGCTGGTGGTCACGGCGACGGCCAGGCGGCCGGTCTTCCGCGCCGTGATCTCCGGAAACCTGGCTCGATACATGCCGTGGTTTTCGCAGGCGCGCCGCAGGTTCAATTCCACCAGCTGACGGAAACCGCGGCCCGTGTATTCTTGATTCCCGGCCACCTGCTCCATGATGGCGTCGAGTTCCGAGGAAGAAACCACGCTATTGCCGGTGAAGTTCATGGACGCGACGCGTGGAAGCGTTTCCACTTGAAAGGCGACGCGCATCTTGCCGCGCGGCCCCAGCTCTCCCTCCGCTCGCGGGACGATATGCTGTCCCTCGAGCTTCGGGCCCAGATGCGTTTCTATCTGGCGGGCCAGGAACTTCTGCGCCGCTTCGTCGGTGGGCGTCTTATGGTTGAAATCCGGGTACCGAGAGGACAGCCATTGCCACACTTCGTTCTCGTCGATTCCCAGAATGTCGATGGCCGCCTCGGAAAGCGCGGGGTCGGTCAGCTTCAGGGTCAGGACATATCCGCGCTTCGGGCCTGGCGCATAGTGGTAGTCGATCGACTGGAAGATACCGGCTTCTTGAAGCTTGCCGCAGGCTTGCTCGATGGCGGCCTTGTTCACCGGCGCGCCAATGCGCAGGCCGGCGAGTTCCATCACAGTCTCGCGCGAGATGCGGGTGCCTTCCACCGCTACCGACTCCAGCGGATATGGCGCGTCTTGCGCGTACAGAGCGAGCGCAAGAATCGCCCAGGCGAGTGGGAATTTCCGGAGTTTCTGGATCACGCCACCATTATCCCGGCTCTCGCGCGGCGGCTGAGATATCGTGGACAGGGCATGGCCCTGTGCTACGTTGGCGCGGAGCATATTCTCATCGAAGGATGAGCCTGAAGCCGGCGGGAAGGTAATCGGGCGGTGAGTCTCCTTTCCGATGATGTCTCGAACCCGCGGGGCCGACCAACGGGAGGCACACGAGGCCTACAAA
>JALYHQ010000181.1 GCA_030776455.1 Acidobacteriota bacterium | reverse complement strand
CGCGGACCTGGGGGTCCGCCGTACAACGATTAGACGCCGGCGTGTTGCTCGCCGGCGTGCAATATCGTATCCGCCACATGCTGCGGGTGATCAATATGAAAGACGGTCAGGCGGCTGGACTCGCCGGCGGTTTCGATGGAAATATTGCCCACGCCGAAAATGCGCTGGCTCAGGGACTGATCTACACGCACGTCCTGGATCTTGGAGAGCTGGATGGTGCGGGTACTCTTGGAGAAGAAACCGGTTTCATAGCGGAGTTTATCGCCGGTGATGCTGACCTTGGCGGCGTAGCGGCGCATTTGCCGCTCGAGGGGCCACAAGAGCAAGAGCGCGGCGAGAGATGGGATCCAGAACGGCTGATCGGGCAGGTACATGAAATGCAGGACGAAGGCAGCGGCGATGAGGGCGAAGACCAGCAGGTATCCGAGCTGGATGTAGCGCATCGTGGGGCGGATCACGACATCCGCCATCTACTTCACACTTCCTGGTTTGATCGTCTTCCTGGTTTTGTGGAGCATTTCGTCTATCTGAGTTTACATCGCCGTTCGCAAAACGGGTTTCAGGTAGCGCTCCTGAAGGATTGTGGTGTGGTGGGCGACATGACCGGCGATGATGTATGCCATCGCCCGCACTGTGAAGGAATTGTCGCTGGCGATGCCGCTGCGCGTCCAAGCTTCGGGGGGAAGATTCTCAAAGAAGGCAATGGTGGCTGAGCGGATGGCTCGGAACTCCTCTATGTGACGGGACCAGGGGATTGCGTTGGCGGCTGCCGAGGCGGAGCAGATTTCCTGATCAAAGCTGGGCAGCGGACTGTCGAATCCGCGGGCGAACCAGAAGGCGCGGAGAGAGAGGACTCGCTCTGTGTCGTTCAGGTGATTGAGGACCTGGCGGATGGTCCACTTGCCGGGGGCATAGCTGTGGAGGGAGTTTTCGTCGGTGACGGTATGGAAGAGGGCTGGTGCGCTGTCGAGCTGCTTTGTTAGGACAGGGAGGATGTCGCCGGGGGGGGCCTGATTGATGTAGGTGAAGTAGTAGGGTGGGGCTTCGTGGGGGGCGGGGGGCATGGGGAGTATTTTATCAACTTGGGGAAGCCGGCCGGGGGGCCGGCTGCGGGCCGGGGGCCCCCCACAAGTGAATTAAAACGTGGTCACGGGGTATTTTCGGGAAAATTATGTGTGGATTCAGTGAGTTAGTTCGAGGGGAGGCAAAAAAGAGTTCGGGGTGCTGATAGTTTTGTTGCAGGAGAGAGATGTTCGCGGGCGCCCTCGGAAGTGGGGGCGCCTTTTTTTTGGGAGAACGGATGAATGAACGTCGAGTTCGGCGGCGAGAGAAACACAGAAAAACGATGATCAGCAGTCTGCTGATGAAGATTGAGGAACGAGCGGATGAATTGAAGCCGACGGTGGTGGACTATATCCGGCTTATCCAGATCGAAAGGGAGCTAGAGGGCACAGAACAACCTCGGGAGGTAAGAGGTTCGTGGGAAAAACCGAGGGGGGGATCCGGCATCGGGGAATAGAGTATGAGCCGCTGCCGTCGCAGAGCCGGTTTCACGAATCGGCGGCCCGGTTCAAGGGTTTTTCAGGGCCAATCGGATCGGGAAAGAGCGAAGCGTTGTGTCATGAGGCTATCCGGCTGAGCTATATGAATGCGGGGCGGATGGGGCTGATTGGGGCGCCGACGTACACGCTGCCGATTCCAGCCGAGCCGCGCAGCAGCGCCCAGTTCGGGTAGGCGTAGCACAGGGCCACGCCCTGTCCCCGAAATGCCGCGCTACGGCGCTACACTGGCAGTGCGGCGTGATCTCAGTCCAAAACGTTTCCAAGCTTTATCGTCTCTACCGGCATCCGTTTCAGCGCGTGTGGCGCAGCGGGCATACGCCCGAATTCTGGGCGCTCAGGGACGTGAACCTGCGGGTGGAGCGCGGTGAGGTCTTGGCGATCCTGGGACCTAACGGCTCGGGCAAGAGCACTCTCTTGCAGATCATCAGCGGAATCCTCCAGCCGACCACCGGCCGCGTTCTCCTGGGTGGCCGTGTGGCGGCGCTGCTGGAGTTGGGCGCCGGGTTTAATCCCGAGTTCACCGGCCGCGAAAATGTATTCCTCAATGGTGAAATCCTGGGACTGCCGCGCCGCGAGATGGAGCGGCTGTTTCCAAAGATCGAGGCGTTCGCCGAGATCGGCCAGTTCATTGACCGCCCGGTGAAAGAATATTCCAGCGGCATGTACGTGCGGCTGGCGTTCTCGACCGCCATCCACGTCGATCCGGAGATTCTTATCGTTGACGAAGCGCTCGCCGTCGGCGACGCGCTCTTCGCCGGGCGCTGCATTCAGAAATTCGAGGAACTGCGGCAGCGGCAAGTCACGGTTTTGCTGGTTTCCCACGATTTGGGGCTGGTCAAGCGGCTGGCGGACCGCGCCGTGTTGATGCTGGACGGGCGCGTCGAGATGGAAGGCACGCCCAAGGACGCGGTGAACCGATACGTGGGATACGTGCTGGACCGCGAAAGCGGCAGGCGCGCCGAAACCGGCAGCACGGGACCCGGCGCCAAGACCACCTTCCGGCACGGCGATGGAGCCAGCCGCGTGCTGGATGTCGAAATTCTGAATCGGGAAGGCGTCCCTTGCCGCGCGTTTCAGAACGGGCAGCCCATGACCATTCGCGTGCGCGCCGAGTTCTACAAAGCCGTGGACAATCCGGTGGTGGGAATTCTCATTCGTAACCGGATCGGAATGGACGTGTTCGGCACTAATACGCGCGTCGAGCAAATGCACCTCGGGCGATTTGAACCGGGCGAGCTGGTGGAAGTAGAATTCGAGCTGGACTGTCTGCTAAGCCGTCAGGAGTATACTCTGACGGTAGCCACGCAATATTCCGATGGGTTGAGTCAGGACTGGCTGGATGAGGTTCTGGACTTCCGTGTGGTGGATACGAAAGATATTGCCGGGGTGCTGAACTTGAATGCGCGCGTACATTACCGGAAGGTCGTGCTGACCGTATGACGATCTATGCGATCGTTCTGGGGATCGTAGTGGGCACGCTGTGCGTGGTCACTGTGGTCAAGACGTTCGGCATCAAGAACCGTGCCGATTTTTTGGTGGCCGGGCGCAAGCTCCCCTGGTGGGTGCTGGTGTTCACGCTGCTCTCCTCATGGATCGGGGCGGGGAGCCTGTTCGCGGGCGGCGAGAACGCCTATAAGAATGGATACGCCGCGCTCTGGCAGCCTGCCGGAGGATGGGCCGGCCTGATCGTTATCGCGCTGATTGCCGGCCGGGCCCGGCGGTTTGCGCAATTCACGGTGCCGGATCTTCTGGAGACGCGTTACAACGCCACGGCGCGCGTGATGGCCACCATCGCCATCGTGATCTCATACACCATCATCACCAGCTACCAATTCATCGGCGGCGGCGACGTTCTGAACCTGATCTTTCCGTCGTTGGACCGTGTGACCGGGCGCTACATCATCGCCAGCTTCGTAATTGTCTTCACCGCCGCTGCCGGCATGGCGTCGGTAGCTTATCTCGATCTCATCATCGGCGGCCTGGTGACCACCATTGTTGTAATCGCGGTACCGCTGTTGCTCAAGGACGTGGGAGGGTGGAGCCAAGTGACCGCCAACTTGCCGGCGAGTCACTTTCAGGTGCTGGGAAATGTCACCATCTGGCAAGCTCTCGGATTCATGATTCCCACCATGCTGCTGCTGATCGGAAATCAAGGAATGTACCAGAAGTTCTTCTCGGCGCGATCTGAGCGGGACGCGAAGTTCGCTGTGTATGGATGGATCGTTGGAACGGTGCTGCTCGAGACGCTGTTGATTACGCTCGCGGTGATCGGCAGCTCAAAATTCCATACGGACCGACCTCGCGAGATCATTCCGCTCAGCGCGCGACAGGGCTTGCCGGTGGTGGTGGGCGCGATTCTGCTAGGCGGCATCTTCGCGAAGGTCATCTCCACCGCTAACAACTACTTGTTTTCACCGGCTACCAACCTGATTCACGATGTGTATGAGCGTTTCATCGATCGCAAGGCTACCCAGAAACGTACGTTGATCGTGTCCAGAGTGCTGGTGGCGGCGCTGGGCTTGTTCGCGCTGCTGCAGGCCACCCAGTTCGATAGCGTTCTGAAGGCTTCCTTGTACGCTTACACGGTTTACGGCGCCGCCGTCACACCTGCGGTGATGGCGGTGTTCTTCTGGAAACGGGCCACTACGCAAGGCGCTGTGGTGTCCATCCTGTTGGGTACCCTGGTGACCGTTGGATGGAACCTCGGCCAGCACGAACTTGACGCGGTATATCCGGCCCTGGCGGCGTCGGTGGCTTCGCTGGTCCTGGTGAGCCTGTTCACCGCGCCGCCGCCGCCCGAGAAGTGGAAGCCTTTTTTTGAAAGCTAAGGAGATGTCGATGCGCGTGGAGGAAATTCAACGAGCTCTCAAGGACGAAGGGCTGGATGGCTGGCTGTTCTTCGATCATCACCAGCGCGATCCGCTGGCATATCGCATCCTGAATCTGACTACGTCCAAGATGGCGACGCGCCGCTGGTACTATTTCATCCCGGCGCAAGGCGAGCCTCGAGGGCTGGTGCATCGGATTGAAGCAGGTGCGCTGACGGGATTGCCCGGTACTATAACTCCATACGCAGGCTGGGGATCGCAGATCGACGGTCTGAAAGGACTCCTCGCCGGCGCCCACCGGGTCGCGATGCAGTATTCGCCGAATTGCGCCGTGCCTTACGTCTCGCTGGTGGACGGGGGAACCATCGAGCTCATCCGCGGGCTGGGCGTCGAAGTGGTCACGTCCGCCAATTTGATTCAGATCTTCGAGGCGGTTTGGAGCGCGGACCAGCTCGAAATGCACCTGGAAGCCGGGCGTCGCGTGGATAAAGTGCGGGCGGCCGCATTTACGCATATTGCCGATACGCTGCGTTCCGGACAAGCCATCGGAGAATGGGACGTCAACCGCTTCATCCGCCGCGGCTTCGATGAAGAGGGCCTCTGGACGGATCACGGCCCCATCGTCGCGGTCAACTCGAACATGTCCGATCCCCATTACGAGCCCGCCGCGGACCGCAGCCGTCCCATTCACAAAGGCGACGCGGTCCTGATCGATATGTGGGCCAAACTCGACAAGCCGGGCGCCGTGTTCTATGACATCACCTGGACCGGCTTCTGCGGCTCCGATCCGCCCGCGCGGCTTCAACAGATTTTCGACGTGGTCACCACCGGGCGGGATCGTGCGGTGGATCGCGTAGTCTCCGCCATCGGGAGCGGCGAGCAGCTCGAAGGTTTCCAGGTGGACGACGCCGCGCGGGAATACATTGCATCGCAAGGATTTGGCGAATACTTCGTGCATCGCACGGGTCATTCGATTGGCGAGGACGTGCACGGAAACGGAGCAAACATGGACAATCTGGAAACGCATGACGACCGGCGCGTGATTGCGGGGACGTGCTTCTCCGTGGAGCCGGGCGTCTATTTGCCGGAATTCGGAATACGTGCCGAAGTGAATGTCTACGTCGGCGCCGATCGAGCCCAGGTAACGGGAGAAACTCAACGGAAGCTGGTGTCCATTGTTTAATACTCTGCGCTTCATCCTCGTTGCCGCCCTGGCTTCAAGCGCCTTACCGGCGGCGGATTGGCTCACTTTCGGAGGCGATCCACAGCGGACCGGCTGGGCCAAGGGCGAAACGCTTCTCTCCGTCGAGAACGCCGGCAAGCTAAAGCTCCACTGGTCCATGCAGCTCGACAATCAAGCCAAGGAACTGAACGCGCTCGAGGTGCCCGTGATCGCGGAGAACGTGATCACCGCGAAAGGATTCAAGGACATCGTCCTGATCGCCGGCGCGTCGGACACGCTCTTCGCCATCGACGCCGACACGGCCAAAATTCTCTGGCAACGTAAATTTGAGATCGCGGTAACGCCCAAGGGCAAGCCCCACTGGCTGTGCCCCAACGCGCTCAACGCCACGCCGGTGCTGGATAAGTCCAAAAAGCTGATCTATGCGCTGACAAGTGACGGCAAACTGCACACGCTGAACTTCATCAATGGCGAGGATCAAAAGCCGGCTGTCGAATTCGTGCCGCCCTTCGCCAAGACCTGGAGCCTGAATCTGGTGAAGGACGTGCTGTACACCACCACGTCGCAGGGTTGCGGCAACGTTCGCTCGGCCGTTTATTCGATGGATTTGAAAGATCCCAACCGGCCCGTGTCGAAGTTCATTGCCTCGCCCTCGGGCGGCGCCGGCATCTGGGGCCGCGCGGGCGGCGCGTTCAGCTCCACTACCGGACTCATTTATGCGGAGACCGGAGATGGGCCTTATGATGTCGCCGCGGGCAAGTATTC
>JALYHQ010000180.1 GCA_030776455.1 Acidobacteriota bacterium | reverse complement strand
AAACTCCTGCTCCCCCTCGCCCTCCTCCCCCTCGCCCACGCCGAAACCCCCTACTTTGTCACCTACAGCCACCACCTCGAAGAGCCCGGCAGCCTCGAAATCTCCTATCGCAGCGTCATCGGCAGTCCTCCATTCGCCAGCTCCCTCCTGGAGCTCGAATACGGCCTCACAGGATGGTGGACCACCGAGCTCTACCTCTCCGGCGCCACTGCCTTCACCGGATGGCGCTGGGAACACCGCATACGCCCGCTGCTCCGCGAGCACTGGATCAACCCCGTGCTCTACGTCGAGTTCGAGGACATCAACGGCGCCGACAAGAGCCTCCTGGCCGTCGTTGGTCATGACGGAGCCGCCGATCAAGCCGTACCCACTTCGGTAGCCCGCCGCGAGGGCAAGCGCGAGCTGGAAACCAAGCTGATCCTTTCCAGCTACGCCAAGGGCTGGAACGTCGCTGAAAACTTCATCGCCGAAAAGAACCTCACCGGCGGCGAATGGGAATTCGGATACGCTCTCGCGGTGAGCCGCGCGCTCGCATCCAAAGCGAGCCCCCTGCCTTGCTCGTTCTGCCGCGAAAATCTACGCGCTGGAGTCGAAATGTACGGCGGCCTCGGAACGCGCCATGACTTCGGACTGCGCGACACGTCCCACTATGTTGCTCCCGCACTCGCGTGGCGTCTCCCAAACGGCGCAATGCTTGGAATTTCCCCGTCATTCGGACTCACCGGCGCCAGCCACCAGTTCCTGCTGCGCTTCAACCTCGGCATCGAGATCCCGCAATTCGCGAGGCTGTTTCGGAAATGAGAGCCGCGCTCATCCTGGCAGCGCTCGCCATGAGTGGCTGCGTTCTCGGACCCCATGAACATTGGATCAATCGCGTCCCCGCGCAGATGCGTTCCGCTCCGAATCCGTACGCCGGCGATTCCGATGCCCTGCAAGCCGGCGCCAAACTCTACGCCGAACACTGCGCCTCGTGCCACGGAAAAGACGCGCAAGGCATCGGCCGTGCCCCAGCCTTGCACTCGCCGGCAGTGCAAGACGCATCCCCCGGAGCGCTGTTCTGGTTGCTGACCAACGGCGCAATCGACAAAGGCATGCCCGCCTGGGCGTACCTCCCCGCGCCGCAGCGCTGGCAATTGGTCACTTGGCTGAAACGCTAGCGAACACAACCAACTACGTGCCAACGACGACCTGTGGGACATTTTCGGCCAGCCGTCGAACGGGTGCTCGACGTTCCTCGCGCCCGATTCAGCGGTACGCTTCGCGCCGGTTTCGGACGCCGATAATCTCGGTGGTGTTGTCTCCCGTGAGATCGAAGAATACGCGGTAGTCGCCACAGCGGAGCCGGAAACCGGTGAGCGGCGGCTTGAGCTTTTTTACGTCGCCGTTGCGGTTGGCCAAGTAGCGGCCCACGCAGTGGAGAATCTGCAGGGCGGTTTCGCGGTCGATGGTCCGCAGATCGGAGCGGGCTGCCGGCGACCAGATGACGGCGATCCGCTCCGGGGTGGCGTCCTCGCTCAATGATTCAGCCCGAACTCGCGCAAGATCTCTTCGTGCGGCAGACCCTCACCACGGGCGAGTGAAGCACGTGCGCGGTCGAGTGCCGCGGCCGTCTCGGGCGTGAGCTCTTCCTCTTCCACCGGAGCCAGAGCCAGCGAACGCGCCAGAGGCTCTACCATCACTTCGAGCAGACTCCGCACGGCGTTTAACTTCGCGGCCGGCAGCAGATCCAGCAACGCGTGTGCCTGCTGGCGTTCTTGATTGAGATTGGCTTCCATGGTTTTCCCTTTAGCGGCTAGAGTTCGGCCATGACTCATATTCCAGTCGGGCGGAAAACAATGAGCTTCGCTCATCGTAAAACCTCCCCAGGGGTGTTGTATTCGAAACTGTCTACAGTGTCAGTATATGCTATGACATCATAGTCACTTGACCTTCCGAATTCTTCAGCATCGTTACGGGGCACTCCCGTGTTCCATGCTGAACCATGCCGCCCAGGGAAGGCATCAAGATGCGTTATCCGAACGCTACGGGCACATGGACAAATGACATAGGTAGCTCGGACGTTGCAAAGACTAACGATTTGCTCTCCATCATTCACTTGGCTAGACCGGATCCAGCGCGCCAGCGGCGGCCATAAGGAAACTCGTCGCTGCGTTCTTTTAGTGGCAAATGCTTTGGTCTGTGAACAGCTGTCGGAGCTTTCTTTGCCAGAGCTGGCCTCAACCAAATTCCAGCGAGAAGGGATTTGGCAACACTACGATGTGTCCTCGTGTATCAATCCGTTTTATCAGCCCGGCGACCTGGACGGTGATGGGAATCCGGATTTCGTTATTTTGGTAATAACTGACTTGACTGACCCAAGCGGTAGAATCGGGGGATGGCCGACGCCCTTCGAAGTCTACAGGCACCAGTCCCAGTGGTGAAAGAAGTCTTCGCGACTTTCTCGGGACAGATCAACGAGGATTCTACCCAGCGCATCTTCAAGGCTTTTGCGAACGCTACCGTCAACCAAGTGACGCACCTCCATCTCCTCTTGGAATCATACGGTGGGTACGTGGGCGATGGGGTAGCGCTGTATAACTTTTTCAAATCGTTTCCAATCGGCCTAACGATCTACAACACCGGGACTATTCAATCGATGGCGGTGATCGCTTATCTCGGTGCCACTAAACGCAAGGTCAGCGCAAGCGCAGCCTTTATGATTCATCGCTCGGTTCTTGTTCAGCTTCCTGCAAATGCCGCTGGCTTTGAGGCCATCGCCAAAAGTAAATCTATCGACGACTCCAGAACCGAATCTATCTTGCGGGAACACCTGAAGTTGACCTCCGACGAATGGAAGCTGCTGAACTATATGGATCTCCACTTTTCGGCCGAGGAGGCGATCAAAAATGGACTTGCTCAGGACATCGGCGAGTTCTCTCCGCCACCCGGAGCCCTGCTTTACAACATTTGAATCCCTCATTGTGCCCTCCTGACACTTCTGCCATGATGTCTGTGAGAGCAGACGGGAAATGCGCATAGCTTCCGCTGAGTGGTGGTGATGCACCGCGGAGCGCCTTTGGCTATGCTCAGCCAGTAATGTATCACGGCTGAGCATCGCAGGAAGGTTCGCTTTGAATTCCAGTTGCGGCGACTATATCGGCGTCTCAGAACTTTCATCGATCATTCATCCGCGAGATTCGAGCGGGAGATAATTAGCGGTGCTCAAGGCGTATGTGGACGAAAGCTCAGATGAAAAGCGTAGGTTTGCATACGCCGTCGCTGGCTTCTTGGGGCCTGAGGATGAATGGCTATCACTCGAACTACTGTGGCAGGATCGAACCTATAATTTGAAAGAGACATTTCACATGACGGAGTGCGAGACGTTCCAGGGGCAGTTCAAGGACTGGAAACCCGACCAAAAGGTCAGCTTGATAACTGATCTAACCAACATCATCAACAGCGTTAAGCTTTATGGTTTTGGTTCAAGCGTGGATATTCCGCTGTTTCGCACGGTCTTCCCCGGAGAGCCAGAAGAAGCCTTATACTTCTTGTGTTTTCGCCATTGCGTTTCGCAAATGGCATGGTGGGCAGCGGGAGTAAATCAAACGGCGGCTTTCGTTTTCGATCAGAACAAGCAATTCGCTCATCGAGCACACGCTTTGTTTGACCGACTTGCCGCCACTCCATCTTCGTATCAACGCGGTTTTGGAACACTCACTTTCGCTGACCGAAGAAAGTTTGTCCCGCTTCAAGCCGCCGATCTCATTGCGTACGAAACATACAAGGCGGCCCACCATGCCGTGCATGACACCACACGCCCACTCAGAAAGTCTGTTCGCAATGTAGCCCGCTCCCGTAGATTATTTGTTCGGGACTGGGACGAGAACATATTACGGGCACTTCGGAAGAAGATGGAAGAAGATCATCACAGCAGTTTGATGGAGTGGATGTTGACTAAAGAGTTCATGGAGTTTTCGCCTGAGAGGCGGGCATGACTACCGTGCTCGCAGCCGTGCGATGATGAAAGCCATGAAGCCCATGCGGAGATGGTAGAAGGCCCGGAGGGCGTTCGAGCGCTTCCGTAGTGCGATGAATACAATTCTGTCTGTTCCGAAAGGCGCCATGCCGCCCAGTCCCTTCAAGAAGTCCGCGCAGAAAAAGAAAAAGCCATCCCCGCCCGCAAGGGCTAGCTGGTTTTTGGTTTCGCGCACCTCTGGCGCTTTGCTTCCCGCTCAGTTAAACAACGTTCGTTCGTCCGCGAGGTTGCCATTGAGACGATTCCATGTGAGGCGCTTGCCGACTATCTGAGGCATCGCCAGCTTGAAGCGGTCCAAGTCATCCATGCCCTTCCGGTTGTTGTACCGGAACATCTGTTCGTCCAGGTAACGGAACAGGTGGAAGGTTCGACGCTGATATAGGTTCTGTCCAGGCCGCGCTTGAGCAAGCTCCAGAAGTTCTCCAGGCCGTTGGTATGCACATTCCCTTCGACACGAAACCAAGTGGTCAATCACATGATGCTGATAGTTGGCATCTTCCAAGGTTTCGTACGAATGCAACTTGTCGCTGTAGACTGTCAGTTAGTTATTGCCATTGTCTCAGACACGTTCCATGCCGGATTCCCTACCTCGCCAGGGCCCATCTCAGGGCTGGTCTCCGGCGCTCCTTCGAGCCTGACCACATAGAAGGCAGCTTGGAGGAGATGGATGAGACCGCGGTTGGCGGCGATGACGAGCTTGCTATACGGCAAAACTCTCCAAGGATCGACCGGAGAGATGAAGAACGCCAGCCCGCACGCCGCCGGTTCGGAAGATCGTAGAAAGTTGAAACGCCAGTCACCGCGATTTGAATTTCTTTCCCCAATCCCTCCAACACTTTACCCACACCCTTGCCCTGATTCGAACACCCCTCACGCTATTCTCGAATCAAGAGCAGGGCTCTCGCATGCCGGACCCCTGTCACCGTATCACCTGGAAGCACTCGAGCAACCCTGGGTGGAGGTTAGCGACATGGTTCGGCTGCCGATCTAGCGGCAGTGGCCAGCCATCGGGCTTTCTAATTCGGTGTGCATGGGGGCCTCCTAAATTGGAAACCTGACCGATTCCGGACCGCGCAAAGCGGTTCCGGAACCGGCCGGATGAACAGAAACCTCAAGAAGCGGAAAGGAGAACTGCGCGCGTGAATTCCATGTCCGATATCGAACAAACGCATTCCGCATACGCGCATGTGCCGATATCCAACCGTCTTATTCCCTATACACTTACATATGGAATCCCGACTGCTTCATCCCGCCCCGTGAACTCGCTTCTTCCCGATATCCGCTACGCCCTCCTTGGCATGCGCCGCTCTCCCGCCTTCTTCGGCTTAATCGTCGGCATCCTCGGTCTCGGAATCGCTGCGAGTCTGTCCGTCTTCGGCATCGTCGACGGTGTCTTGCTCCGCTCGCTCCCTTATCGCGATCCCGCCCGCCTCGTTCGCCTCTTGGCCGTGCCCACCCGGCCGCCATTCGAGTCCAACGGCTCAATCTCCTTCGCCGATTACGAGCAAATTCAAAAACGAAGCCACTCCTATGAGGACCTCGCCATCACCTACCGCAGCGGCTGGTCTACCGTTACCCTCGCCGGCGATTCCGAACCCGAGAAAGCACAGGGCGCCTTCGTATCCCCGAACCTGTTCTCAATGTTCGGCCGTTCGCCCATAGCAGGTCGCCTGTTCACACCGGAAGAGAACCGGCAAGCCGAAAAGCTTGTGGTGCTCAGTGAAGGACTCGCGACACGCCGTTTCGGATCTCCAGCGGCTTCCATCGGCCGCGACCTCGATATGGGCGACGCGAAATGGAGAGTCATCGGAGTCATGCCCGCCGATTTCCGCGTTCCGTTCCTCAATGTGCAACTGTGGGCGCCGATCTTTTCCTATTCCCGCTGGATGGACCGCCCTCAGCCGGCTCCGAGCCCCTCCGAACCCGAGCCTCGCCAGCTGCAAAGATGGGACGTCTACGCGCGCCTCCAGGACGGCGTTTCCCTCCGCGCCGCGCAGAACGAAATCGAAGGCCTCTATGCTCAACTAACTGCCGCGCTCCCGCAGGCCCATGAGCATGGGAACACTGTCCACGTGGTCCCACTGCTCGATTATTTCACCAGCGGAATTCAAAAAGCCCTCTGGGTACTCCTGGGCGCCGTCGCGTTTCTGCTTCTCATCACCTGCGCCAACGTCGCGAACCTGTTGCTCGCTCGCGCCTCCACGCGCAGCCGCGAGCTCGCGGTGCGCGCCGCCTTGGGAGCCACCAGCGCGCGCTTGCTACGTCAGGTGGCCATCGAAACTATCACACTGTGTTTCATCTCTGGAATTGCGGGCGTACTGGCCTCCTTCGCGCTGATCCGCGCGCTGAAAGCCTTCGCGCCCCCCGGCATTCCCCGGCTCGATCAAGTGCAAATCGACGCGCGCCTGCTCCTGGTTGCTCTCGCTTTGACGCTCCTCATTGGAACCGTCCTCGGAGTAGTCACCGCCTGGCGTGCCGCCCGCCGCGAACCGCGCGAATCGCTGGGCGCTTCGGGTCGCGCGGTCACCGAAAACCGCCACAGCCGGCGCGTCAAGAGCCTTTTAGTCGCCTCTGAGTTCGCCTTGGCCATGGTGCTGCTCACTGGCTCCGCTTTACTCATTCGCAGTTTCGTGGCGATCCTGAATGTGAATCTCGGATTTCGTCCCGAGCATGTCTTAACCGTCCACGTGGATAATCCGCACCCCGGCCAGGACTTCTATAGTCGCGCCGTCGAGGCCGTCAGCCGCATTCCGGGCGTTCAGGCTGCGGGCAGCGTGGCCACCCTGTTCTATCTGGACGAAACCCGGATGCATGCGCTGCGCCTTGTGGAAGGACACGCGCCCGAGCCGGTGGCCGCCTGGAAGCCGCTTGTATGGACCCAGGTCTCCGGCGCGTATTTTCAGGCCATGTCCATTCCGCTGCTGCGCGGCCGTTATTTCAATGATCGCGATAGCGTCGATGCGTCGCCGCCGTTGATCGTCAATGAAACCCTCGCCCGCCGGTACTGGCCCGGCGAGGACCCCATCGGCAAGCGCGTCAAGGGCTTCGATGCCCGCGGCAAGAACGATGACTTCCTTACTGTGGTGGGAGTAGTCGGTGACACCCGCAGCGGCGGCCTTGAGCGCCAGCCCTTCGCTCAGATCTACGAATTGCCCGAGCGCAGCCGCCCCAGCATCAACATCGTCATCCGCGCCGCGGGCGACCCGGTTCAAATCGCCGGCGCCGCGCGATCCGTCATCCGCCAGATCAGCTCCGTCGCAACCATCTCGTCCGTTAACACCATGGAACAGTTGCTGGATTCTCAAACCATGCAGCGCCGGTTTCAGACCTGGCTGATCGCTATCTTCTCCGCCATCGCCCTGGCCCTCGCCGCTCTCGGAGTCTTCGCCGTGATGCACTATTCGGTAGCCGCCAAGACCCACGAAATCGGCATTCGCATGGCGATTGGCGCGCGCGCCGGCGATATTCTCCGCATGGTTCTGGGAGACGGCGCGCGTCTCGCGCTGGCCGGCATCGCCGCCGGCGCGCTGGCCGGAGCCTGGACCACCGAGGCCGTCGCCGGCATGCTCTATGGCGTCGAGCGCACCGATCCCGCAAGCTTCGCGCTAGCCGCCATCGCGCTCGCCGGCGTTGGCCTCGCCGCCTGCTATTTTCCCGCCCGCCGCGCCATGCGCGTGGATCCAGTCCGCGCCCTCCGCGAATAGGATGTCACGCCGAATCAGATCTGCCGCCGTGTGGGGCAGGATAGTATCCTGGGCCGATTAGAAATTCCCCTCTGCCAGACGAACCCGCACGCCCCACAAATTGGCCATTACGGCCTTTTCAACAAGCTCCTAGAAAACAAACCCCACAGCCATGTTGTACGATCGCGGGGTCACGAAGTGCGTTCCGCTGAACGTGGATAGAAAATTGTACAGCGCCGCCACGTTAGTCACGTTCAGCACGGAGAACCGCAGCGTGACGCGCGCGCCTTCGCTGTGCAGCAGATTGTCCGTGCCGGCGGAAACGTCGAAAACACTCCTCGGTGCCACGCGAGGCGGGTTGGTATCGTCATTCTCGGTTCCCGCTGCCGGGATGCGGAGCCGCGTAGCCCCATAATTTGCGCCATTGCATGCCGTGATCGGATTCGCAAGCGTGGCTCGCTGGCTCCCGCAAAAGAATCCGATGGCAGCCTGCTGATCGCCCGTGAGGGTTAGCGCGCTGGCGAGATCGGGGACGTGTCCAGCTACTTCTCCGCTGTCGTATCGCCACGTCAAATCCGCCCAAGGGCCATTGTGCGGCCGCTGGTAGCGGAAATTCGCGGTGGACTGGAACGCCTGGTCGTGGTCTATGCGGAATACCGTGCTGTTCACCGGTGAGTTGAAGATCAAGCCGCCTGTCTCGGGGCCGAAGAAACGCGCGCGTGTGTGTCCCATGGTCACGTAGGCCTGAAACCCGTGCAGGTCCGTGGTGCTGATGCGCGCCGATACGCCGTCCAGCTTGGACTTGCGCCATGTAATCGGAAACGCGACGGGTGTGTTGAAGAGCACATCGAAATCGGAGGCGTTGTCGGTGAATTTCCAGAAGTAGTCCGCGCTAACCAGCAAGAAATGCCCCAGCGGCTGTTCTAGTCCGGCGTTGTATTGATTCCGGTGGCCGGGCTTCAAAGGAACCGAGCCGAACGCGCCGAATACATTGGTTGCAAGCCCGCCCGTTCCGGACGCGCTCGAAAGCAGCAGGTTTTCGTTATAAGGCGTCTCGAAAGTGCGTGCGTAAGACGCCCGCAACACTGTCCCGGTTCGCTTCACCAGCCAGGACAATCCAATGCGCGGTTCCGGGGTGGTGTCCTGTGTGACACCGTTGTAGCGGTCCACGCGCAGGCCGCCATTGATGGTTAGCCGCGAGATCGTGATTGTGTCCTGCGCATAAAACGCATATTGGTTCACATGGCCGCGCGCATTGAAGCGGAACGGGCCGCCGCCGCGGGTGAGATCGAAGGGAATCAAGCCGGGCGAGAGGTTCGGATTGGCCAAAAAACCAAGCGCCTTGCAGGCGCCTGGATCGGCAACGGCGGGCAATGCCTGAGGATCTCCGCCTGCATTCACGCACACGGCATTGAAGGCCGGATCGGTAAGGGCGAAGCTGAAATCCTCGAACAGGCGGGTCTGCTTCAGTTCCGTTCCAAGCTTCAGATTGTGGCGTCCGTGGAGGTACGAAAGCTCGCCGCGAATGCCGTAGTTGAGCAAATGACGGTTCTGCGCCAGAGTAGCCGGCAGGTCGTTGAAAGGGTCGGCGCTGGGATAGTAGTTGACGAAATCGCGGCGCACCCACGGATTGATGGTCAACAGAGAATTCGCGCTAAACGTGTGCTGATAGCCGGGAGCGAGGTTGAAGCTCACCACTCTTTGGCGTTGGTCCTGGCCGGACTGATCGTAACTGTTCGGAATCTGAAACCAGTTGCGGGCCGCGAACAAGTTCAGGTGGAATGCATCGGATGCGCTGGGTTGCCAATCCAAACGGTCAAAGAACGTCTCGCTATTGCCGATATCGTGAACGGGAAGAAGTTCCGGCGTATCCAGAAAGCGCCCGGACCGGACCGAATTCAGCACCAGGAAATTTCCAAACCGTCGGGTTCCCAGGCCGAGAGAAGCATTCTCAGAGTAGGTTCCAAACGATCCCGCCTGCGCTTCAAACGCGCCGAATGGCTGCTTGCCGAGTCCTGAGCGTGTAACGGAATTCACAACCAGGCTGGTCTTGTCGCCATACTCCGCCTGCGGCAGACCCGTGATCAGTTCCATCGACTGAAAGGCGTTCACCGGTAGCTGAGTAGAAAAAGCTTTGCTTTGCTGGTCGCTGATCGTCTGTCCGTCGACCACGAAACTGGTCTGCGCGTGATCGCCCAGGGGATGGAAAAATCCATTCGAATCCGCCACCACGCCGGGGGTGCTCAACACGATGGCATCGCTGAGGCCAGAACCAGGAGTGAGCGCCGGTAAGTGCGCCAGCCTGCTCTGATCGACGTCGTTATGTGCGTATGCCACGTTCTCCGCCAGCGAGGATCCGGAGGCCTGCACTTCTACCGTGGTCTGGGAGCCGCCAACCGCCAGATGTACTTCGAGACTAATGGGCACCGAACTGCGCACGGAAACGTTCTGGTTCGACGCGGCGAACCCGGCCGCAGAGACCTGCAGTTGATAACTGTTGGGCGGGACGTTGGTGAAGCGGAATTTGCCGCTGGAATCGGTTTCCGCCGACTGGCGATAGCCGCTAATGGAATTCACGATTGCCGCGGCGGCTTTGGGAATTACGCCGCCCGTGGCATCGGACACCGTTCCCTCAATCGTGCCGGCGCTGCCCAGCGACTGAGCAAACGCATGGAAAGAAAGGGCGCAAAATAGTAGTATTGCTCGCATGGATTTAGATCTCCCTCCGATCCGAAGACCGGGAATTGTCGAACGAAGAAAATGTGAAGACACACCGGTTCCCGGCGGTCTCAAATAATCGGTCGAGGGGATCTATGCAGGAGGGCCGCGAGCGAAGCGGACGGCAACAGCGCACTCCGGTACACTTGGCAGCGTGTTGCTGCCCAGGCTCCAGGTGGAAGACGTCGGCAGCGGCACCCGTATTTCGTGCGCCGACGCGAGCAGCGGGGTGTGCCCCAGGTGGCATGCTCCGCAGCAATGCTTGGCGCAATCGTCCGAGTGGGACGAACTAAAAGCTTCGACCTGGGATGACAGCAGCCCGTAAAAGATGAGCAGGGCCAAGACACTTTTTGCGAAGCGATTGGCCCGAAGAGACATTTGCTTCCAGTATACGCGAAGGGAGTATACTACAATCGACTCGATGCCCCGCGCATCCGCATTATTCCTGCTGGCCTTATTCGGCTTCTTGCTGATCAGCCCCGCCCTGGTTGCGGACGCCAATTCCAATCTGCCCGCGTGCTGCCGGAAAGATGGCAAGCATCACTGCTCCATGACTTCACCGGATGAATCTGAGGAATCCGGCGCAGCGCTCCAGAGCGTTGGTCCCAAGTGCCCGCTGTTCCCGGGCTCCGCCGCGGCCCCGGGTCATTCCAGCGCTGCAGCAGCGCGTCCCACGGATTTCTTCTTTGCATCCCTCGTTGGCCATCCCGCCGCGCACGCGCAAACCGACGCTCATTACCGCGTCTCGTTCAGCCGCTCGCGGCACAAGCGCGGACCCCCTTCCATCTCCTGATCAGCATTGTTGTTCCCATATCAGGAGAGTAATTGTGAGATCCACGTTCAGTATCATTCTGCTTGCATTCTTACCTCTAGCCGCGGCGATTTTCGGCACCGTGCGCGGTGTCGTTCACGACCCTAGCCACCGGCCTGTGCAGTCCGCGCATGTGACCCTGCGCTCGCAGTCGTCCGACTGGAGCCGTAGCTCGGAGACTGATGACGACGGAGGATTCTCCTTCGGCGCCGTGCCGGCGGGCCAGTATGAAGTCACCATCGCCCGCGAAGGATTCGCAACACTCACGGATCGCGTTACAGTCGCATCCGGAAGCGCGCCGCTGCTCCATCTTCAGTTGTCGCTGGAATCGCACCGCCAATCGGTGGAGGTCTCAGACGTCGCTGCGGGAATCGATCCCGAATCCATGACGCCGTCGGCCATGATCACTCGCAAGGAGATTGAGCAAACGCCCGGCGCCGACCGCACCAATAGCCTCGCCATGATCACCAACTACGTGCCCGGCGCATTCATGACTCACGACCAGTTGCATGTGCGCGGCGGCCATCAGGTTACCTGGGCGGTGGACGGCGTCCCCGTGCCCAACACCAATATCGCGAGCAACGTCGGCCCGCAGTTCGATCCCAAGGACATCGATTATCTGGAAGCTCAGCGCGGCAGCTACTCGGCCGAATGGGGCGACCGTGCCTATGGCGTCTTCAACATCGTTCCCCGCACCGGCTTTGAACGCAACCGCGAGGGCGAGCTCGCCGCCAGCTTCGGCAGCTTCCGTCAAACCAATGATCAGGTGAGTTTCGGAAACCACACCGAACGCTTCGCCTGGTACTTCAGCGCCAACGGCAACCGGACAGACCTGGGCCTGGAAACACCTGGCTCGAAGTTGGTTCACGATCGCGCCAATGGATACGGCGGCTTCGGGACCCTGTTCTTCAATCCCAACAATCGCGACCAGCTTCGCCTGGTGACGGCCCTGCGCCGGGACTATTATCAGGTGCCCGGCACTAGCGACGCCGAACACGAGAGCGATGCATTCGTGAACTTCTCATGGGTGCGCTCCCTAAAACCAAGCACGCTGCTGACAGTCTCGCCGTTCTACCATTTCAACCGTGCCGATTACCAGGGCGTCGTCGCGAAAGAGGACCGCGCGTCCACCTACGCGGGCGGTCAAGTCTCATTAAGCGCTATCACCCGAACCCACAACGCGCGAGCCGGGGTTTACGCATTCGGGCAGCGCGACAGCAATTCGCTTGGCCTTGCACTCAGTCAGAAACTCCGCTCCACTGGAGCGCTTGAGGCGGTCTTCCTCGAGGATCGCTATGCACTGACTCACTGGCTCTCGCTCACCGGTGGCGTCCGCATCACCCACTTCGGTGGCTCGCTTTCTGAAATCGCCGTCAGCCCCCGCTTGGGCGGAGCCTTGCAGATTCCCAAACTGAACTGGGTTTTCCGCGCGTTCTACGGGCGCTATTATCAGGCGCCGCCGCTCTCCACCGTTTCCGGTCCGATCCTGGCTTTCGCACTAGAGCAAGGCTTCGATTTCCTCCCCCTGCATGGCGAGCGCGATGAGGAGCGCCAGTTCGGCGTCGCGATTCCGTTCCACGGCTGGACTCTCGATGGCGACCACTTCAGCACCCGCGTACGAAACTTCTTCGACCATAACGTGATTGGCAATTCGAATATCTTCTTTCCCGTAACAGTGGATCATGCGCGCATCCGCGGCTGGGAAGTCACACTGCGCTCGCCGCGCCTGTTCCAGCGCGCTGACATCCACGTAGCCTACGCTAACTTGCGCGCCGAAGGCGAAGGCGCCGTCAGCGGCGGTCTCACCGACTTCTCGCCGCCCGGCGGCCGCTTCCTCCTGGACCACGACCAGCGGCACACTTTAAGCGCCGGTTTCCAGTCCAATCTTCCGCTCCGAAGCTGGCTGTCCGGCAATGTAAACTACGGCTCCGGCTTGGCCGACAACGGAGGACCTGGTCATCTCCCGCATCACACCACCGTGGACCTGATGGCCGGCAAGCAAGTGCGCGAGAACTGGACCGTATCCCTCAACGCCACCAATCTCGCCAACCGCCGCTTCCTGCTCGACGCCAGCCAGACCTTCGGCGGCACTCACTACGCGAACCCGCGCGAGATCTTCGCGCAGGTCCGCTATCGCTTCCACTTTTAGAAGTGACTGGCCACATTCCGCGCCAGCAGCGCATCGCCGCTCGCGGCCCGGGCCTTGCGCAAATGCTCCTCGCGATCGGCCGGACGGGGCGGGGAAGACGCCATGATCGCCGCCGCGAAGTGCATCTCGGCCGAGTCCGGCTGAATCGCCAGCGCCTTGGTGACAAACTCGTAGCCGTCCACGCCGCCCGTCAGGTCCTCTTTGTAGCGCCACGTCATCTGGTTGAACGAAGCCAGCATATATCCGTAATCGAAGTTCGCCAGCGCCGATCCGCCGTTTGCCGCCCGCCCGCGCAATCCGCTGAGCAGCGCACGCGCCTGGTCGTGATTGTTCGCGCCGTAGATCACCGCCCGCCGCATGGTCTCCATGCGCACCAGCACGGGGCTTTTGCTGTCGAGCAGCGCGAGCGTGTCCGCGGCCAGCCGCTTGACGTCGTACTTTGTATCGGGATTGTCCCAGCCGCTTCCGCCGCCGCCCCACGGCAACGACGCCGCAGTCCCGATATCGTAGGCATGGCAGATCAACGGCGGTCCGGCTTGAGCCAGCTGAAAAGATGCCGCAAGCAAAACCGCGGCGATGAAAAGTTTGTGCATCGAAATACCCTCCGCTCGGAAGGACGATTCCGGCGGCAGAGTGTTAACTTGCCTGCTACCAGTTCAGCGTTTTCGGGAAGTACTCGGCCACCAGGCCCTCATAATAAGGCCGCACCTTGTCCAGCGATGGGGGCTCGTCGCTCTTCGAGTACAGGTCGTACGGGTTGAACTTGCGCACCCATTCGAACATCTC
>JALYHQ010000179.1 GCA_030776455.1 Acidobacteriota bacterium | reverse complement strand
CGGGCCCGGCGGCGGGACGGCGCTCTACGATGCGGTGCTGCTCGCCTCGGATGAATTGATGAAAAAGCAGCAGGGGCGCAAGGCGTTCATCGTGCTCTCCGATGGTGTCGACAATGCGAGCAAGGTGAGCCTCGCGAGCGCGATTGAATCCGCGCAGCGCGCCGATACGCTGGTGTATTGCATCCTGTTCTCCGACAAGGACGCTTACGGAGGCGGACGCGGCGGTCTCGTGGTCCGCGGCCCGGGCTGGGGTGGTGGCCGGGGAGGTATGGGCGGCGGCCGTGGCGGTGGCCGGCCCCGAACTCAGGAATCGCACGTCGATGGCAAAAAGGTTTTGCAGCAGCTGGCCAAGGAAACCGGGGGCGGCTACTTCGAGGTTTCCAGCAAACAGCCCCTGGAGCAGATTTACAAGCGCATCGACGAAGAATTGAGAAACCAGTACAGCCTGGGCTATACTCCCGACCGGACCGACGCTCCGGGCGCATTCCGAAAGATTTTAGTGGCTACCAGCCAGAAGAATCTGGTGGTGCAAGCCCGGGATGGGTATTACGCGGATCACTAAGTGGATCTCCTTCCCGTTGTGGCTGGCGGCGCTCTGCGGCCAGACAGCTCCTGAGATCGTCGCGCTCACTCCCGCGCCGGCTTCGTTCCAGCCGGTATTCCGCGCAGGTCCCGCGAAGCACGCCGGCTCATGGCATTCAGGTTGTCCCGTTCCGCCGGCGGACCTGCGCGAGCTTGAAGTCTCCTATTGGGACTTCGGCGGGCTGCCCCGGACCGGCGTGCTGGTAGTTCATCGCGCTGTGTCCGCCGAGGTACTCGAAATCTTCACGGAGTTGTTCCACCACGGATTCCTGATCCAGCGCATGGAGCCGGTGGACAGCTTTTCAGGGAACGACGACCTGTCGATGGAAGCCAACAATACGTCGGCGTTCAATTGCCGCGACACTACCGGCCGCCCCGGCGTCTTCTCAAACCACAGCTGGGGACGGGCCATCGACATCAACCCCCTCACGAATCCCTATATCAACGGTCCTAAGGTGTTGCCTCCGGCGGGAAAGGCGTTTCTGGACCGCACGCGCGCCAGCCCAGGGTCCATCCTGGCCGGGAGCTTCATCGTAAATCTATTTCAGAAACACGGATGGACCTGGGGCGGATCGTGGATGGACCATGTGGATTACCAGCACTTCGAGAAGCCAGACCGGCGCTGAAAAAACGTTAAGCGCTCTCGACGCGCATCTTTAGCAAGAGGTTATCCACCACCGAACCGAACTGCTCGCTGTTAGCCAGTTCGTAGAGGCAGCCTTCTTCTTCAGTATCCCGCGCCAGACGCTGTTCCAGCTCTCGCGACGGGCACGTGAAGGCTGCCTGGAGCTCATCCGAGGCGCGGCCGAAAAGAACCGAAGCTTGCGCCGGATCGGCGGCGGCGCGGGCTGCCAGAAGGCACGCCAGATCGTAGTGGATGTACGCACGGCGCTCCGGATCAGGCGCGGTTTCCCAGTTTTCGTGCCCCAGCGCTTCGGTGAATCCGCGTTCGGCTGCCTCGGGGCGATACTCCGCGCGATCCGCCAGCGCAACTCCATATCGCGCGCGCTGCTGTTTCGGTTCCACCCGCAGGCTGGATTCGAAATGATGACGCGCCTCATTGATCGCGGGAGGCCGGCGCTGCAGCGCAAGCATGCCCAGCTCGTTCTCCACTTCGAAATTTCCGGGCGCGAGCGCAATCGCGCGCTGCAGGTAGAAACGAGCGCGCGCCGAGTCCCGGGATGCGTAGAGCACACCCAGGGAACGATAGATACCAGCCAGCGTGGAAGCGGAACCCGGAGACGCCAGAAGCTCGATGGCCGGCGCGGCGGTTTCCGCATGCACCAGCTCCTGCATTTCGTCTTCGCCCAGGCGCTGGCCGGCCAGCGATGCCAGGCGTTTTTCCAGCTCGGCGAGGTTCGGCTGGAGATTGGGCGGCGAAGCCTCCGCCGAAACTTCGCGCGGCATACGGTCCAACTCCGCGCGGGTGTCTTCCTTTAGCTCGCGCAGGTCACCCATCGCGAGTCCCAGCTGATCCTTAATCTGGGCCACCGCGCGATCCGCATGGCGGCCAAAACTCAGAGAGCTGAAGTGCGCCGCCAGCACAAAGACAATGGTGTATAGGCCGCAAACTCCCAGCAGCAAGATCACCAGCAGCTGCAGATCGTTCACGCGCCGGTTATAGATCTCAACTTTTTGTTGCAGCGCACCCGCATCCGAAGACTCCGCCACCGCAGCAGGAAGGTAATCCCACTGGTGGGCGTTCCAGAGCATGGTAACCGCCAAGATCAGCACCGCAAGAGCGGCGGTGAGAGCGATTGTGAAGGTGAATCGGCGCCAGGCGGACATCGGCAACTCTATTGTAGGCCCGGCTAGTGGCAATCCCTCTACTACCAAAGTCCCAGCAGTACTGCCAGGACCCATGAGCTACTTCTTTACGAACTCCAGCGTAGCTTCGCCGCCCTGGCCTTTGGTGGAGGTTTCCTTGATTTGCAATGTGCAGTGCTTACCGTCCTGCGACAGCGTCCGCACCCAGTGGCCCTGCACCTCATCGCCGTTCACCACAGCGCTCCAATCGGTTTCCATGGTGCCGAATGTGACCTTGGTCTTTGAAGCCATGGCGAAGGGTCCTACCTGGCTCTTCACTTCCGAGCCATCCGCGGAGAGCTTTATCTGTGACACCATGATTCCAAGGTAAAGCAGAGGCACGATACCGTTACTGGGTTCCAGAAACTTGGATTCAATGTTGATGTCCGAACCGTCTTGTTTGATCTTTTGTTCCAAGCCTTCCGGAGCCTGAGTCCCTTGTGAATGTTGCTTGTCCAGGACCCATCGTCCTGAAAAGCCTTCGTCTTTGTCCTTGGCCATAGTTGAAAATAAGGCAAACATGAGCAGTGCCACGCAGGCGGCGGGGATACGAATAGTGCGCACGAGATAATCTCCTGAAGATAGGATGCGGTTGGGGCGGAACCATTTCACTCGGACTTTCCGTGGCGTCCGGCCCCCGCGCTGAAACGGCGGGCGCCGGTGACGGTTTCGCCGCTGGCCAGCACTTCCATGCCGCGCCGGAACTCGTTGCGCGTGGCCTCCTCGCTACTGAGAGCCCATTGTTCGTAAGAGGATAGCCGGTCTGACCGCATACAGGTCTGCGGCCAGGCAGCCAGCGCGCGGGCGAGATCCAGCGCGGCATTCAGCGCCTCACCGGCCGGCGCCAGGCGGTTCGCGAGACCCATCCGCAGCGCTTCCTCCCCGGAAACGCCGCGGCCCGTGAGGATCAGATCCAGCGCGTGGCTGTGTCCTATCAGGCGCGGCAGCCGGACCGTACCCAGGTCCACCAGGGGCACTCCGAAGCGCCGGCAATAGACGCCGAAGATGGCATTCTCGGCGGCAACCCGGAGATCGCACCACAAAGCCAGTTCCAGGCCCCCCGCCACCGCGTGTCCTTCGACAGCCGCGATCACCGGCTTTGAGAGCAGCATGCGAGTGGGCCCCATCGGGCCATCGCCATCCGGTTCAGTGCGATTGCCGCGGCCCCCGGCGATCGCCTTGAGATCGGCGCCGGCGCAGAACGTCCCTCCCGCGCCGGTGAGGATGGCCACCGAAAGAGAGGCATCCTTGTCGAATTCGCGGAAGGCATCCGCCAAAGCGCCAGCCGTGACACCGTCGACTGCGTTGCGAACCTCGGGCCGGCAAATGGTAACAATACGAACCAGATCCCGGTCTTCCACCTGAACTGTACTCATGCTTGTTATTGTGCCGTACGCGGAGTTGTTGATACGCTTCCCGGCTTGGAATCACCTTCCTGGCGAGGTGCTTTTATGGTTCGAATCACTACCGACATTTTTTCCGGCCGGCCTAATCCTACTTATCTGGCCGAAGCCGACGAAGCCACGGAGCTGCTCACGCAGATCTCCCAGAACAAATCCGCGATCAGCGGCCTGCATGAAGGGTTTCAGGATCTTGGATATCGCGGCCTGATCGTGGAAGTGCTGAGCGACACGGCGGCTGTAAAACTCGATCTTCCATCGGCTTTCCGCATCGCCGGCGTTGCGCATCCCAAGGGGCAGGAGATCGCCGAGCGGATTTTCAGTTCCATGAAAAAAACGCAGGTGCTGGATGACAAGCTGCACACTATGCTGACCGAGCAACTGCGGCAACTCTCGGCGCGAACGCCCGCGCTGTCCGCCGTGGAGACCAGCGAAGGCGATGCTGGGGGCGGTCCTTCCGGTGCGCCGCCAACGGCGATAGTCCCGCCGGCCGGTACTGCCCCCGCCGCCGCCATGCAGGCGCCCGGAGCGGTGTGCTTCATTGAGCTGGGGAAATTCAATCCTGGTTTCTGGAATGACCCGGCTCACATCAGCCACAACAACTGCTACAACTACGCCAGCAACCGGCGTACGGACACGTTCGCCCAGCCCGGCCGGGGCAGCGGTCACGTGTGGTCGGCGCTGACTTGTCCGGCGGTGACTACGGCCGCGCTCTCAGACGGCCTGCATCACCGCTACACCTGCTTCCCCGATTCGCAAAAGCCGCGCTGGCTGATGGCGCTGGTGATGGCGCCGGGGATGGATTACCACTGGTACCGCAAGCAGCAGGAAGGCTTCTGGGGACACAAACCAGGCGGCACGGCCGCGCGCAATTATGACAACAACGGGCATGTGGTGTGGAATCCAGAGACGGCGGCAAGGGGCATCTACACCCAGTTCTGCGGCTACTTCTACGCTTGCAAGGCCCAGAAGATAAACTGATCGGATGTGGACCCGGCGGGAGTGGACGTTAGCAGCGGTGTGCGCCGCTGCTTTGTCCGCCTGCCGGGCTCCGGGTCCATTGCGATTGAGGGAGGTTCACTTGAACGTAGAATTGGACGCCTTCAGCGGCCGTCCCAACCCGCGCTGGGAACTGAGCGCCGAGCAGGCGTCCGAATACCGGACGCGTTTCGACTCACTGGGGCCCGCTGCATCGCCCTCCACCGGCGGCGATGGGCTGGGATATCGCGGCTTCATCGTGCGCGCGAATGGCGAGGAGGCGAGATTTTATCGCGGCATCGCCGTCGTCAATCATTCGGGCCGCCAGGAAATCTTCGCCGATCCATCGCGCGCTCTGGAGCACTGGCTGCTCGAAACCGCCCGCCCCCATGTGGATGGCGCCGTCATGTCCTATATCGCCGGGGAGCTGAAGTAGTCGCCCACGCTATACGCGTTCATCGGTTAGATAGCAGCAGGGGCCCGTCGAATTGGCCTTCAGGCTGTTCCTGGTTCTGGAAATCCCGCACGCCACCGAAGTAGGCCGCTTGGAAAGCGGCCTGCAGGTTGCTAACCTGCCCCACTTCAGGTCGCTTGACAGGGCATGGCCCTGTGCTACGGGGTGCGGCCCCAGCCGCCGCCGCCGGGGGATTCGATTCGGAGCACGTCTCCCGGTTGTACGCCGAAGCGCTGCTTCGCGCCTACCTTATTTGCCCGGCCGGCGCGAATCATTGTATTTCTTCCTGGCTTGCCCGGCTCGCCTCCGGACAAGCCGTACGGGCCTCTGTCTCGCCGGTCGGATAATACCGTCACTTCGCCTGCCGTCAAAAACTCGAACTCGCGCACAATACTGTCACCGCCCGCGTGCAGGCCGCGCCCGCCGGAGCTTTTGCGGATGCGGTACGCGCGTATTCTGAGCGGGTATTGATGCTCGAACGCCTCAATCGGCGTGTTCCAGCTGTTGGTCATGTGGGTGTGGGTTGCGCTGAGTCCGGGCGCGGCGGCGGATGCGCCCATGCCGCCGGCGATGGTCTCGTAATATGCGAAGGCGCGCCCGCGCACGGTATCCCAGCCGCCCAGCGTGAGATTGTTCATGGTTCCGGAACTGGCCGCCGGAATGCGATCCGGCGCGGCCTTCGAGAGCGCGCCCAAGACTACATCGGTGATTCGTTGCGAGGTTTCCACATTGCCCGCGGCCATGGCGGCCGGCAAGCGCGCATTGACCACCGTGCCTTCCGGAGCGATCACCTCGATGGGACGGAGAAGCCCGGCCGTGTAAGGAATGTCCTCGCGCACCAGACAGCGGAACACGTACATGGTGGCGGATAGCGCTACTGCGTAGTTGGCATTCACCGGACCGGGCGACTGCGGATCCGATCCCGTGAAATCGACGCGCGCCGAATCGCCCGTTATATCCACCGTCACCATGATTTTGATTGGCCCCTCGCGAATTCCATCGCCGTCCAGCGCGTCCTGGAACTTGTAGCGGCCTGGAGGCAGCCGGCGTATGGCTGCGCGCATCATGCGCTCGGAGTACTTCTGCAGTGCGGCCATGTTGCGGCGGACCGTCGCCTGACCATACTTCCCGGTCATCTCGAGCAGCCGCTGCTCGCCGCGGCGGATAGCCATGATCTGCGCCAGCAGGTCCCCTTCGCGCTCTTCGGGAGTGCGCACGTTCGCCAGAATCAGGCCGAGCAAATCGCGATCGATCCGGCCGCCGCGCGCGAGCAGCACCGGCGGAATGCGGATGCCTTCCTGATAAATCTCAGTCGCCAGCGGCATGGAGCCGGCGCTCATGCCGCCCACATCGGCATGGTGCGCGCGGTTAGCGACATAGAACGACGGCTTGCGGCTGCCCGGAACATAGATGGCCGAGACCGCCGTGATATCCGGAAGATGCGTTCCGCCGCGAAACGGATCGTTGACGATGGCGACATCGCCCGGCGCGAGATCGAAGGCGTCCATGGCGTGTCGCACAGACAGCGGCATCGCACCCAGATGCACCGGCATGTGATCGCCCATGGCGACGGTTTCGCCGCGATGATCGTACACCGCGCATGAGTAATCGCGCCGCTCCTTGATGTTGGCCGAGTAAGACGTCTTGCGCAGCACCGCTCCCATCTCCTCGGCGATGGACACTAGCAGGTGGCGGAACAGTTCCAGCTCGATGGCATCGGTCTTCACGGCTTGCATTGTCCTATGTCTACCAGGAAGTCCGCCACCAGAGTCCATTTTCCCGCTTGCTGGCGCTCGATATGAAAGGAGTGCGTGCGTCCGTCGGCGCGGATGCGCAGCGGAGCGTCGGCGGGATCCCGCAGCGGACGTGGAAAGCGGATGGGTGAAGCGCTGGCCTGCCGCAGTGACCAGCTTTCACCACCAGTGGCGGTCTCATAAAGTTCATGCCGGTTGGCAGTGCGCGCCTTCAGCAGCAGGACGCCGGCCGTGCGTGAATCGAACCAGAAGCGCTCTATCGCGGCGGCGCGCGGCTCTTCGAAGAGAGGCTGTTCGCGCCAGCGCTTGCCTCCGTCAGTGGTGATCAGCAGGAACGGATCCTTAGGCAGGCCCACCATGCGGGCACCGGCGATCCAGCCCGTTTCCAGGTCGGCGAACTGGATCTGTTCGAGAAGCCCAAACCGAATGCGCGCATACGGCTCAACCCAGGTCCGTCCGCCGTCTTCACTGGTGAGCAGCACCGAGGAGAGCGTGGCGGTGGCGGTGTGCAAGTTTCCGCTGACCACGATGCGCGGACCAGCGGTCTCAATGCCGCTGAGCTCGAGAAATACCGGACATGGATCGTCCCCCGAGCACGCCAGGCCAGCGCCGCTCACGTCCTCGGACGTGCACTCATAGACGATCCCCAGCGGCTTCCCCGCGTATTCGAGCGTCGCCGGAGCCTGAGCGGTTAACAGGACCGCCGGCGCAAGCAGGCAGAGTACGCTTCGAATCACAGTTCAATTCTATCCACGGCGCAACGGCAGCGCACGGTTTACAATCCGGTTATGAGAATCGGCATTTTGGCATACGGATCATTGATTGACGATCCCGGCGAGGAATTGAAACGCGCCGAGGATTCGCGCATTCCCGTGGTGACACCTTTCGGCGTGGAATACGCACGTCAGAGCACCAGCCGCGGCGGCGCGCCGACGCTGGTACCCATCGAGGGCGGACGAAAAGTGAACGGCGTTCTGATAGTCCTGAAGGAAGGGATTAAGGAAAGCGAGGCTATCGACATGCTCTACCATCGCGAAACGGGTCACACCGATCACTACGATCCGAAACACTTGCCGCACAATCCCAAGGACAAGGTTTGGGTGGACCGGCGCGAGAACTGGGAAGGAATCGATGTGGTTCTCTCCACGCGAATCGCGAGGAATATCGATCCGCTCACGCCGGACCATCTGGCCAACCTCGCGATTGTAAGCGCGAAAGGGAAGGCCGGCGCAGAGGAGCGCGATGGCATCCATTATTTGCTGATGTGTACAAAGGCGGGAATCCGTACGGAACTCAGCGATGCCTACGAACGCAGCATTCTCGAGAAGACCGGAGCGGACGATTTGAAAGGCGCGTGGAAGAAAGTCCGCGAATGAAGATGCGCTGCCGCTGGGCGGCGACGCCATTGTCCATTGCCTATCACGACCGCGAATGGGGCGTGCCGCAGCACAATGACCGCGTCTTGTTTGAATTTCTGATTCTCGAAGGCGCGCAAGCCGGCTTGAGCTGGGAGACCATCCTGCGCAAGCGCGAGAATTACCGCGCCGCGTTCCATCAGTTCGATCCGGAAGCGGTGGCGCGGTACGGCCCGCGTGACGTCCGGCGCCTGCTGGCCGACGAGGGGATCGTGCGCAATCGCCTGAAGGTCGCCGCCGCTGTCGGAAATGCGAAGGCCTTCCTCGATGTCCAAAAGGAGTTCGGGACTTTTGACGCCTACATCTGGACTTTCGTTGGCGGCAAGCCAAAACGGAACCGGTGGAAAATCCATGACCCTGTGCCGGCCAGCACTCCCGAATCCGACGCTATGAGCAAGGATCTGAAGAAGCGCGGTTTCAAGTTTGTGGGATCCACCATCTGCTACGCCTTCATGCAGGCAACCGGAATGGTGAACGATCACGCGACTACCTGCTTCCGCTATTAGCCGCCGCGAACGGCCTTCTGGGTCCCTTTCAGCGTATTTACCATGGACTCCTTTGGAAAGCGCTCAACAATAGTCTTGATCATCCAGCCCAGCCCGAACGGAATGTCGCGCGACAGCGAGATCGCTTCGCACTCCGCGTACACGCCGCCGTCGGCTTCCTCAAATCGCCAGTAAGAATTCAGCCTCCAGAGGAATCCGTTGTCGTTGCCTACCGGCTCTTCTTCGGTATTGGACTTTTTGGCGTCCTTGACCTCCGCGATGCGCGTGGACTTCGATGCGATGGACAGGCGGCGCTCATCCAGCTCGCCATAGTGCACGCGGTAGGTGGAGTTCAATACTACCGTGAGCATGTGTTTCTTGAATAGCCGGAGAAAAACATCGTAGTCGTTCCCGTTATGATTCACCAGTCTGGATTCGGTTACCTCGGGACGGTAGATATTCTGGTAATTGGGATAATCCTGCATAACGGCCCGCACCCGGGGAACTGTCGCTCCGGCAATGAAGATAGCGCCGTACCAGTCCTGAACCAGGCCGCTCGGAATGTGAATGTCCTTCCCCTGATCGGTGGTTTTGCGCGGGAGAATGAGCATTTCGCCATTACGGACCTTGGCTCGTTCCGCTGGATGCGAATGGAGCCAGAGAAAATGCTCGGCATTGAGATCACCTTGAAGACGCTGTTCCGTAAGCGCTACGTAGCGGTCAAAAGCGCGCTCGGTTTCCGGGGTCAGAGTCGCCGCGGCCAAAGAGTGCGGAATGCAAGCCAGGATCAATGAGAACGCCGCGACCACTCGCATGCCCGAACTGTAACACGCGACACGCGCTCTTGTATGATTGAGACGATTCCATGCATGAGCTTCTCCGCTCCCTCGCTACCGGGTCCATGGTTCTTGATTTGGGATGCGCAGGCGGAAGCTTCGATTCCCGGTATCTTGCGTCCACCGTGGTGCGCTTTGACCTTGAGCGCCCATCCCCGCGCCCTAGCAATTTCGTCCAAGGGGATGCCGCGAAGCTGCCGTTCGCCGAGGACTCCTTCAAGCTGGTGATCTCTAATCACAGCCTGGAGCACGTTGAGAATCTGGCCGGCACAATCAAAGAAATAGGCCGTGTCCTCGAACCGAGCGGCGCGCTGTATGTTGCCGTGCCGGACGCCGCGACTGTTACGGACAAATTGTATCGCTGGCTGGCACGCGGCGGCGGTCACGTGAACCCGTTTTATTCAGCCCCGCTGCTCGCAATGCGAATTGAACAAGCAACCGGGTTCGAGCACAGGGCCACACGGATCATATGCACCTCGCTCTCATTCCTCAACCGTAGAAACCAGCGCAGCATTGCGCCCCGCCGCCTCCTGTTGCTGGGCGGCGGCACCGAGATCTCCCTGCGCTTCCTCACTTGGTGTTTCCGGCTGCTGGATCGTTACCTGGGAACGCGTCTCAGCGTTTACGGCTGGGCTCTCTATTTTGGCGATGTCCTGGCAGGCGATATTGATTGCAGTACGTGGACCAACGTGTGTGTGCGCTGCGGGTCGGCGACCCCTTCGTCGCAGCTTCAGGAGCTCGGTAGAGTATCTCGCAATTGGTTTGGCTTGGCGACATACCTGTGCCCGCAATGTGAGACGCGCAACTGGTTCACCGCTGACCAGCCCCGGCGGACGGCGTAATGTACCAGCGTGCTGCGCGAATGGGATATTGGCTCGGCCCCATACTGCTCGCACTCGTGTTGTACTGGCCCGGCCTTATGGCCTGGTTTCAGAAAGACGATTTCGTCTGGCTTAAACTCCTGACGCTTGCGCGAGACGGAAAGGGTTTTCAGTGGGCGCTATTCGCTCCGATGGCCCAAGGGACCGTCCGAACGCTCAGCGAACGGATCTTCTTCATGTCCTTCTCCGCCATGTTCGGGGTCAACCCGCTGCCGTTCCACTGCTGGGTGTTTCTGACCTTCGCGCTGAGTCTGGTGGTGCTCGGTTCTCTCTGTGCGAAACTAACCGGGTCACGCGCCGCTGGTTTTTGGGCAATGATACTCTGGACAGCGAACAGCGCGCTGGGCGTGGTGCTTTCGTGGACCGCTATTTACTACGAAATCCTGTGTGGGCTTTTCTTCTTGACTGGTCTGTGGTTGTTGGTCCGGCATGTCGAGACTGGCAGATTGTCGTTCTATGTGATGCAGTGGATCACTTTCCTGCTTGGTTTCGCTGTGCTCGAGCTGAACGTGGTTTATCCGGCCCTCGCAGCTGCCTATGCGCTCTGTTGCGCCCGGCGTATTCTCGGAAGAGTTCTGCCGATGTTTGCCGTTGCGGCGGCCTACACGCTCTGGCATATGGCCCTTGCGCCGCTTCAAACCACCGGGCCCTACAAGATGTATTGGGATACCAGCGTCATTCCTACGCTGTGGACATACTGGAAATGGGCGCTGGGACCAAACCGTCTGATATTCCTCGGTGTCTATCCGTCTGCCTGGCGCTCACTGCTGGCGTTGCTTCTCATGCTGGGCATGTTCGGATTTCTGATCTGCAAGATATACCGGCGCGAATGGCTGGGTATCTTCTTTGCAGCGTGGTTTGTGATCGTGCTGGCCCCGCTGTTGCCGTTGCGCGATCACGTCGACGGCAGCTATCTTACAGTTCCGTTAATTGGACTCGCTATGTGGGGCGGATGGGGCGCCGTGTGCGGCTGGAGGGCGGGGCGGCTGACCAGGGTAGCAGCGGTCGCGTTGCTTGCGATCTATCTCTGCGTTTCACTGCCGGTAGCTCACGTGGTTGCCGTTTCGTTTTATGAGCGCAGCCGGCAGATTCGTAACTTCGTCTTGGGAGTTGTTGCTCATGCGCGGGGGCGGAAAGACAACGTTGTGCTCTTGAAAGAAGTAGACGCGGAGATGTTTTGGTCTGCAGTGGTTGGCCGTCCGTTTCCTCTGTTTGGGTTATTCAACGTGTACTTGCTGCCGGAGGAGGCCTTGCGAATCGTGCCCCAGGCGCAGCTGGCGGATTACCAGAGTTTCTTTGCCGACAAGGCCACGGTTAGTGAGGCCTTGGGAAAAGGCCGGGCAATCGTTTTGGACGTCAGCGGCGGGAACGTACGGGACGTGACTTCAGACTTCGCGCCAACCCATAAATGACCAGGCCGGCCGCGGCGGCAATCGCCGTGTCGCGCGCCTCGCGCAGGGTGCTGTTCGATAAGAGCCACAAGGCCAGCGCGATCCCGGCAACCGCGATTACAGAACCGGCCGGCAGCAGGAACGCGGCCGCGGGTGCGGCGGCCTTTCTTCGAAGCACCGGCAGTGCGATACAAGTGACCAGGTAAGTCACCAGCCGCGAAAGGGTGCTGATAGTGAGTAAGTAGATGAAGGTTCCTGACAGTGTTAGCGCGAGCATCACCGCTGTCGTGACAAAAATCGAAATAACAGGCGTGCGATAGCCCGGGTGAATCGTCGCCATCTTGAGCGGCAACTCGCCGCCTTCGGCCATTGCGAAGATCACTCTGGATGCCGCCAGAATCAGGACATTCAGATTTCCCGCCAGTGAAATCACTATTCCGGCTGTGATCATTGCCGCTCCCCAGAATCCCCAGAATCGTGCCGCTGCATCCGCGAGGGGCCGGTGGGATTCCCCCAGTCCGGGCAGCGTTCCGATGCAGACTACCTGGATGAGGACGTAGAAGACCACCACCGTGGCCATTCCCAGCATCAGCGCCGATGGCAGGCTTTTCCTGGGATCCCGGCTTTCACCGGCGGGGATCACCGCCATTTCAAATCCGGTGAACGCATACACCAGCAGCAGAACCGATTGAGAAAAGGGCCGGTAGCCTGGGACTACCGAGAAATTGAAGTGCGACGGGTCCAGGAAGAAGAGGCCGGCAACGATGAAAACAGCCAGCGGAAGCAGCTTGCCGATAGCCAGCGTATTACTGGTGTTGGCCACTTGGCGGACGCCGGTAACATTCACGGCGGCCAGAATCGTTACCACCGCAGTGATGATGAGAGCGCGCGGGAGGCCGTGCGCCGCGCCTGGAAAGAAGAGATCGAGGTATTCCGGCAGCAAGTTGCAGTTCGCTGCGAAGGACGTAATCCGAGCGATCCACACCAGCCACCCGACGGTGAATCCAGCGGTGGGGCCGAAGGTTTCACGCGCGTAGAGATAAGGGCCGCCGCTGCCTGAAAAGCGGCTCGCCACTTCGCAGAAGCTCAGCACGATGACGCTGACGCACAACGCGCACAGTCCGAATGCGAAGAGACTGTAATCGCCGGCGAGACTGAACGCCTTCGCGGGCAAACCAAAAATCCCGGCGCCGATTACGCCGTTGACTACCACGGCGACCAGATCCCAGCGGCGCATGGAACGAGCCAAGGCCGGTGCGGGCATCGTGTCCATAGGTAATAGGGGTAACATAATCGGGCATGCCGCAGAATTTACCGAAGGTAGTTGTGCCCGACGATTGGCCTCCGGTAATGGCCGCCAGCGCAGGATTCCCGCGGCTGCGCGAGTTCGCCGCGTTGGAATACTTCGACACGCTGCCGGGCTCGGAGGCGGCCTTGATCGATCGCATTCGCGATGCCGAGGTGGTGATCAATGTGCGCTCGTCATCTCGGTTCACCCAGGATGTGTTCCGGCAGTGCCCGGGTTTGAAGCTGGTTTCGTTATGGGGAACCGGAACGGACAATGTGGATCTAGCCGGGGCTGCGAAGCATGGCGTCACCATCACGAATACACCCGGCGTTTCCGCATTTTCCGTGGCGGAACACGCGCTGGCGCTGATGCTTGCGGCGGCGCGCACGATCCCAGCGCAGGATGCGGCAGTTCGCGGCGGCGCATGGCCGCGGGGGCAGGGAATCGAATTGCGCGGCAAGACGCTAGGCATCGTGGGACTGGGCGCCATTGGTCGACGGTTCGCCGAATTAGGTCAGGCGATCGGCATGCGCGTGGTTGCGTGGACGATGCATCCTAACCCTGGGATGGGAATCGAGTTGACTGAGCTCGATGAGCTGTTGCGCTCGAGCGACGTCGTCAGTATTCACGTCCGGTTGTCGCCACAAACTACGGGCCTGATCGGTACCCGCCAATTCGGTTTGATGAAACCCAGCGCGCTTCTGATAAACACAGCACGCGGCGCAATCGTCGAGGAAGCGGCGCTGGTGGACGCGCTGGGGACGAAACGGATCGCAGGCGCCGGCCTGGATGTGTTCACCAGTGAGCCGCTACCGCCCGGTCATCCTCTGACTCAACTACCGAACGTGGTACTGACGCCGCATTCCGCCGGCATCACACCGGAGGCTCTCGAAGCAGGCTTGCAGATGGCGATCGAGAATGTGTGGAGTTTCCTGGCGGGTAATCCAGCCAACGTCGTTGTGCGCACTTAAGGCGGCGCAGCACTTACGGCCGGCGGTTGTAATGCGGCCATTGCGAGGCGAATAGTCCTGCCGCCACGACGATCCAGCAGCCCCACGCGAACCAATCGCCATATAGGGTATATGGCGTCAGCTCTTTCACATACCCGTAATCGAATTTCCGCGCCAGCTCGGTGTAAAGCGGCAGCGACTGGCGCACGTGGCCGGTGGGATCAATAGACGCCGTAATGCCGTCGTTGGTGGCGCGCAGAATCCAGCGGCGGTTCTCGGCGGCGCGCATGCGCACGATGGACAGGTGCTGCTCGCGGGCGGCGCTGTGTCCGAAGTAGCCGTCGTTCGAGATATTCACCAGCAGATCCGCGCCCTGTTGGACAAACCCGCGCACCTGGGGCGGGAATACGGATTCATAACAGATGAACGAGCCAATCTTGTGCTCGCCCATCAGAAACACCACCATGCGATCTCCCGGGACAAAATCGCCGGCCTCTTGCGTGATGCGATTGACGAAGCCGAAGAACTTCGGAACAAACTCGCCGAAGGGGACCAGGTTGATTTTGTCATAGCGGTCCACCAGCGATCCGTCGGGCGCCAGCAGCACTGCTGAATTGAGCGGGCCGCCTTGCGGCGTATTGGATACGGTGCCGAAGAGAAACCAGGCGCGAGTGGTTAAAGCCAGGTTAGTGACCTCGTCGCGTAATTGAGGATCGCGGTAGTAGTAGATGGGGCCGGGCACTTCGGGCCACACGATGAGTTGCGGCTTCGCCGCCAGCGCGGCCTCTAGTGTGAGCAGTTCGATGCGTTGGTGCAGCATGTGCGCGGTAACCGGACTCCACTCGGCTTCTTCCGGGATCTTCGGCTGCACTAAGACCGCGGTCTGGTCAGCCTCGGCAGGGACGGGAAGATCGGGAAGCAGGAACAGGGCGGGCACCAGTGCGAGCCACAGTAGTTGCTTGCGGCCCCGCCGCAGAATCACGATGGCCGTGGCGGCGCTCAACAACGAAAACAGGAATGACAGCCCGTAGACGCCGATCCAGGGAGCGAGCCGCATAGGCAGAGCCATGTCGATCCCGGCATTGCCCAGCGCGAGCCATGCGAAGCCAAGCGGTCCGTGCGTGCGCTCGATGGCCACCCACAACGCCGCCACCACGGGGATGGCATACCAGCACCGCAACACGATGGCGGCCAGCATGGCGAAGACTCCGAGATGTACTGCCTTCGCGAGACAAAACAGTACGAACACCGCCCAGCCGCCCCAGCGCCCCATGCCCCCGTGTACTTCCAGCACGAACTGAATCCACATGCACACTCCGAACCAGTAGATGACGCCGGTGGTGTAGCCGAGCAGGAAGCGGCGCCCGGGCCGTGGTTCGCGTCCCAGCGCGATCAACAGCGGCGCCAGGGCGAACGGCGCCAGAAAGGTGAAGCTCCAACCGGGAAAGATTACCATCAGCAGCGCTGCGCTCAGCGCGGCCAGCAGGAAATCAAGCGGGGCGCCGGGCAGCTTCCTCATTTACCAGGTCCGCCATATACGAGCTGCGGACCAGCGGCCCGCTGAAGACCATTCGGAAGCCGATGGACAGGCCGTATTCGCGATATGCGTCGAATTGCTCCGGACGAATGTACTCGGCCACGGGCAGATTGCGGCGCGTCGGCTGCAAGTATTGTCCGATGGTGGCGACGTCTACTTCGCTTTCGCGCAAGTCTCGCAAGAGCCCGTGCACTTCTTCCGGCCGCTCGCCGAGGCCCGCCATTAATCCCGATTTCGTCAGCGCGTCCGCGCGATAACGCCGGGCGAAGCGAAGCACTTCGAGCGACTGCCGGTAATTCGCCTGCGGCCGCACGCGCCGGTACAGCCGACCGATGGTCTCCATGTTGTGATTGAACACGTGCGGGCCGGCATCCAGCACGCGGGCGACTGCACCCAGATCGCCGCAGAAGTCTGGAGTCAATACTTCGACGCGCGCTTCGGGCAGCTCCCGGCGCACTGCGCGCACGGTCTCCGCGAAGTGATGCGACCCGCCATCGACAAGATCGTCGCGATTCACCGAGGTGATCACTACGTAGCGCAATCCCATGCTCGCAGCCATGCGGGCGACGTTTTCCGGCTCCTGCGGATCCAGCGAGAACTCGCGCTTGCGCGCCGATCCCTTGGGTACCGAGCAGAAGCCGCAGCCGCGCGTGCAAAGATTGCCCAGGATCATGAAAGTGGCCGCGCCGCGGTGGAAGCACTCATGCATGTTGGGACAGCGCGCGGATTCGCAGACGGTATGGAGGTTCTTGCGGCGCAGCTCGTGCTTCAAATCGTGAACGGCGGCGAAATGCGTGGCGGGCTTGCGCAGCCAATCCGGCAATCGCGGACCGGCGGGTGGAGGCGTTTCAATCTGGACGAAAGCTTCGGAAGCCAATTAGTATTTTCGCACGATGGGGCTCTTGAACCCGGCTTCTTCGAGCGCGGTTCGTGCCTCGGCCAGGCTCGCCTTATCCTTCATCGGACCCACCAGGACGCGGTAAATCCCTTCTTTCGGAGAAGGCGCTACTTGCATCCGGAAGCCCTTCTTGGCCAGCGCTTCGGAGATGATCTCGGCATCGGGACGCGAAGTGGCGACGATTTGCAGGTAATCGCCGGCTGACGGTTCGCCGTAAACAGGCGCGGGCGCAGGCTCGGAAGTTTTCTGAGGCGCCGCGGTATGAGCCGGCGCGGGCTTCTCGGGAGGTGGAGCGGCCGCGGGCACGGGGCTGGGCTTCGCCGATTCGGTCTGGGGGGGGTTGGTATCGGCGGCGCTCGCGGGCGCGCTGGATGCGGCCGGCTTGTCGCTTTGCTCCACGGCTGGTCGAGCAGGTTGCGCGTGGGTATCCGCCAGCGTGGTGGACGCCGCCAGCGAGCTGCGCGCCACGATGTAGCCCAGCGAAAAGAAGACCCCGAACAGGATCACCGCGATCAGAAATACGCTGACCAGCTGCCTGTTCCCTAATACCAGCTCAAATTCGCCGTCTTCGTTTTTTGCCACGTTCCCTAGCCTTCCGTCTTTTTCTCAGCGATGCGATTCAACGCCAGGTTCAAAGACGAGAATATATCGATTGGGAATGGAAATACAACCGTGGTGTTCTTCTCAGTGCCGATCTCGACCAGCGTTTGGAGGTAGCGCAACTGGATCGCGGCGGGCTGTTTGGCCATCACCTCGGCGGCCATCGCAAGTTTTTCAGCAGCGACGTATTCGCCCTCGGCATGGATGATCTTGGCCCGGCGCTCGCGTTCGGCCTCGGCCTGGCGCGCGATGGCGCGGATCATCTGGTCCGGCAAGTCCACTTGCTTCACCTCTACCATGGCCACCTTGATGCCCCACGGCCCGGTGTGGCGATCCAGAATTTCCTGCAGGCGGATGTTCAGCGTTTCGCGCTGGCTCAGCAGCTCGTCAAGCTGCACTTCGCCCAGGACGCTGCGCAGCGTGGTCTGAGAAACTTGCGACGTGGCATAAAGGAAATTGGCGACCTCGATTACGGCCTTGGTGGGATCGATCACTCGGAAGTAGACCACGGCGTTTACTTTGACGGTGACGTTGTCGCGCGTGATTACGTCCTGCGCCGGTACTTCCATGGTTTCGACGCGCAGCGACACGCGAACCATGCGGTCAATGGGCTTGAAGATCAGGATGACGCCGGGTCCTTTGGGAGCGGTCAGCACGCGGCCCAGCCGGAACACGACGGCGCGCTCGTATTCAGCGAGGATCTTGATCGACGAAAGCAAGTAGAACACGACGATCAGGATGGGCACAAAGATAATGGGATCGGGCATGCGGTCCTCCCGCGTGGTTCAATTCACTATACACCTTGGCGCCAGTCCGAGCCGCGCGCGTCAGCAAGCGTACGCACTCTACAGGCGTGCGCCGTTCGGGATCGGCTGGACAGCGTGTTACACTCACTGGCAAAGCCGCCCGCATGTCTCTCTTGCCGTATCTGGAACGCGTGATTGGGCGCGAAGATTTGTCTTCGCAAGACGCTCGCGAGGCCATGCTCGCTATCCTGGGCGGCGATGCCGGCAGCGCGCAGATCGCGGCGTTTCTGGTGGCGCTGCGGATGAAGGGCGAGACCGCGCGTGAGCTGCAAGGATTCGCGCGAGCCATGCGCGAGAAGGCCACACGGGTGGACCCCGGCCTGAACGGCGCGCCGCTGCTGGATACTTGCGGTACGGGTGGAACCGGCACAAAGGCATTCAATATTTCAACCGTCGCGGCGTTCGTGGTGGCGGGCGCGGGAACACGGGTCGCGAAGCACGGCAACCGTTCGATCACCAGCCAGTGCGGGAGCGCCGATATTCTGGAGGCGCTCGGCGTGGCGGTGGCGATTCCGCCGGAGCGATCCGCGCAGGCGATCCGCGAGATCGGGATTGGATTCTTGTTTGCGCCGGCGCTACATCCGGCGATGAAGCACGCGCAAGGGCCGCGGCTCGAATTGAAGATGCGCACGGTGTTCAACCTGCTGGGTCCTCTGACGAATCCGGCGGGCGCGACGCACCAGCTTATCGGCGCGCCGTCGCCGGAAGCGGCCGAGTTGATGGCGGAGGCGCTGGCGGGGCTGGGTCCAGAACGCGCTTACGTGGTGCATGGGTCGGACGGACTGGATGAAGTGACCATAACCGGGCCGACGCTGGTGTTTGAAGTATCGGGCGGGCGCGTGCTGCGGCGTCAGTGGACTCCCGAGGATTTCGGCGTGGCGAGCGTTGCGCCGGAGCAGTTGCAGGGAGGCGATCGCGGCGTGAACAGCGATATCACTCGTCGAATTCTGGGCGGCGAACAAGGGGCGGCGCGCGATATTGTGCTGGTGAATGCGGCGGCGGCGCTGATGGCCGCGGGAGCTACAGCAGACCTGATGGAAGCGATGCGGATGGCCGCGGCGTCGCTGGATTCAGGGGCGGCGCGGCAGAAGCTGAACGAGCTGATTCGGTTTACGAACCAGGCGTGAGGCGGTCCGCAAGTTGGCGGAGGTCGTCCACCAGAATGTCGGGCGGATCATCCTGGAAAGTCTCGGGCTGGAAACCATACAGGACGCCGCAGGATTGAATTCCCGCATTGCGGGCGGTCCGGATGTCGACGGCGCTATCGCCTACCATTACGGCTCGATCGCGGGCGAGACCGGTTTCGCTGAGCAGGGTCTCGATGCCGATGGGGTCGGGCTTCTTCTGCTCGAAACTGTTGCCGCCGTAGATGCGGAAGAAGTGATCGCCGAGTCCCAGGCCGCGCACTATCTGGCCGCTGATGCGGACGGGCTTGTTCGTGAGAACAGCGAGGCGCGCGCCGCGTTCGCGGAACAGATCCAGGGCTTCGCGGACGCCCGGATACAGGGCGGTGTTGTCGAGACAATGCTGGCTGTAGTAACGAATAAAGAAATCCAGCGCGCGTGCGACATCGGCGTCACTGACCTCGGGTCCGAGCGCGCGGCGCATGAGCACCGGCGCCCCATTGCCGACGTAGGAATAAACCAGTTCGTTGTCGATCGGTGGAAGCTCCATGTAACGGCGCGTCGCATTGACTGAGTCGGCGAGGTCCAGGCGCGAATCGATCAGCGTGCCGTCCAGGTCAAAAATCAGGAGATCCAACGCGCGCTCTCCCGTGCTTCCTTTTTTTGGGGTGCCGGCGGCTTGTGCTGCAAGTGCTCTTCCCAGATTCGCTTTACTTTGTCCTGAGTATCGCGGAAGGCGTCCTTGATCTCGTGCGGAGTGGCGGCGGCCAGGATGTTCGAGGCTGAGATAACGTAAGGCATTACTTTCGAATCGATCAGCGATTTGGGAGGGGGCGAGGGGGCGAAGGCCACCAGCACGGTGACCAGCGCCGCGGCAATCACCACCCCGCGGACGACGCCGAACGCCGCGCCTAAGAGGCGATCAAACCACGAGAGTCCCACCCACTTGAACAGCGTCGCGAGCAGCCGCCCGATAACAGCGCCAAGCAGGAGGATTCCGAAGAAGATGAGCAGAAATCCAATCAGGTTCGCAATGGCGATGGAACTGACGTAATCCTGTACGTGCACTCCGACAAGACCGTAGCACCAAAAACCCACCAGCAAGCCGACGATAGTCGCGGCGAATCCTACGCCGGCGCGCGCGAAGCCATTCTTGAGCCCAGCCACCACCGAGAGTCCGATAACCAGAACCAGCACGAGGTCCACCCAGTTCATAGCTGGCGTCCTGTGAGCGCGCGATATGCGTCGCGATATTTGTCGCTGGTTCGCTGCACCACTTCGGGGGGAAGTTTCGGCGCTGGAGGTTGCTTGTTCCAGTGAATGGATTCCAGGTAATCGCGCACGTACTGCTTGTCGTACGACGGCTGCGGGCCGCCGGGGCGATAGGTATCGGCGGGCCAGAAGCGCGAGGAGTCGGGTGTGAGCACCTCGTCGGCGAGAGTAAGGGTTGCGCCGATGAAGCCAAACTCGAACTTGGTATCGGCGATAAGAATGCCGCGCGTGGCGGCGTAATCGGCGGCGTGACGATAGATGCCGAGAGTGAGCGTACGCAGGCGCTCGGCGAGATCGCGGCCGATCTTCGCGGTTACTTCTTGCAGGGAAACATTCTCGTCATGGCCCGTGAGCGCCTTGGTGGCGGGCGTGAAGATGGGCTCAGGCAGACGGGAGCTTTCGAGCAGGCCAGTAGGAAGCGAAATGCCGCACACAGCGCTAGTGCGCTGGTAATCCTTCCAGCCGGAGCCTGAAAGATAGCCTCGAGCAACACATTCGAAGTCAATCATCTGGGCGCGCCGGACCAGCATGGAGCGGCCCTCGAGCTGATCGCGATAGCGGTGAAACTCGGGCGGATAGTCGTCCACGCGTGCGGAGACGAAGTGGTTGGGAACCAGGTCGCGCAGCAGGTCCAGCCAGAAGATGGTCATCTGGGTGAGGACGCGGCCTTTGTCGGGGATGGGCGTGGGGAGGATGCAGTCGAAGGCGGAGAGGCGGTCCGTGGCGACGATGACGAAGTGGTCGCCGGCTGCGTAGACATCGCGCACTTTGCCGCGCGCGTGTAGCGCGAGGCCGGGGAGGTCTGTTTCGAAGATTGTGTTCAAGTTACATGGTGGCACAAGCTAAAGCATGTGCTACCGGCTTAGCTTGTGCGTTAGTCGGAGCCGTAATTGATTTCCATGCGGCGGACCTGGAAGGACGCGGCGATGATGACCAGTGCCGACAAAGCCAGCACGCCGGGGATCGCGATGATGGCGGGCATGGGGTCCACGTTTACAGCCATCAGCGAAAACGGGGACGGCAACTCAGGGGCGGCGGAAATGGGGCACAAGGATTTCAGGTAGTAAATGATGCTGAACTTTTGCAGCAGCGCGGGCAGGAACGAGTTGATGGCCTCCCAGATGAGGATGCCGGCAGCAGGGATGATGGGGTTGCGGAACAAGATTCCCCCCGCCATGAAGATGCTTCCGTAGCCGATGCACGCCAGGACCGTTACGCCGAGATACGCGGCCACATGCGCCATGCCGCCATTGTGAAAGAAGTATGTGTTGAGAGTGTTTGAGTCCATGTGCGCGAACAAGGCCGCGAGTTGCAGGGCGGTGCTCAATCCGAAAACGGTGACGGCGGCGAGCATGCCTGCCAGGAATTTGCCGGCCAGGACAACTTCGCGACGCAGGGCGGCGAGGAAGTAGAAGTGCAGGCTCTTGTCCAGCACTTCGCCCCGGAACAGGTTCATGAAGATGCCGACGCATCCGAAGAAGACCGCGAGGCGAATGTAGAAGAACTGGAAGGTGGTGGCGAATATGGTGGTATCCTCGCCGAAATCCCAGTTCTGGCCGAATCGCATCACGGCGATAGAATGGCCGGCGAACAGCACGACGGGGGCGAAGGCGAGCAAGTAGATCCAGAGGCCGCGGCGCGCGAAGAACGTCTTCCGCATCTCGAGGCGCGCGACGGCGAGCATTTGGGCGATACGCAGCGGCGTCATCGGGAGGATTCCTCCGTGCCGCCAATCAGATATTCGTACACCGAATTGACATCGTCGTCGGCGGGTGCCACGGATTCGATGTTGATGCCGTTCTGGGCGATTTGGTTGAGCAGCAGATAGAATCCGTCGGCATCGCGCGTTTTGACCAGCAGTCCGCCGCCGTCCTTGTGAATGCGAGCTTCCACGACATGGTTCCGGATGAAAATCTGTGAGGCCATTTCACTGGGACGGTCACAGCGGATCAGGATCTGCATGGGATGCTCTTCAATTTCGGTGCGCACGCCGTGGATCTGTCCTTCGGCGACGATGTATCCGCCGGTGAGCAGAATCACGCGATCCGAGATGGCGTCCACTTCATGCAGGATGTGGCTGGAGATGATCACGTGCATGCCTTCTTCGGCAAGCGACTTGAACAGTGCGATGGTTTCGGCGCGCACCAGCGGGTCCAAGCCGTTCAACGGCTCGTCGAGAATCAAGACGGAAGGGCCATGGCAAATGGATTGGGCCAGCTTGATGCGCTGGCGCATGCCTTTGCTGTAGCCCGCGATTTTTCGGTTGGCGGCGTCGGTAAGAGTAACGCGCTCGATGGCGCGCCAGGCCAGATCCTCCGCTTCGCCGTGCGCGCAGCCGTAGAGGCGCAGCGAGGAATAGACGAATTGGAAGCCGGTGAGCCCGCGCGGAAACGTATCGAACTGCGTGCAATAGCCGAGGACGCGGAATAGTTCCTCGGGACGGTCCGGCGGGATGCCCAGGACGCGGATATGGCCGCGCGTGGGACGCAGCAAGCCCGTGACCAGGTTCATCAGCGTCGTCTTGCCGGAGCCGTTGGGGCCCACCAGGCTGGTGATGCCGGGCGGGATGGATAGCGTTACGCGGTTGACGCCAAGCACGTCGCCGTAGAACTTCGAGACGTTGTCGAGCACAACCAGATTTCCCGCCGTGGGCATGTTCATCGGACCACCTCGCGCGCGCGGATCTTGCGCGAGAGCAACCACAAGCACGCGGCCGAAATCAGGCTGAGCATGATCCAGCCGGTGGGGGTGGAGAGCTGCCCGGGAGGATCCACGCCGAAAAGGCCGAACCAGACGGCGTAAAAATCGCCCAACAGGTTGAAAGCGAGCCCAACGTGGGTATGCAAGATGGCATCCATAGCGGCGCCGAAGCCGGCGGGGATGGAAAAGGACGCAAGCAACAAAGCTCCGGCGGCGATGCGCCACTTCACCCAGGCTGACAACGCCAGCACCATCAGGGACAGCACCACAATCCAGATAATCGAGCTGACGAAAATGGCCATGGCGTAGCGAAGATTCGCGAACATCCAGGCGGAACCCGAGAGAGTAGATTGGACACCGAAGAGGACCAACCCCGGCACCCACATCACCCAGGAGAGCAGCTTGAACAGCACGGCCATTTTCCCGAGCACATATTCGGTTCGCGAGAAGGGGCGGCAGAGATACAGAGGGATGGCGCCGTTGGAAACATCGGAAGCGATCAAGCCTGGTCCCGCGAAGGAAATCAGCAGGTAAGCGAAGTTCGCCTGCACCATCAGCAGGGTGATGAAGAAGCGCTCATTGATTTCGAAGAGCTGGCCTGAATGTACCCGCAGCAGCGACAGGATGGTGGTGTTGTGGTTGGCGTAGAGCGCCAGCGCCGCGCCCAGCGGATAGAAAAAACTGATGACGAACAGCGCAGTGATGAAACGCGATCGGAACAGGCCGCGCCACGCATATTGGGCCAGCACCAGGAAGCGCGGCCAGGACGGCGTCAACGGACCGGCGTAACCCCGATATGTGCGCTTATAGACTGCCATTCGGAGCCTCCAGCGAGGGTAGCGGGGGTGGGGTTTCCATGGCTTTCAAGAAGATGTCCTCAAGCGAATCGCGGCGGTAATTGACGCGGCGGAGCTGGACGTTGCGCTCGCCTGCAACGCGGTAGATATCGCGAATCTCGGCGCCTTCGGAGAGCACCATTTTCCAGCGGCGTCCTCCTGCGAAGGCGCACTCGCAGCCAAGTTGGCGCAGCGCTTCGGCGAAACCGGCGTCCTCGCCGTGAGTTTCAATCTCGACGAAACGCAAGTTGGCGCGGCGCTCCTCTTCAAGGTTGGAGTAATGCACGATGCGGCCCTGCTTCAGGATGAGCACCTCTTCGCAGCATTCTTCCACATCGCGCAGCAAGTGCGAGCACAGCAGGACGCGGATCTCGCCGCTGTCGCGCATTTCGCGGATCAGGCGGATCATGCGCTGGCGCGCGGGCGGGTCCAGACCGTTGGTAGGTTCGTCCAGGATCAACAGGCGGGGCCCGTGGATAATCGCCTGCGCGAGCTTGGCGAGCTGCCGCATACCCAGCGAGTAGGTGCCCAGCTTTCGATAGCGCGCCTCGCCCAGGCCGACATAGAATAGCGACTCGTGCGCGCGTTCGAGGGCCGCTTGTGGCGGCAGGCCGGATAGCTCGCCCATCAGCCGCAAGAAAGATACAGCGGTCATGTTTGCGATGAACGCGTCATTCTCGGGCATATAGCCCACCAGCGCCCGAATCTGGCGAAGCTGGGTGCGCACGTCCAATCCGAAGACGCGCGCGCTGCCTTGCGCGGGGGGATGGAACCCGATCAGGGCGTTGATGAGCGTGGATTTTCCGGCGCCGTTCGGTCCCAGCAGGCCGATGGAGCGTCCGGAAAGCGTGCAGGTAAGGTCTTCCAGGATTTGCCGGCCGCCCAGCCGCACTCCCAATCCATCCAAATGAATTACCGGCCCGCTGGAGCGAGCCGGATCAAGGGGGAGTGTGCTGGGCGAGGGCATCATAGTTTACTGTCTTATCGTGGCACTCTGCGGGCGCGTGATGTTCTGCAGGATGGCCGGCAGAGCGAGGCTGTTGACATTGAGGCCGAAGAAGCCGCTGTTAGTCGCCACCACGATGCGATCCGGGCGGCCATACGCATAAATCAGGCCCGGGGTGCTGTTGGCGGCCAGCGTATCGATGGCGTTCCGCTGCGCCGGAGACAGCGCGTTAGTGTTCTTCAGTTGATCGGCGATGGGCGCCAGCGCCGTGCCGATGTTGTGATAGAGAATCGCTGAGAAGTTGACTTGGCCGTCGCGCGGAAGTTGCGCGCGAAAACGGTCTGAATGGGCCAGCCCATAACCGGTCTGGCGATTCTGAATCGATTGCGTAAGCAGAGTCCGGCTGGAAGCGGCCAGCAGGTAACTGTCGACATAGGTATAGTCGATCTCCACCGGCAGTTTCGCGGCGCCGTCGGCCGTAACCGTGTAGAAGGTTCGTCCGCCGGCATCCGCCTTGGTCAGTTGAAGCTTAGGGCCGGTGCTCTGTTGATTGATTTGATTAATGGCGTCAACGATGCCGGCCTGCAGCCGATCCGGATTATAGACCTCGATTGCGAATTTCCACGACGGCGTGGGCAGCAGCGGGCCGTCCAGCGCGAAGGCAAATTCGCCGCCGAGCGCCTGCGCCAGCTCCGTGATCACGCGGTGCCGATCCACCTGGACATCGGTTTCGGCCGTCTTGGAGTCCATGGTACGGAACAGGTCGTTCACCAGCTCCCACGGATTCTTCACGACGAAGGCCGCGGCCATGGTGGCGTCGGGAGAGATGAAATCGAGCGTGCCCATGGGGCCGGGAGCGGCCAGCCAGGAAGCAATCCCCGTACGATTACCGGAGAAACTCACTGTCGCGCTGTTCTCGGTTTTTCCACCGATCTCCTTGCGCTCGAGTAAGAGTGTGCTCAGGTTGCCCATTCCAGTGTCCATCGCCGCGAGGCGTTGATGCCGCCGTTCTTCTCGATTTACGGAACTGGACAGCATTTGTTCCATATCAACCGCAAACACCCATCCGGCGCCGGATTCGTAGGCTTGCTGTACGCGTCCAAACAGACGGGTATTGGAGAATCGGTCATTCGCGGTATCGGCGGTCACGGCCGCTACCTGACGCAGCGGCGAGGACGCGGGCGAGACAGCGATCACATTGCCGGTCATAAAGATGTTCATCTGATGGTTTCCACCGGCCGTTTCGGAGGCCAGCGGCGCTTCTTCCACCATGCGCGCTACCGAATGACCGGCGCGGGCGTTCCAGGTGGTCATTTCGGCCTGAAGATATTCCCGCAAACCGGGACGGACCACTTCCGCCAGGATGACTGGCTCGGCCTTGCCGCCGGCCGGGATGGCGAGCACGATCTCATTGCCCAGATAATCGCTGAAGGTGCGCACCTTCTGGACGATCTCGTCCAGCGTGGGCTCGCCCGGGCCGGGCTGATGCTGGCTCCACCATTGGCGCAGCACGTCGCTCTGCTGCACGCGATCCTGGAACAGGCGATACGCTTCGCTCAAAGTGGGGCCGACATTCGGGATACTGGCGTAGACCGCGGTATCGGCAGGCACCAGATCGGTGAGCTTGGATGCGTAGCGCAACCCGGGAGTGGGGATCGCTTCAATTTGCTTTTGCAGTGTGGACAACTCGCCGAGGACGGCCAGATACTGGGCCGAATTGGCGCTCCAGGCGATGTCCTCGGTGACGGGAATCTTCGAAAGGCTGGCATCGGTAGCGGTCTGATCGCCCTTGTGGAGCATTTCGGACTGGCGGCCATGATCCACCTTCACCGCGCCTTCCACCACAGATACACGCGAGCCCTTGGTGCCGCGCGTTACGGAGAAGATGGTGCCCTTTACGGAAACCAGGCAGTCCGCCGTGGCGACATCCAGTGTGCCATTGCGCTGTTTGGCTGCTTGCACAATCACATTGCCGCGATCCAGGTGAATGGTGGCGCCGCGCAGGCCCTTGGTGACGTAAACTTCGGTGCGCTCATTCAATTCGACGCGCGAGCCGTCTACTAAACGGAGAATCGCGGTGGATCCCTTAGAGGTGCGGACCTCGTCGCGCTCGGACAGCTCGCGGCCGGAAAAGACGGGCAGGCTGCCGTGATCCGAGACTTGGTACAGAGTGCCATTGACGGATTCGACCACCGCGCGCGTGCCGGCCGAGGGCAGCATCCGCAGAGCGCCCCAGGTTCCGAAGCCGAGCACTACCGCAGCGGCGGCGGCCATGGCCCATTTCGCGTAGGCGGGTATCTGGTTGGAGACGGTGCGGGGACGCGCCATCACGCGAACCTTTCCGGATCGCGCGGCTTCGAGCGAGTGCCGGCATCCGACGCAGTGATTCACGTGGTCCTGCAGCAGCAGGGCCCGGGCGGGCGGCAGCGAGCCATCGATCGAAGCCGGGATGAGAGCCTGGAAATCGGCGCATTCGCGCAGCAGATCCAGGCCCTCCCGGTCGGCGCGGGCGGCGGGGAAGATGCGCTCGCGCACGCGGGCGGTGGCGCCTTCCAATGCGGCGGTTTCCACCGGCTCATTGCGGATCTCGTCGACGATCTGGTCCAGCTTGTCCTTGTTCATGATCTTTCTCCCATGTACGAACGAATCTCTTTTTGCATGCGGGTGCGGGCGCGATGCAGGATAACGGCGACATGCACCTGTGAAATGCCGAGCGCGCGGGCGATCTCGGGATTACTCTGGTCCTCAAAGAAGCGCAGGGCGAATATCTCGGCCTCGCGTGAGTTGAGGGATGCCAGGGCGCGGCGCAGGCAATCCCGCAGCTCGCGGCGGTCGGTGGGCGCGCTGCTGCCCTGCGGGGCAGTATCCAGCGGCACCTTGCCGGTGCCCGATCGCACCACGTCCAGCGACACGTTCACCGCGGCACGCCGCAGGTAGCTCTCTTGATTCTCCAGCGCGGCAGCTGAACTGTCCCGGCGCAAGAGGCGCAGAAACACCGTTTGCAGCACGTCTTCGGCGTCGGCCGCGTTACCGGTGATGCGATACGCGGTTCGGAACACGAGTCCGTGGTGGCTGTCGAAAATTCGCTCGAGATCGTCGGGTACCGTTTTAACGGGCTCCTCTCGGATGGCAAGTTGCAGAGGGCACCTCCTGTCAGTTCATACCTAAAGACAGGGGTTCGGGTTCATTATTACAGGGGGCGCGCGGAAAAATGCCGGAATGGCGACACGAGCCCCGCAGCTCGCGTCGCCTTCGCATGGGTGGTCGCCATCCACCCGTGCAAACCGGTCTGAATCCAGCGTAAGGGGGAAGCGTGCTTTTCTTGAGGACGGGGAGATGGAAAGTGTTGGGAGGATGGGAGATAGAGTTGCAAAATTGTGGTGATTGGGGGCAGATTGCTAATCGGCCCGCAGGTTGCTAACCTGCCCCACATGGTCAGGATGCTGGGAGTGTGTGCGGTTTTTTTGGTGGGGGCAGCTAGCGCGCAGAAGCCGAGGGCGCGCGACCTGGGGATTCCGTTTCATGGGACTACCGGGAGCCGGAACGCGATTACGGATGTGGCCGGAGTAACGCTGGGCCATACGACGCTGATTGACGGGCCGAACGTGCGCACGGGCGTCACGGCGATCTGGCCCCGGGGGACGCGGCAGAGCGGCGCATCGTTCGCGGGCTGGTTCGCGCTGAATGGGAACGGCGAGATGACCGGCACGGCCTGGATTGACGAGTCCGGCTTTCTGGACAGCCCGGTGCTGATCACCAACACGCATAGCGTCGGCGTGGTCCGCGATGCATTTATCCGGTATCAAGTGGAGCACAAGCTTTTCCCGGATACGAATCGAAGCGGAGACTTGTTCTGGTCCATGCCGGTGGTGGCTGAGACGTACGACGGATTTCTCAACGATACGAATGGATTTCACGTGAAGCCGGAGCATGTGTTTCAAGCGCTGGACAAAGCGGCGGCGGGCGCGGTGCCGGAGGGCTCGGTGGGCGGCGGGACGGGCATGATCTGCTTCGGCTTCAAGGGAGGGATCGGCACGTCGTCGCGCGTTGCTGGCGCGCACACCGTGGCCGCGCTGGTTCAATGCAATTGCGGACGGCGCGAGCAGCTTCGGATTGCAGGCATTCCGGTGGGCGAAGAGATCAAGAATGCGGCCGCCGCCGGACTGGGACAGCCGGGTATTCAACAAGAGCGAGGCTCCATCATTATCGTGGTGGCCACGGACGCGCCGCTGCTTCCGCATCAGCTCAAGCGGCTCGCGCGGCGGGCTGCGCTGGGACTGGCGCGCATGGGCGCGACCTCGTCAAACTCCTCCGGCGATCTGTTTCTGGCCTTCTCAACGGCGAATGCGGGCGTGGGGACCGGCACAGGTGAAAAGACGGTTCGGATGCTGCCCAATGAAGCGCTGGACGCGATCTTCATCGCCACGGTGGACGCGGTGGAAGAGGCGATCACGAATGCGCTGGTGGCGGGGGAAACCATGACGGGCGTGGGCGGCCACAAAGTAGAGGCGCTCCCGGTGGGGCGAGTGGTCGAGATGCTGAAAGAGCGAAAGGTGCTGAAGTAGCCCGCCGTTTTACGCGTCGACGTGCGACCGGAAAAAGCGTTCCAAAGCCACTTTGTTTTTCTCCGACAGCAGGCCCGACAAGCGCTTCATCTCGGCTGGCGGCAGCGGGCGAAAAGCCTTGGCCATGCGAACGTTGTCCGCCAACTGCTCGAGCTTCGGCATTCCCACCACCGCCGCGGCCACCGGCAAGGAAAGCGTGTAGTAGAGCAGTTTTTCCGGGGCCGACTGCCCGATCAAGGCATCCTGCGCGAAAACCTTCATGCCTATCACGCCCATCTTCTTGCGCAGTGCGGCTGGAAGCGCGAGCGCCTCAAAGCTGGTTTTCATAGCCGGGTTTGGAACCATGCCGCCACTGCCGTTGCTCATCGCCACCATGCCTGCGTTCAGCGCCATTTGAGTGCAGTCAAAATCGTGGCGCTCGAGCGCGGTCTTAAGCACCGCCGGATCGGCGTGACAGGTGATGCCGATGAAGCGGGTCATCTTCTGGTCGCGCATCTTCAGGATCTGTTCGAGCGGTCCACCCTTGGCTTCAATGCTGGCGAGATCGTCCTCCGTGGTGAGCGCGTGAATGTGGAGCAGATCCAAGTGATCCACTTGCAGCGCCTTCAGACTCTCTTCCACGATGCGCTGGGACTGGTTGCCGTCGCGGTTCGTGAGTTTGGTGGCCAGAAAGATTCCGTCCCGGCGGCCGCGAATGGCTTTCCCGATGCGCTGTTCGGACAAATGTCCCTTGCCGTAATCGTCCGCGGTATCGATGTAATTGATACCCAGATCGAGCGCCTTGGTGACGGCTTCCAGCGCCTGGTCCTCATCCTTGTACATCAGGAAGCGGCTGCCGGAGCCGAAGGCCAGGATGGAAACGCGAGCGCCGGTCTTGCCCAGGACGCGCGTGGGCATTTCGGACTTCGCGGCAGTCGCCGCGCCCAGCGAACCTGCCGTCAGGCTTGCGAGCGATGCGGCTTCCAGAAATTCACGTCTTGAAACACTCATGCCTGCTCCTTAGTGCCCGGCTTCGCCGTGAAGCATCCGCAAGAATTATAGCGCTACTGCTTCGAGGTGTGGTCTTCCACCACTTCAATTCGCATGTGGTCGGGGCCATCGATAAACGCGAATTTCACCTTCCCCCCGGCGATGCTGCGCGGCTCGTCGGTTACCTTGACGCCATCCTTCTTCAAGCGCTCCAGCGTCTGATCGAGGTTGTCCACGCTGAATCCGATGTGGTCAGTGACGTGGCCCTGGGTCGATTCGAAATCGGTGCGGTCTTTCCACAGATCCGGCCACTGCTTCTGGGCGTATTCCCACGGAAAAATGATGATGTTGACGTTGTCCATCATCAAGGACATGGAAGGGGCGATTTGGAATCCTCTATAGAGTCGCGGCTCGCGCGACGGCGGAGTGCGGCCGCGGCGGACCAGCCCGAATTCCTTCACATACCATTCGCCGGCCGCGACGGGATCCTTGCTGAGCAAGTGAATGTGTCCGAAACGGTGATGCGTGGCCGTGTTCAACTCAATCAGCTGGTGATCCGGCCCGTCGACGTAAGCATAGAAAAAGATGCCTTGCGCCGTGCCTCCTCCGATATCGCTGATGTCCGTGATAGGCGTGGCGAACCTGGTGCCGCTGTCGAGCTGCTTCTGATAGGTTTCTTGCATTTTCTCGGCGCCCCAGCCGATGTGCCAGACGGTGGACGTAGTCTCGGATTTCGGCGGCGAGTTCACCTTGGTGAACAAGAGCCACGATTTTTGCGCCCAGACGGCATCCATCAAGCCGGCAAAGCTGGCCCTCTCGCAATCGAATTTACTGGTGTAGAAGTCGATGGCGGCTTTGGGATCGGTGGAGTTCAGATGGACGTGATGGAAGTGGGCGAGGGGCGCCGGCGTCTCTTGCGAAAGGAGCGCCAGCGCACCCGCGAATGCGGCGAGTATGGCAAACTGGCCAGGACGTGTCATATGCATCAGGGTCATTGTACGTCCTCGCTATCGGCATAAGTCTCGCGGCCGATCCGGACGGCGCAGCGCTCTATAAAGCCCGCTGCGCGGCTTGCCATGAAGTTTCCGGGCAGACGCGGGCTCCTGGGCTGGCCGCGCTGCGGCGGATGTCGCCGGAGAACGTAGTGCGCGCGCTGGAATCCGGGCTGATGAAAGAGCAAGGCGCTGGACTGAGCGCCGGCGACAAGCGGATGGTCGCCGAGTTCGTTGCCGGCAATAAGGCTGCAGGGGCTAAGGCGAGTCTGTGCCCCGACACCAAAGCGGACTTCGCCCTTACCGGCGCGAATTGGAATGGCTGGGGCTCGGATCTGGCCAACACGCGCTTTCAGCCCGCGGACCGGGCCGGGCTCACTGCCGCCCAGACTCCCAGGCTGAAACTGAAATGGTCGTTCGCGTTTCCAGACACGTTCGTGGCGTATGGGCAGCCCAGCATCGTGGGCGGACGCGTCTTTGTTCCCAGCGCGAACCGGCAAGTCTATGCGCTGGATGCAAAGACCGGGTGCCAGTACTGGACCTTCGAAGCGCAAGCGCCCGTACGGACTGCGATCAGCATCGCCACCGTGACGGGCGAGCGAAAGCGCAACGTCGCACTCTTCGGAGACCAGCGCGGAAACGTATACGCGCTGGATGCCGCGAGTGGAGAACTGTTGTGGAGGGTGCGCGTCGACGATCATCCGCACGCCAAGATTGTCGGGGCGCTGGAATATTACGAAGGGCGCGTGTTTGTTCCCGTCACCGCGGCCGAAGAAGGCCCGGCCATGAATCCGAAATACGAGTGTTGCTCGGGCCGCGGCGCGCTAGTGGCGCTGGACGCCGCCACCGGGAAACAGATCTGGAAAACGTACACAATCGCCGAGGAGCCGCGTCCGGTGAGCACCAGCTCGGCGGGAGTGCGGATGTGGGGGCCGTCAGGCGCCAGCATCTGGTCCGCGCCCACTATCGATGTGGAGCGCAATGTAATCTACGCGGGCACGGGCGATAATTTCTCGCCTCCCGCTACCCCGACCAGTGACGCCGTGCTCGCGTTTGACATGCGGACAGGCAAGATTTTGTGGACCAGACAACTCACCGCGGCGGACGTGTTTAACATGGCCTGCGTGGGTCCGTCGAAGGCGAGCTGCCCGCAGGAGGCCGGTCCGGACGTCGATATCGGCGCATCGCCGATTCTGGTGAAGCTGGCGAGTGGGAAGCGAGTGCTGCTGGTGAGCCAGAAATCGGGCGTCGCGCACGCACTGGATCCGGATAAGAACGGTGAGATCCTGTGGCAAACGCGTGTCGGCCGGGGCGGAGCGCTGGGCGGCATCCAGTGGGGCTCGGCGTCGGACGGCGAGAACATGTATGTGGCGCTTTCCGACATCGCATTCACGCAGGCTGAAATCGGGACCGGCAAAAAGCTGGTGGTAGATCCCAAGGTGGGCGGCGGTCTGTTCGCGTTGAATGCTGCGACCGGGGAGAAGGTGTGGGCCGCCGCACCGCCGGCCTGCGGGGATCGGCCATTTTGCAGCCCCGCGCAATCGGCTGCCATCACGGCGATTCCTGGAGTGGTGTTTTCCGGGTCCGTGGACGGCCATCTGCGCGGCTACTCGGCTCGTGACGGCAAAGTGATCTGGGACTTCGATACGGCGCGCGACTTCGTCACGGTTAACGGCACGACGGCGAAAGGCGGCTCGATGGATGGGCCGGGTCCGGTGATCGCCGGGGGCATGCTGTATGTCAGCTCCGGCTACGGCGCGTGGGGCGGCCTGCCCGGAAATGTGCTGCTGGCGTTCTCGGTCGACGGCCGGTAAGCGGCCGGGCAGACTTTCCTGAAGGACCGGCTCCGGTGATAGAATTCCGGCATGCGGCTACTCTCGGTATTCTGTTTATCCCTCGCTTTGGTTCTCGGCGGAGCCTTGCCTACGGCTGCTCCCGAACAGGCGGGCGTTTCGCGCGAGCGCCTGAACCGGATTAACACCGTGATGCGTGAGCACATCGAGGCTGGGCGGCTGGCCGGGGCGTCGGGACTGATCATGCGCAACGGAAAGATCGTCTTTCGCGAAACCTGGGGCGACATCAAGCCGGACACCATCGTGCGCATGTACTCCATGACCAAGGCCGTAAGCGGCGTGGCGGCCATGATGCTGTACGAAGAGGGCCGCTTCTCGCTCAATGAGCCGCTGTCGAAATATCTCCCTGAATTCGCCAACATGACGGTGGCCACCTGGAGCACCGACGCATCCGGCAAACGAATCTACAGCACCGTCCCGGCCGAGCATCCCATTACGATTCGCGATCTGTTCCGCCACACTTCGGGTCTCGACTATGCGGGACCGAAGGATGAGCAGGGCACGCCGGCGTACCGGAAGCTTGGTATCGATGGCGGCGCGCCGCAGACGGCCTTCGATCTGGCGGAAGTGGTGAAGCGTCTGGCAACAGCGCCGTTGAATGACCAGCCCGGCACCATGTTCCGCTACGGGTATTCCATCGACGTCTTGGGACGGCTGGTGGAAGTGGTCTCCGGAAAAACACTGGACCGGTTTTTCGAGGAGCGGATACTCCGTCCGCTGGCGATGAAGGATACGGCCTTCTTCGTGCCCGAAGAGAAGTGGAGCCGCCTGGGTGTGCTGTATTCTCCCAAGCAGGGCGGAGGCATCCAGCGTTCCACATTCGCGGCGCAAGAAAGTTTTAAGAAGAAGCCCGTCCTGTTTCTGGGAGGCGCGGGGCTGGTTTCGACGCTGGACGATTACGCGCGCTTTTGCACCATGCTGCTGAATGAAGGCGAGCTGGATGGTGTGCGGATTCTGAGCCGCAAGTCCGTGGAACTGATGCGGAGCGACCACCTGGGAAATCTCGCGCGAGCGGGACTACTGCCCGAGGGCTTCGGCTTCGGTTTAACGTTCGCCGTGGACCCAGGACCCGGCAAGTCCGCATCGGTGGGTTCGCAGGGAGAATATTACTGGGGCGGCGCGGCGGGCACCTCATTCTGGATAGATCCGAAAGAGCGCATGATCGGCGTCTTCCTGATTCAGGTGCTGCCGTCCACTGGTGTCACCGCGGCTGAGCAGTTCAAGCGCATGGCCTACCTGTCACTCGAGTGAAGGCCCAATTTCGGTGTTGTAAACTGAGGTTGGATTAGGAATACGATGGCGCGAGATCTGATCACGTCCGACCCAAAGGTGATGATGGGGAAGCCCACAGTCGCCGGGAGCGTCCCAGGCTTACAGCCGAGGGAATTCGGGCCGCCATCGGTTTTGCAGCTCAAACGCTTCGAGCGGACTTCATTTACGGTGAGGATTGTCGCGGATGAGAAACGTCGACAAGCGACCGTCGATCTCTCCGCGCAAATGGCCATTAAGTGAAGCACGTACTATGTGCCATAGAAAGGGGTCGCCATGACTCGTTTCGTTCTTGGTTTCGCGGCTGCGCTCCTGTTATCTATTGTCCAGCCAGCAAAGACAGAATGCCTCACAACCTCTGCGCTCAGTCCAACGTTCGCCCCGCCCGCTCCGTATGATTCAGTCCGTGTGTCGGATAAGATGTTTTGGTACGGAACCGACGCGCTGTGGACAATGCTTGGAGCAGATGGTGTTTGGCACATCGAGAACAACGCAGACAAGCACGACGGTTATGTCACGAAATTGATCTTTTGGCGGAAAGGCTTCAATTGGCGAAAGGAACTGGAACCGGCTTTGATTGTTACCGCCCGCCGGTTAGATGGCGATTCCCCTTCGGTTGCGGTGGCGCACGCGAATCCCATGTTCATCACCACTAACACCCCAGCGATGATGACAGCAATTCGTATCCCAACCGCTGGATGTTGGGAGGTGACCGGGCACTACGGTGGCCATACGCTGAGCTTTATAGTGTCAGTGGCGTATTAAACCTTTACGGAAAGTTGCGGCTCTTGCTTGCCAATTGCTATTTCGCTTATGGATGAACCCACGGACTACGATATGGCCGGCGCAGTAACTTATTAGCCTCACCGTCCCCCACCACGCGCTGCGTGGCCGCATCCCAGGTCAGCGAACGTCCCAGCTTCATGGAATGATTCGCGAGGATGCAGCTCGCCGTGGAGATGTGGCCCTCCTCGATATCGGCTACCGGCTTACCCCGCTTGTCGATGGCCGCCAGAAAATCCTTCATGTGGCCGCGAATCGCGGGTGCGACATGCCGCTCCAGGTCCTTCTCGGTCTTGTCTTCGGGATATTGTTCCAGCTCAAACGTTACGTCGCGATGAATTGGCTGGGCGGCGCCGCCCAGCGGCGTGAAGTCATAACTGTTCACGCTCAGCTTGAGCGTCCCCTTGTCGCCATAAAACGTCGCACCCCAGGGATACTTCGGATCGGGTGGATCGCCCCAGGTGCGATGCTGCCAGACCACTTGCAGATCGCCATAGTCGAACGTGGCCGTTTGAGTGTCGGAGATATTGGCCTTACTGGCCTTGTCCACCAGGATTCCACCTTCGGAAGAGATCCGCTTGGGCCAGCCCAGGCCAAGCATCCAACGGGTCATGTCGAACATGTGGATGCACATGTCGCCCACGATGCCGTTGCCGTATTCCATGAAGGCGCGCCAGCCGCGCGGGTGAACCAGCTCGTTGTAGGGCCGCAGTGGCGCTGGTCCCGTCCAAAGGTTGTAATCCAGGTACTCGGGCGGCTTCGTATCCGGCGGGTTTTTGGTGGCGCGCATGTGGTAGTAGCAGTAAATCTCCACCAGACCCACCTTGCCCAGCTTGTCCTCGCGGACAATCGTATCGCGCGCTTCCATCAGGTGCGGAGTGCTGCGGCGCTGCGTGCCCACTTGGACCACGCGTCCATGCTTGCGCGCGGCAGCGAGCATCGCCTGGCCTTCGGCGATATCCACGCTGATCGGCTTTTGCACATACACGTCGGCGCCCGCCTGTACCGCGGCGATCATGGGCAGCGCATGCCAGTGGTCCGGCGTGGCTATTTCCACGATGTCGAGATCCTTTTCCTTGAGCATCTCGCGGTAGTCGGTGTAGGTGCGCGGCGTCTTTCGGGAAGCCTGGCGGCTGGCAACAATTCCGGCGGCTTCCGCCAGCATCCGCCGGTCTACGTCGCACAGGGAAACTACCTCCACCGGCGAGATCTGGATCAGCCGCAACAGGTCGGACTTGCCATACCAGCCGCAGCCGATCAAACCCACCCGCCGGCGTTTGTCGTCGGCGAACCCGGTCAAACAAGCCAGACCAGCCGCACTCGTGGACAGAAATTGCCGCCGATTCATTTGGAGAGTATAGCCCGTTCCGAAACCACGGGGCGGCCGCTCGGGACCGCGCGAAGCCCACGGGCCCCGCTTGCGCGGGTTGTATAATGGCATTCATTCGGCCCGCGACTAGAACCTCCGGCACTGGACCCGGACTTTGAAGCATGGTATCCGTTTCAGTCATCATTCCATGCCACAACGTGACCCGTTTCCTGGAAGAGGCGCTGGCCAGCGTCCGCGCGCAAACGTATCCCTCGATTGAAACGATTCTAGTCAACGACGGAAGCAACCACCCGGATGCCATTCGCACCCTGCAATCGCTGGGGCGCACCGTATCCAGTTATATCGAGCAGCCCCACTCGGGCCTTCCCGCCGCCAGGAATACCGGAATTCGCGCCGCCGGCGGCGAGTATGTAGTTCCGCTCGACGCCGACGACCTGCTGGAGCCGTCTTACATCAGCGAATGCATGGCTGCGTTGGAAAAGCGGCCCGACGCGGGGTTCGTCTATACCGACTATCGAGTCCTTGGCGACATCCGCTACAAGGAGCATCTCAACGATTACAATCTCTACGAATTGCTTGATCGGAACACGCTGACGTATTGCGCTCTCATTCGCAAAGCCGACTGGAGCCTCGCCGGCGGTTATGACGAAAGCATGCGATCGGGCTACGAGGACTGGGACTTCTGGCTGCGGCTGGCCGAACGGGATTGTTTTGGCGTACATCTGCCGAAGCTGCTGTTCAAGTACCGCAAACACGGAGTCTCGCTGTTCACTACGGCGCGTTTGCGCGACGCCGAGTTGCGGCAGCGGATCCGCGACGTCCATCCCCGGCTTTATTCGCAGGCGGGCCACGATCTAATCAAGGCTCGCTGGGCGCCGGCTGCCTGCGTGATATCGGCGGAGCCGATTCCAAGGCAAACCATTTCGGATGTGGCTCGACTGGCTCCCGCCGAGCCGTTCGACCTAATTCAATCGACCACCGCGCAAGCCTTCCTGATTCCGGCCCCGGAATCGAAGCTTGATCCCCACAGCGCCGAACTGTGCGCTATCGCGATTTGGGGAGAACGGGATTCTCTGAAGCTCGCGGATGGCTCGCTGTGCGTATCCCGATCCGCGCTGGCCTCGGCCGATAACGTTCACTCGCTGGTTCCCAAGGTCCAGCCCGCTCCCGGCGCGGCGTCGCCGCCGGCCTGGGTGTCGCACACCCCTCCCTGGCTGGAACGCGTGCAAAGGCACCTTGTGAATGCGGAATTGTCTTCGCTCAACGCCTGGCGAAAGCATCCGCTGCGTTCCCTCTTGCGCTTGATCCCGCTGCGAGTAAAGGAACGGGTAAACCGGATCCATCCCATCTTCGATCTCAGCTTTTATTTAAAGTTTCAGCCCAACTCGCTGGTGATTGCGAACCGGGTGCTGATTCCGCTGCGGTATTCGGTCCCACTGCCATCCTCGGGACGCCAGCGTGTGGCTTTGTTTACGCCGCATCTGGGACCGGGGGGCGCCGAGGAAGTGCTGCTAAACATAGCGGGCGCTCTGGACCGCGACCGGTTCGAGATCGCGCTGATTGCAACCCACTCCCATGACAATCGCTGGCGAGAGAAATGGGAACGCGCGGTGGATCACGTCTACGATCTGGAAGCCTTCATTTCTCCCGAACGAATGATCGCGGGCATCTATTCGCTGGTGACCAACTGGAAGTTCGACGCCATGCTGGTTCAGAATTCGCTCGCCGCGTATTCGGCTATCCATCCTATCCGGCAGGATTGCCCGGACATCCGCGTGATCGATCTGGTGCACGCCACCGACAATCTCTGGGATTTCCTGCGCGTGACGGCGTCGGTGGCCGGCCAGATCGATATGCGCGTGGCTATTTCGGAAGCCGGACTCCGGCATCTGCGCGAGGCGGGGGCGCTCCGGGATGCCACGCGGCTGATCCGCAACGGCATCGATCTGGAACACTTCACTCCCAGGCCCATACGCGAGGCCCATAATCCCAGGACGGTATTGTTTGCGGGGCGGCTGGCCGCTGTCAAACGGCCTCTGATGCTGGTGGACATCGCCCGGGAATGGATGAAGCTGGGCGCCGGTTACCAGGTCCGCTTCCTGGTGGCGGGCGACGGGCCCGAGCGGGGCAGGCTGATTGAGAGCGTACGGCGCGCGAACTTGGGCCCCCTGTTCGACATCCTGGGAATGGTGGACGATATCCGGCCCCTGCTGCAGGAATCGGACATCGTAGTGGTGCCGTCTCGCTCGGAGGGCATTCCCTTGATCGTGCTGGAAGCCTTGGCCTCGCACCGGCCGGTAGTGTGCTCGCGTGTGGGCGCTGTGGACGAAGCGGTGGATGGCGGCATGGGCGTGCTGATCGAAACGGGCGCGGGCGAGGCGCGCCGGTTCGCCATGGCGATTCACTCGCTGATGGAGAACCCGCGACAGCGCGATGAGATGGGAAAGGCGGGCCGCCGCCGCGTGGAAGAACTCTACGAACGCTCGCGCTGTCAGGCGCAGTACCGCGAGTTATTCGATCACAAGCGCGCGCAGTAAAAGAGCCGGCGGTTACAGACGTTCCGAATATTCCCACAAGCGCCGGGCCGCCTTATCGTCCTGGGCGGCCTTCGACGGGGCGATCGCGCGGCATTTGTAGAAGTACTCGCCGGTGATGTTTGAGACCGCATCGGAAGAGGCCAGATAGATAATGGTCTCCGCGCCCTTCTCAGGCGAGATTGCGAACAGCTTGGCAACGCTTACCACGCGCTGGAAGAGGCCGCCGCTCTGGTCCCCAAAACGCGTGGAGACAAAGCCGGGATGCAGGCAGTTGACGGTAACGCCGGTATCGCGCCAGCGCCTGGCGAGCTCACGCGTAAACAGGATATTGCACAACTTCGAGCGGCCATAGACTGTGAAACCGCGGAAATGCCTGGCCGACTGGAGATCGTCGAAATCGAGGCGCTTGCCTTCGTGTGCATCGGATGCGGTGTTCACCACGCGAGCTCCGGGAGTAACTTTCAGGCGCTCGGCCAATCCCATCGTCAGCAGGAAATAAGACATGTGGTTAGTGGCGAAGGTCATCTCCAGGCCGTCGGCGGTTAACTGGCGCGAATTAAACAACGCACCCGCGTTATTGATCAATACATCCACGCGCGGCTCCGCCGCGGCTATTTCGCCCGCAACGCGTTGCATTTCGGAGATCCGCGAAAGGTCCGCATAATGCGCGGCGTGGACAGCCTGACGCCCGGCGGCCTGCAGGCGATCGAGCACCGCCTCGCCCCGGGTGCGGTCACGAGCCACGAATACGATACGGGCGCCCATGCGGGCCAAACTCTCCGCCGCCACCAGCCCGATGCCGGATGTGGCTCCGGTGATGACTACAACTCTACCTGGAAGGGAGGGCATGCATGGAAAGTTTAACAGAGGGCGGCAAGTTCTACCAGGCGCGAAAACCCCTATGCTATTGGAAAACCAGGGTTGGCGAAGTACCTGCAGGTGAACAGGCGGAGGGGACTGTAACTATGTTCCATAAAACTTTGTTAGCTGCTTCGCTGTGCCTGTTGCCGGTTATTTCGGCTCAAGACCGATACGAGGACCGGGACCGGGCGCGCACCGACGTCACTCGCGTGGAGCCGGGAACGGTGATTCCCGTGCGCACGAACGAATTAATTGATGCAGACCGGCAGGATTATCGGACCTATACCGGCATCGTGGACCGCGATGTCCGGGGTGACAACGGCCGGCTGGCGATTCCGCGAGGCTCCACGGTGGAGCTGATGGTGCGAGTGGCTCGCGACAACGATCTGATCCTGGATCTTGAGTCGGTAGTTGTCAACGGCCAGCGCTACGGGATTCGCACGGATGCGACTCGCATCGAATCGCAGCGTGACAACAGCCTGGTGGGCGCAATTGTCGGCGCCATCAACGGGGGCGAATATCGCGGCCGCTCGGTGCGTATTCCTCGGGATTCCGTCGTGACTTTCCGGATACAGCGTCCGCTGGATGTGGGCGTGGAAGATCGCGGCATCATGCGCGACGGCCGGCACTATCACGAGTGGTATCGCGACCGCTAGATTGGCAACTTACGGGCGGCTGTGACAGCACGGCCGCCCGCCGTCTCACTAATCCCCGAAAAATTGGTTCGTCTCACCGTAGGGAATGGCTCCCTGCAGAATTTGCGTATAGGTTCCTGAATCGCGAAATTCTTCAGCGATGTGCCGCATTAGTCCCAGTGTGGCCCGCATAGGCCCCGATCCCAGGCTCACTCTTGCGACGCCCAGCTCCTGCAAACGCGATACCGGCGGAGTACCCGGACCGGCCAGAATATTCAGCGGGAACTGCAACGCGGCCACCAACTCCCCGATGGTCTCTTCATCCCTCACCCCGGGGACAAATAAGCAGTCTGCTCCCGCATCTTTATAAGCAAGAAGCCGCTGCACCGTACGCTCGAAGCGAGTATCCGGGTCGCCGATCTGCCTCGCATAGATATCCGTGCGGGCGTTGACTACCACACCCGTTCGCCGCAGGGCCTGGATCTTTGCGATCTGAAGCGGCAGATCCACCAGCGCGCCCTCCTGGTAATCCTCCAGATTGAGCCCCACGGCTCCGGAGTCCACCAGGCCCGCGGCCGTCTTCTCGATGTCTTCGAAACCTGCCTCCAGGTCGGCGGTGACCGGTACCGCCACGGCTCGCGCGATGCGCCGCACCTGCCCCAGCATCTCCCCTAGCGGAATCACCTCGCCGTCCGGATAACCGAGCGAGAAAGCGACTCCAGCGCTGCCCGTGCCCACGGCCGGGAAGCCCGCCAATTCGACGATCCGGGCGCTGGCCGCATCCCAGACGTTCGCGATCCTGAGAATGGCGGGGCCTTGATGCAGTTTCCGCAGCAATACGGCTTTTTCACCTTGGTTCATAGCTACACTGTACTTAAGAGATGAACATCGATTGGGTGCGCCGCTACTGCATGTCCATGCCGCATGCCACGGAGTCCGTGCAATGGGGTAATGATCTGGTGTTCAAGGTCGCCGGCAAGATGTTCGCCGTGGTGGTGCTGGAACCATCCAAGGTCTGCATGGCGTTCAAGTGCACGCCTGAGGAGTTCGCCGAACTTGTGGAGCGTCCCGGCATCATCCCCGCCCCGTATTCGGCCCGTTATTACTGGGTCGCGCTGGAGACTGAAGACGCTCTGACGCAATCCGAGCTGAAGCGTCTGCTGCGGCGTTCGTACGATCTGGTGGTGGAAAAGCTCCCGAAGAAGGCCCGGGCGGCGCTGGGGTAACGTGAGATAATTGGAAACGCCGTGGCGGTTTTCGTCAATACGTTCTTCGAGAAACGTGTGGAGCAACTCTTTGACTTGGCAAGCCGGGTAGAAGAGGCGTTTTCTTCCGCCGGACTTGAGTATCGGGTGGTGGGGGGGTTGGCTACCTACCTCTATGTAGAAGAGTTGGAGCCGGACGCTGGACGCCTCACTAAAGACATCGACATCGCCGTCCGCCGCGAAGATCTTGACAAGATCATCAAAGCGGTGGCGCCCTTCGGGCTTAAATACCGGCATGTTGCCGGAGTGGACATGCTGGTGCAGGCTACCGAACCGTCAGCTCGGCGCGCGGTCCATTTGGTTTTCACCGGGGAGAAAGTAAGACAGGACTATGCGGAGCCCACGCCCGAAATGGGAACTTGTCGAAGAATCCGGGGAATCCGGCTGGTTCCGTTGGCGGACCTGATTCGCATGAAACTCACCAGTTTTCGCGCCAAGGACGAGGCTCACCTCAAGGACCTGGAAGAAGCCGGGCTCATTACGCCGGAGATGGAAGCCGGTCTTTCGAATGTCCTTCGGGAAAGGCTGGAGCAGGTACGGGCGCGAGAATAGGTTGATTTGTGCTACACTCTGAAATGGATTTGTAAGCCCGGATCCCTCCGTCCGTATCGGCACGGCCCTCTCTTTGAAGTCTTCAAAAAGGCAGTGGTTTGAGAAGGTTAGGTGGGGTCACAAGTTGGACAGGTGGGTGAGTGGTTAAAGCCAACAGACTGTAAATCTGTCCCTCCTTGCGAGGTACGAAGGTTCGAATCCTTCCCTGTCCACCAAGCGCGACAAGCCGTTGTAGCTCAGTTGGTAGAGCACTTCCTTGGTAAGGAAGAGGTCACCGGTTCAATCCCGGTCAACGGCTCCATTTCCCTTAAGTACTTAAGAATTAGCCCGGTTCTTCCGAACCACTGCGTGCCGATTGCGTGTCAATTCACTGAATTCTCGCCTCTGGGTTGAGGTTGAGTC
>JALYHQ010000178.1 GCA_030776455.1 Acidobacteriota bacterium | reverse complement strand
GCCTTCTACCGCCGCACGCATCCTTCCCTGGCGGGCTGGCGTCCGATCGCCAGGCTCGCGCCGGACGTGAAACCATCCCGCGACGGCATGGCCAACCTCGTCGACTGGTTGTGCGGCTGCGCCATGATCTACGGCGTCCTGTTCGGGGTGGGCAAGCTGCTGCTATCGGAGTGGACGGTCGGGTTCGCGCTGCTAGCGGTGGGTCTGCTGGCCGGCGCCGTTATTTATTGGGACCTGTCGCGCCGCGGATGGTCTTCGGTGGTGGACTGAGCGCGGCTGCTCCTCGGGCTACCAGCGCCTCAATAGCGGCATCGTCATAGCCTACCGATTTGAGCACCTCCGCGGTATGCTCGCCCACGTCCGGCGCGCGCGAGGGTTGCCGCTTCTCCTCACCCTCAACGTTCAACGGGCTCAGTATGGTCTTGGGCCCATCCGGAATCTGGGCGAACACGCCGTTGGCTTCCATTTGCGGGTCCATCGCGACTTGCACCGGGCTCGGAACCAGGCTCCAGATCACGTCGTACTCACGAAACAACCGCTCCCACTCGGCCAGCGTCTTGGCGCCCACGATGAGGTCAATCATCGCGACCAGTTCCGCCGAATTCGCCTGACGCAAGGCCGGCGTCGAGAAGCGCGGATCGTCCGTCAAATCCGGACGGCCCAGGGCGCGGCACAGATTCGGCCAGTCCTTCTTCGGATCCAGGCAGCAGGTGATCAACCGTTGGCCGTCCGCGGTTACGTAATGATTGATCGCGGGATTCACCGCGGTTTTGCGCGTCCACTTAGGCAAGAACTTCGCACCCACCAGGGCCGCCTGAATCGCACAGGAATGCGCCCACGCGCCGTTGGCCATCAGGGACGTCGAAACCTCCATTCCCCGCCCCGTGATCTCGCGCCGGTAGAGGCCCAACATAACGCCGGCGACGACGGTCATGGAGGTGGGATGGTCGCCGATTCCGGCCGCGGACTGAACCGGTTCAGCGTCGCCGTTGTGCATGCTCGACATGAGACCGGAACGTGCCCAGTAAGCGGTCAGATCGTAGCCGGGCTTCTCGGCGTCGGCGCCGGCTTCGCCGTACCCGGTGATGTGCGCATAGATCAAGCGCGGGTTCACCGGCCGCAGCTCGCTGTACGAAAGCCGGAACTTCTTCACCAGCGACGGCTGGTAGTTGGTGATGAACACGTCGGCGGCGGTAACCAGTTTTAGCAGCGCTTCACGGCCGGCCTCGTCCGCGAGGTTGAGCGCGACGCTTTTCTTGTTGCGCCCGTCGAGGATCCAACAATAATTCTGTTCGGAGACGGGCATGCCCGGAACCTGCGGCAGATAGCGGTACGGGTCGCCATAAGGAGGACGCTCAATCTTGATCACTTCCGCGCCAAAATCGGAAAGAACCACCGCCGCCGCCGGACCGGCAATGTAGGTCCCGCAGTCAATGACGCGGAGACCGGAGAGTACGCCGCTCACGTAGCACAGGGCCTTGCCCTGTCGGAACACACCAGACGAAAAAACAAAATATGCTGCCTCGGCAGCGTCTCCACCGTCTGGTCCAGCTTAAAGCCTTCCGCCTCGATCTCGGTCTTCACTTCTTCCACCGTCATCTTATGTTCCAGCCGTATCGGCACTGCCGGATCTTCCTTGCGATATTCCAGCAGCACCAGCCGACCGCTGGGCTTTAGCGCGGCGCGAATCTTGCGAAGCATCGCTTGAGGCTGTGACAACTCGTGATACACATCCACCATGAGGACAATATCCATCCTGCCGGCAGGAAGCTTCGGATCGGCTTCATCGCCCAGTACTGTTTCGATGTTGTCGAGCTTGGCCTTGGCGGCATTGTCGCGCAAGCGCCGGATCATCTCCGGCTGCAGGTCATTCCCGTAAACCTTCCCGGTTGGGCCCACGCGCCGCGCGATCCGCAACGTCATGTACCCGGTGCCGGCGCCCACATCGGCCACTACCATCCCAGGACGAAGATTCATGGCGTCCAGCGCCTTCTCCGGCTGCTCTTCGGTGTCGCGCTCAGCCCGCTCCAGCCATCCCGCCCCCGCGGATCCCATCACGGGCGCGATCTTCCGGCCCGTGAGCGGATGTTCGGGCGGTTGCAGGAGGAATAATGTGGCGGCTAAGGCGAGCAGAAATGGCACTGAGGGAATGTCCTTCCCTCAATGTGGTGGAAAAGGGATTAAGAAGTCAAACGGCGGGGGGCGTTCAGGAAGACGCTTTGGTGGGTGTATTGCGGAGTGCGAACCGCAGCGTCTTGTCGGCGCTGCTCAGGCAACTCTGGATCTCCGCAAGGTCCGGAATCTTAGATTCGTCAATGTTTTCCAGCGCGCTTTGGGCGGACTGAATCTTCAAAACGCTGTCGGTAATTTTTGCTCTTTCCACTCTCGTAAAAGTCATTCTCCAGTAGAGCATCCATGAGTTTCCAAATGATGCAGGTAAGCATACTTAGCCGCCTGCTTTCTTTCATTGGCCATATGGATCAGCAGATCGAATCGATCGCTTTCCGAATCGCCATGGACGATGGCTACGAACTGCTGTTCGTGAACCGCCAGCACCGCATGCACGGCTTCGCCAAAAGCGTTCAAAAGACCGCGGCCTTCCTCGCAATAGACCGCGGATCGTATCCGTGGTTTGGCGGGAAGATCGTCGGTTCCCATGGTTAAGCTCTCCTCCTCACTGGAGACGTTGCAATCGTATCACCAAAACCAATGTGGGTTAGACCACAATTCCCCCTACAATAGGTGAAGGATGAGCGCGGCTCCAAAAATAGTGCTGGTGCTGCTGGCCGTCTGCCTGTTCGCGGATGAGCCCAAGCTCGCCGTGGTTCAGGCGGAAGTGCACCAGTCCGAAGACGGCCCGACGATGCCATCCGACGCGGCCTTCGGTCCTGGGGAGCCGGTCTATTTCAACTGCCGCGTGTCGGGTTTCAAGAAGAATGACGATGAGCGTATTTCGTTGACGTGGACGCTGGAGGCGCGCGACTCGCGCAATGTGTTGCTGGCGCCGCCGGAATCCGGAAAGATTGCGGCGGAACTCTCACCCGAAGATAGCAAGTGGCTCCCCAAGATCCGCGCCACCGTGATGCTGCCGCCGCTGGCCGATTCCGGGTCGTACAAGATTCTTGTTCGCGTAACGGATGAGCAAGCCAAGAGCACGGCGGAGGCCGAGACTTCTTTCCGCGTCGCGAGCCGCGCCGTAGAGCCCAGCGACACGCTGGTGATTCGCAACTTCCGGTTCTTGCGAACCGAGGAGGACGCGCATCCCCTGGAGGTGGCGGCTTACCGGCCGGGCGATACGGTGTGGGCGCGGTTCGATATGACGGGTTACAAGCTGGGCGAAAAGAACCGGTTCGATGTCGAGTACGGCGTGAAGGCGCTGCGTCCGAACGGGCAGGTGACCTACGATCAGCCGCGGGCCGCCGATCAAAAGGATGAGACCTTTTATCCGCAGCGTTACGCTCCGGGGATTCTCAGTCTGAATCTGCCGAAGGATCTGGCGCGAGGACAGTACACCCTGGTGCTCAGCGTGCGCGATAATCTGGCCGCCCAGTCCGTGGAAACGCGACAGATGTTTTCCGTCGAGTGACGTGCCTCACAACTGGTAGCGATGCAGTGGCGTGGTGTCGCCGGGCGGCCACATAGTGCTTACCGAGCCCGGACGATAAAAAGTCACGGTGATACTGCGCCTGGATGCGGCTGAGTGATTGACCACCCGCGATACGGCGTGCCAGGAGTTGTCGGAGCGGACAATCACCGACGAATTGCCGACGATGGGAAGAATCTCGGCCACTTGATCGGCGGCGTCGGCAGACCGCAGGATGCTGAGGCAGCCGCCGTCCGCAGAGTTCCAGGAGCGATTGAAATACAACACGTGCGTGACAATTTTCGCCGGCAGATCCTTGTGCGCGCCCAGCGAGCCGCCCGGCGGATAGTGAAAAAGGTTGACTTCCATCGGCGCCTGGGCCAGATCGCAGCCGGTGAGGCTGGCCATGGCTTCGCGATACTCCGGTGACAGCAGATCGGCCGCCAGTGCTAGCCAGACTCCGCTCAATTCCTCCGGATACGCTATCGTATTCTCACCCATCCCGATCAAGGCCCGGGCTTCATAGCGGTATTCTTTCTCGCCATCGTGAGACGCCACCAGCTTGAAATGGTCGCAGGGATAGGAGACAGCGAGGTTCGCACCGTCGGCCGGATCGAATAACTCTGAAATAGCGGCCCACCGGTACGGTTCGGTCTCGAGCCGGTGCTGCCGGATGCGTTCCAGGCGAATCAATGTTCGCTTGGGTGGTTTACGAAACAGGGACGCCGCGGACCGCAGCGGGGCCGTCAGCCGCCACGAGGCCGAGCCCTGAATCTCAGCAATCTGCTGGTCTCGCTCGGTCCTCTCGACGCGCGCCGCCGCCAGTTGCGTTTCCATCCAGTCTTGTCGTGCTGACGCTTCCCGCCGTGTCGCGTCCAGCTCCGCTAATGCGTCTTGCAGGCGGAGGCTCTGGGCTGTTTCCGTTTCGCGATGAGTGCGCTGCAAATCGGCGAAACGCGCGTGGCTCTCTTCGCGCTCTTGCTTCAGGGCCGCCAGCGAGTCAGCCAGTGTAATCCCTGCATCCTCCAGCACCGTTGGCAGAGACTGCCAGAAGCGATTGAGGATGGGCGAGGTGGGCAGCGTATCGGCTTGTAGCGCCGCCGCCACGCGATCCCAGTGCTCCGCGAGCGGGCGGCAAGTCGCAAGCACGCTTGCCGACGGCGCTGTCCTGCCCACTCGAGCAAGAAACCAGTCCGGATCCGGTTCGCCTTCCGCGGGCAGCTTGAAGATGGTCTCGAAGTGCTGGAGCCCAGAGTACTTTCCCAGAGCCATATCCTGATGCGTGAAGATGGGCACGCCCGACGCCAGCGCCGTGATGAAGAGGTGATAGCTATACCCCACGGCCGCCTGAGATCTTCCGATCAATTCAGCCAGCAGCAGCGGGCCGGGCCAGTCCCGCAGGCGGATGACACCCGGCAGATCGGTATCGATCAGCGCGTGCCCTTCGCCCACCACCGGACTGACAGGCAGCGCTAGAAATTGAAAATCCTGGAAGCGTTCCCGGTGGTTCTTGAGGAAGCGCACGAATCCTTGCAGCTCCGCTGTCGCTTGCAGGACGATGTAGGGGTTCCGGATCCCGAGACTCGCAAATTCGGCCGTCGGCGGCCCTGCAAGATTCAGCCGCGGCAGCCGGAAGGCGGTATCCGGCACGACGGCGATGGGTGTTCCGTTTGCGAAAGGCTCGAGCGCGGTACGCGATTCGCCGTCGCGCACCGACAGGTAGCGGCTCTGCGTCAGAACCATTTTCATCAGCGGATGGGCCCAGGCCGGAATTTCCCCATGCACGCCGGGAGCGTTCCAGAGCAGCGGGACATCGTGCTGCAGCGCCATCAGTGCCGGCGTGAGCCAGTACCCCGTGGGGTGATGAATCCCCGGCGCCGGCGGCGCGTAGCCGGGCGCGATCTGCTTATCGAAGCGGATCACGTGGCCGCCCCCGATCAGCAGCGCGTCCAAGTCGCGGATCGCTTCGGGCAGCGTGGTGAGAGACTCCACCTCCAGCGGCCAGTCCGGCGGCGCTTTCTCGTGGTACGAAAACAAGCTCAGCTTCACCGCGCCCAGGCGCTCTGTGAGTTCCGCTTCGGCGATCAGCGGGAATAGCAGATCGCCATAGTTGGCCACGTCAAACGTGCCGCATATGCCAATCTTCCAGGTGCGCTGAGCCATCTACCTAGTTGAAAAGTGAGCGCAGCCACGCCCCGATGCGCAGATGCCTTCCGGGACATTCGGGCCACGGGGCGTAGCTGACCACCTTGGTGCTGCGCTCCACCCACAATTGCACCGGCTCGGCGCCCTGGTAATCCACCCGCAGCAGCACGCCGTTCCCGCAGGATTGCGACAGCCCGATCCTCGCGCCCGCCACGCCGGCGTGCGCGCTTTTGGGCCCCCAGTCCTCCATGAACTTGTCGAACGAGTAATCGCGGCAGGGATGAGCTTCATTACAGCCCCACATCTGGTATGCCGCCTGGTAATCGGGTTTGCGAAGCGCGTCCAGGAACGACTTCACTTTCCATTCCTCGGCGTGATTCTTGAACACAGCGTAAAGCACCGCGCCGATAATGCCCGCGCATACCAGCACAATCAGCGATATCTTGATCAGGCGCGTGCGCCGGACGCGGCGCTCTTCGCCCGCTCCGTAGGCCTCTAGATACCCGCCCATGGATGGTTACTTCGCGGGGTAAGCTTTGTTGTACGCCGCAACGGCGTCGGCCGTGATTTCAAAAGCTGCCTTGAAGTAGACGGTATTGGCGGTGTCAATCACCACGTCCAGACCCTTCTCGTCGGCCAGCTTCTTCACCACTTCCTGCATGCGCGTTCCGGTGCGCTGCAGAATATCGTTCCGCTCGGCGTTCACGTCGGCCTGCAGATCTTCATCCAGGCGCTTCAGATCGCGCTGTTTCTTCTGGCCCTGTGCGGTGAGCTCCTGCTCGCCCAGTTGGTTCAGCTTGCCGCTCTGCAGTTGTGCCTGGATGTCCTGCAGATCCTTCTGCAGCTTCAGCATCTGATCCTGCCGCGGTTTGAACTTGGCTTCCAGATCGGCCTGGGCCTTCTTGATTTCGGCCGTTTCCAGCACTGCTTTCTGGGAATTGATGACTCCCAGCTTCACTTGAGCCGCGCCCAGCGCGGCGGTGACCACGGCCAGCAATGCATATCGCGTCAAACGGTTCATGCCAGCACTCCCAGGATCTCGTCCTCACGCAGGATCAAGTAATCCTGCCCTTCCACACGAATTTCCGAGCCGCCGTACTTGCCGAAAAGGATCCGGTCGCCGGGCTTTACCACCAGCGGAATTACGTCGCCTTCTTCGCTCAATTTTCCGTTTCCAACGGCTACTACTTCAGCCTGCTGCGGTTTCTCTTTGGCGCTGTCCGGGATGATGATCCCGCCCCGGCTTTGTTCCTCTTCCTCCAGCCGTTTCACCAGCACACGATCGTGGAGCGGACGAAGCTTCATAACACTGTCTCCTTATCTGCTAACCCTTAGAAGGATGGGATGGCGGACGAGTATCCTGCGACTCCGGTCCGTCAAATAGCGAATATACCACAGCTCAGGTTTGGCCCACCCAGCCGGGCTCCGCCGCAGCCTTCCAGCGCTCGCGGATGGCCGCGCTGAGCCCGGGTTCGAGGGGACGCGATTCTAGCAGCTGAGCGTTCTGTTTCCAGCGCTCGGGATGAGTGGTCCCGACGATGGCTGTGGTCACGCCCGGTATCGACAATGTGAAGCGCAGCGCGGTGGCAATGGCCCCTTCCAGCTCGCCGTGCAGGAAGTCATAATCCAGCTTTTGCAGCCGTTCCCAGTACACGTGATGATAAGCATTCGCCGGTTTCGACCCGGTCTTCCACGCCGCGTTGGCGATGGGCCGTTTGGCGATAACGCCCATCCCCCGCGTTCGCGCCGCGGGTACAGCCAGATCGATATTCTGCTGGTCGGCGATGTTGATCGATGTTTGCAGCGTATCGAATGCGCCGCATTCGACGGCATACAGTGCGGCCGCGCCATCGCCGCTGTATCCGATGAAGCGGGTCTTGCCGGCGTCGCGCGCCCGCTGCAACACATCGATCACAGCGCCCTTTCTTAGAATCTCTTCCGAGCAGCTATGCAGCTGGACCAGGTCGACTCGGTCCGTCTTGAGCCGCTCGAGACTGCGGTCAATCGAACGGGTAAGCAGCGCCGTGTCCCAGTCGGGGAGATCGAACCCGGAGGCGTGCCCGCACTTGGTGAACAGAAAATATTCGTCGCGGCGCGCACTGACCGCGCGTCCGATCATGTCCTCGCTACCGGGATAGCACTCGGCAGTGTCGATAAGATTCAGCCCCGCGTCGAGCGCGGCGCGCAGAAGCTGTTCCACCCGGTCGTAGGGCGCGTTTTCAAATCCGATTTCAGCCCCTCCAAATCCGAGTGCCGTGACGTTCATCCCAGTTCTGCCCAGCGTTCGCTTTTCCATAGTGTCCTTATGATTCCACGAAACCCGCAGCCGCGTGAGTGAACTTGAAACACATCCCCGCCCAAAGCGTCCACTTCAAAGGAGGATTCCCTTGAAAATATTCACTGTGGTTTTGCTCGCCGCGGCGCTGGCCGCCTGCACCAAGGAAGATACCGACTTCGCCAAACACAAACTCGAAAAGGCGAAAGATGAAATCAAGCAGGACGCCCGCAAAGCCGAATCCGAAGTCAAACACGACGCCAATGAGGTCCGTAGCAAAGTCCGCAAAGAGGTAGACAAGCCGGGGCGCTAAACTAGTTACGTCGCTCCATGCAAGCATCCAGTGAATTGAATCCCCTCCTCCGGATCGAATTTCGCGCTCCCTTCGACCTCATCCGGCCCGACCATGTACAGCCTGCCGTCGAGCAGCTTTTAGAAGAGGCGCGTCGCCGCCTTGACGATTTAATCGCCGCCCCCGGCCCGCGCACTTTCGCGAATACGATGCAGGCTCTGGATTATCTCACCGAGCCTCTGGAATATGCGATGGGCGTGGTTCGTCACCTCACGGGCGTCGCCAACACGCCTGAGCTGCGCGCCGCGTTCAACGTAGTCGAGCCGCAGGTGATGGCGTTCTACGCCGGTCTCCCGCTGAATGCAGCGCTGTGGAATGCCGTGAAGTCATTCGCGGCCACCACGGAGGCGCAGGCGCTCACCGGCGCGCGCGCCCGGTTTCTGAAAAAGACGGTCGATAGTTTTCGCCGCCATGGCGCGGAACTGGACCCGGCCGGCAAGCAGCGGCTGCAGGAAATCGACGTCGAGCTTTCGAAGTTGACCACGAAGTTCTCCGAGAACGTCCTGGATTCCACCAATGCCTATGAGCTGGTGATTCACGACGAAGCGAAACTGGCCGGCCTGCCCGAAAGCGCCGTCGCGGCCGCCCGTGAAAATGCCGCCTCCAAGGGGCTGCCCGAGCCGGCGTGGCGCTTCACACTTCAGGCGCCCAGCTATATCGCCGTAGTGACCTATTTGAACGATCCCGAGATTCGCGCCCAGCTGTGGCATGCATACGCCATCCGCGCCACCCAGGGTGAACACGATAACCGGCCGCTGGTGGCGCGCATTCTGGAGTTTCGCCGCGAGAAAGCCAACTTGCTCGGCTTCCGCGATTTTTCGGACCTCGTGCTCGAGGATCGCATGGCCCACAATGGCCAGCGCGCGCAGGAATTCCTTGCGGACCTGAAGAAAAAGACCGAGGCCCGCTTCAAGCAGGAGAATCGGGATTTGCTCGCGTTCGCCGGCAAGACTCATCTCGAGCCGTCCGATATCGCATGGTGGGCGGAAAAGCAGCGCATCGCGCTCTACGAGTTCGATGAAGAGGAGCTGCGGCCTTATTTCCCGTTGGAGAACGCCGTGGACGGCATGTTCGAGATCGTCCGGCGGCTTTACGGCATCAAGATTGTCGAGCGTCAGGGAGTCCCTGTATGGGACCCGCAAGTGAAATATTTCGAGATTTACGACGACGCGAATCAGACCGGAAGCGGTCTTCTGGGCGCCTTCTATGCCGACTGGTACCCGCGCGAGAACAAACGCGGCGGCGCGTGGATGGACGCCTTCATTACCGGCTCCGATCGCGGCGGCCGGCTGGAGCCGCATGCCGGCATGATCTGCGGAAATCTGAATCCGCCGGTTGGCGGCAAGCCGGCGCTTTTGGCGCACCGCGAAGTGGAGACCATCTTTCACGAGTTCGGGCACCTTCTGCATCACTGCCTGAGCCGCGTGGAAGTGCGCAGCCTCGCCGGCGCCAACGTGGCCTGGGACTTTGTCGAGCTGCCTTCGCAGATCATGGAAAACTGGACCTGGGAGCGCGATGCCCTGGATTTGTTCGCGCGGCATTATGAAACCGGCGCTCCGGTTCCCCAGGAATTGTTCGACAAAATGAAACGCGCGCGCAATTTCCGCGCCGCCAATGCTCAGATGCGCCAGCTTGGCTTCGGCTATGTCGACCTCGCCTTGCATCGCGAGTACGATCCGCAACGCGATGCCGACCCGATCCTGTGGTCCCGGGAGCTTTTTCAACAATTCGCGGCGGCTCAGCTTCCCCAAGACTACGCGCTGCTCGCTGGATTCACGCATCTGTTCTCCAGTCCCGTCGCTTATGCCGCGGGCTACTATTCCTACAAATGGGCCGAGGTCCTGGACGCGGACGCCTTTACACGCTTCCGTGAGTTTGGAATCTTCAATCGCGATGTGGGGCTCGACTTCCGCCGCAACATTCTTGCGCGCGGGGACACCGAAGATCCCGCCGAACTTTATCGCAAGTTCATGGGACGCGATCCCGATCCCAACGCTCTGCTGGAGCGCTCGGGGCTGCTGGTCGCGGGGTAAGCCACGCTGTCGCGCGAGACGCTGCTCGACTTCTTCGCGGATTTCGCGGAGCTGCCCGATGTCTTTCTGATACACGACGACGGGCTTCACGCCCGCTCGTTCACATACGCGGGAATCGCGCGCATGGCCCGTGCGTTCGCCACCCGCTTGCACGCCGCCGGCATTAGTCCGAACCAAAAGGTAATTCTCTACGGCGAAAACCGGCCCGAGTGGGTGGCCGCCTTGTGGGGATGCCTGCTCTCGGGCGTCATCGCCGTCCCCATTGACTACCGGTCGTCCCCCGATTTCGTCCGGCGCATCGAGCAGATCGTGGACGCGCGCGCCGTATTGACCGGGGATGAAGTGGAGTTCGCATCCGAATGGACGCTCGCCAGCCTGGCTGACCATCACACGGATGCGGGAACGGAGCCTATCGCTCTCACGCGAGATCAGACCGCTGAGATCATCTTCACTTCCGGCGCGACGTCCGAGCCGAAGGGCGTCGTCATTACGCACCGCAATGTGCTCGCCAACATCGTGCCGGTGGAAGGCGAAGTTCTCAAGTACCGCCGCTGGGCGCGGCCGTTTCATCCCATTCGCTTCTTAAACCTGCTGCCGCTTAGCCACATGTTCGGGCAAGCCATGGCCACGTTCATTCCGCCCATGCTGCCCGGCGTGGTGGTTTTCATGCGCGGGTACAGCCCCACTGAGATCCTGCGCCAGATCCGCACGCGCCGCATATCGGTGCTGGTTTCGGTGCCCAAAATTCTAGAGATTCTGCGCGAGCATCTCATCCGTTTGTTCCCCGAACTGGCGGACCCGCTCCCGGAAAAGATGCACTGGCTGCGCCGCTGGTGGCGCTACCGCAAAATTCACCGACTGTTCGGATGGAAGTTCTGGAGCTTCATCGTAGGCGCCGCTCCGCTGCCGGCTGACCTGGAAATATTCTTCTCACGCCTGGGTTTTGTCGTGATTCAAGGTTACGGGCTGACTGAGACTGCTCCCATCGTGACTTTGAACCATCCTTTTCATGCGCGCAAGGGCTCCGTAGGCAAGGCGATTGCCGGTGTCGAGATCAAGATCGCCGAAGACGGCGAAATTCTGGTGCGCGGCGATAATGTCACCATCGGATACTTCGAATCCCCCGAAGAGACTTCACGCGCGTTCGCAGACGGCTGGTTCCACACGGGCGACGTGGGCGCGCTGAGCGATACCGGAGAGCTGAGCATCCTGGGACGTAAGAAGGAAATGATTGTCACCCCGGAAGGCCTCAACGTGTTTCCGGAGGACGTGGAAAACGTCCTGAACCACACCCCGGGCGTGCGCGATTCGGCGGTAATCGGGTCAGACCGGGTGCACGCAGTTCTGATCCTCGAACCAGGCGCGGACCGCGAGCAGATCGTGCGCGCAGCCAACGCCAGTCTCGCCGATTACCAGAGGATCCGGGATACCTCGCTGTGGCCCTATCCCGAATTTCCGCGCACCGAGGGAACCGGTAAGTTGAAGCGCCATGAGATCGCGCGCGGCACGCCGCCGCCGGAGCGAAAATCGTCGCGGTTCGATCCCAGCGTCCCGCTGGAGTCGCTGACGTCGCTTGAGCGCGTGGAGCGTGCGGTAGCGCTGGGGCTGGACGATTCCGAGTTGGCTGGTCCAGCCGGCGTCGCGCCCGCGCCGCACACACCGATGGAGTTTCCGGCGTGGAACCGCTCCTTGGCCGCCCGCGCCGTTCGCCGCCTGGCGCTGCCGGGATTCGTGCTGCCGCTCACGCGCGTCTTTGCACACATTCGCGTCGAGGGCCTGGAACACTTGAAGAATTTGCAGCCTCCCGTGGTTTTCGCGCCCAATCACCAAAGCTACATGGATGCCGCCGTAATCCTGGCGGCACTTCCCGCGCGCTGGCGCTATCGCATCGCCCCCGCCATGCGCCGCGGATTCTTCGACCTCCACTTTGAAGGCCGCAGCTTCACCAACAGCCTGAATTACTACCTCTCCGTGCTCTTGTTCAATGCCTTCCCCATCGCCCAGCGCGAGCCCGGAGTCCTCGAAACGCTGCGCTATATCGGCGAACTCTGCAGCGACAAATGGTGCGTCCTCATTTTCCCCGAAGGAAAAATGACCGAAACCGGAGCCATTGGCCCGTTCCAGCCCGGCGTGGGCATGATCGCGTCGAAACTCGACGTCCCCGTGGTCCCGGTACGCATAGAAGGCATGGACCACGTCCTGCACCGCACCTGGAAGATGGCGCACCCGGGCCCTGTAAAAGTAAAATTCGGCCCCGCACTCCACCTAACCGGCGACGACTACCAGGCCCTGGCGAACCGAATCAAACAATCCCTCGACACCCTGTAGGGCAGGCCTCCCGGCCTGCCTTTCCGACTATCCTACGATAAGTACACGTGCGTCCAATGCAACCGACAACCGCGCTCCTGCTCGCATCTCTTTTACTGCAGCCTGCCTCGCCCCAACCTCAGAAATCCGACTCCACCGCACCCCCCACCCGCCAGCAGCCCAAGCCCCCGCAAGAAGCCCCCGTATACACAACAGGCCAGTCCGGCCACGGACATGACGGCGAAACCAATCCCGGCAAGCGCCCCGATCCTCCCCGGCAAGGCGACAATACCGGCTGGATCGCGGGTGCGGCCGCCGGCGCGGTGGGCGCCATCGCGTTGGGAACTTGGCTGCACTCCCGCTCGCAACCGGATCACCAGCTCGCCCGCAACGGCCCTCAGGCGCCGGACCAGTTCAGCATGAGCGGTTTTGAAATCCATGCGTTCTGTATGGCCGGCTGGCCCGTGGTGGTGGAATATTATCTCGAACCAGGCGGCGTGCTGCAGCTCACCATCGAGGCAGAAGGCGTTCAGCCCATCGGCTACCGTCTGCGCGCCACGGGACGCCGCGAACAGGCGATTGTGCACATCCCCGCCTACTTCCCGCGGAAACCCGTCGTGGGACGCTATACCATCCGCGCCATACGCGACGGCCTGGGTCCCGTCACTCCCGTGTATTCGCGTCTGTTTGGATTGGGCGGCGGCGAGCGCGCGGTTGGATCCGTGGCGATTGATCAGGTCAGCTTCACGCCGGAGCACATCCGCCCGAAGCAAAAGGAATCCGCGAGGTTTGCCTTCCATACCCACACCGATTTCGACAAGGTCAGCGCCGAATTCCTGAAATGCGTCACCGCGCAATCGCAGATGGTGGCGAAGCTGGAGGATCGCACCGACATGCACCGCATCGTGCGCGACACCACACCTTCCCGCGATTGGAACGGAAAGAAAGCCACGCCGGGCGATCATACTCTGCAGGTGCGCGCGTGGGAGTCAGCGCTGGACAAGGCGAACTGGGTGATGGCCTGGTCCGCCGACAAGGTGATTGTGGAGGAATGAGCTACTTCGCATCCCGAGCGGCGGTTGCGGCGGCTTGTCTGGTCCTGACGGGCGTCGCCGATCTTTGGTTCGTGCGCCGGCCAGAACCGCACAGCGTGGCGGAATTCAGTCCGTTCACTGCGCGGGTGGGCAGCGAAGAGCTGATACTTACCCGTCCCGAATCGGTGAACGGTCCGCTGCTGACGCATGACGGAGCACCCAACGAAGTGGTGGAGATCTTCTTCGATCGCGCTTCTATAATCGACGAGTCCACCGCGCCGCAATCGATCAACTACATGGCCGGCGACGACCCGCCGGGCGCTAAGGGTTCGCCGTGCCGCAGCACGCTGCATGCGTCGCTGGAGCATTCCGATACGGCCGAACTTCGGTTGTTTCAACGCGGCCTGCCTGGCGGGGTGCACCGGCGCGAAATAGAAATCAAGCCCACCGGCTCGCCCCTTCTATTCGAATTTCAAACCATGGGCGATCCCTCGCTGACCAATCAACCAGGGTGCAACAAAATCCTGCAGGTGGGCGACACGGAACGCACCGTAATGCAGCATCTGGTAAGAGTGAGATCCGAAGCTGGTTCGGCCGTACGGCTCAAGTTCATGCCGGCCTCGGGCACACCGAACTGGGACGGGCCGGGCGGCATGTTTGAGCCGTTTCAAGCCATCAGCCTGAAGGCGCGGGACGTTCGTGTCAGCCCCATCGGCTCCCCTCAGATCCTGCGCCGCGTGCGGGCGGCCGCTGCCGGCGCTCCCATCGAGATCGGCAATCTGTTGATCGGTTCCGATGTCCTGCAGGGGGTGATTTCGGGAGTCGGCTGGGTAAGCATGGATGGCCGTGAGGTCGGTCCCACTTTCAATGAATGGATTTCCGGAAGCTATCTTCGCGCCGCTGCGGCAGCGTTTGTGAATCTCTTGGTCCTGGTGGGCGTGGCGGCGCTGGTGTTTCGGGGGCGGCGGCTCAAATTGCCCGTGGGCGCCGAGCCGGGCGAGATTTTCGCGAATCCTTCCGGCGGCCTGCGGGTTTTCCTGTGCCACTGTTCGGAGGACAAACCCACCGTCCGAGACCTGAATGTCCGGCTGTTGCGCGATCGTTTTCAGCCCTGGTTGGATGAGCGCGACATCCTGCCCGCGCGCCACTGGGATGAAGAGATCAAGGAAGCCCTGTCCCGCAGCGATGCGGTGGTCATCTGTTTGTCCAAGCTCTTCGTGCGCAAGGAGGGCTTCGTGCAGCGCGAGCTGCGCTACGCCCTGGAGCGAGCGGAGGAAAAACCGGAAGAAGCCATCTTCCTGATCCCGGTGCGGCTGGAGCCGTGCGATATTCCCGTCAAACTGCGCGGTGTGCAGTGCATCGATCTGTTTGCTCCCGAAGGATACGCTAAGCTGACCAACGCCTTGCGCGAGCGGTCGCGCCAGTTGGGAACGGATAAGGCGCTAGCTTGACCTGCGACGCGCCACCAGCAGCATCTGCCCCCCCAGAATGCGCCAGGCGAGCGGGACCCGCAAGTACAAATCCACCATCCACGCAGCCTGGGGCAAGCGGCTCTTGGAAGTGTATGGGAGAAATTGCGGAATCACTCGCTCAATGTCGAAGTCGGCCGTGGTCAGGCCCTCCGCCATCCCGAGATGAGTGAAGATCAACCGGTGATCGAAGAAATCGAAGTACTCTTTCGCGCAATACGCGAAGTTGGGCTGCAAGATCACGAAGACGCCGCCCGGTTTTAGAATCCTGCTCACTTCGGCGAAGCTGTCCGCCACCTGCTCGCGGCTCTGGAAGTGCTCATATACATTGCTCGCAAAGACTGCATTCACCGATGCGGTGGGAATCGCGGACAGGTCAGCGCCGCTGGAAACGATGCGCTGCACGTCATCGGCGGCGTAACCGCGCAGGTTTTCTTCGTTGATATCCAACGCGATCTTCTTCGCGGAACGGATCCCGTTGATGAAATGGCAATAGCCGGCACCCAGATCGAGCGTCGCGCCATCGGCGGGGATCCAGCGCTGCAAGAACGCGCATATAGGGACCCAGAAGGCCCGCTGCTTCTGCAGTTCCAGCGGCGAAAACCGCTGGCGGTAGAGCGAAGTTTCAACTATTGGGTGCGAGGAGGGGACGCAGTTCTCGTTCATGGGCCTTTATCCACTCCAGGATATCGCGCAGTGTAGCGGCGGCGTCGCGCCGCGGCTTCCAGCCCTCCACTGCCGACACGCGAGCGGAGTCCGTGATGTAGATGGGCACGTCCGCCTTGCGCGTCTCAGGATCGCCGGCGATGGGGATGGTACGGCCACTGATCTCGGCGCAAAGCGCAGTCAGCTCGCGCAAGGACACGCTTCCGGATACGCCCCCACCGACATTGAAACGCTTGCCTTGGTACAGCGAGAACTGTTCCGCTTGAGCCAGCACAAGATCGCAGAAGTCATCCACATGCAGAAAATCGCGTACCTGTTTCCCGTTCCCGCCGTATCCGATATAGGACAACGGGCGGCCGAAGTAATGTGCCGCCATCCACAGGACCACCAGGCCCTGATCCGATTTCCCCATCTGCCAGGGACCGGTCAGCAGCCCGCACCGGTCGATGATGGTGCGAATGCCGTAAGCGTCCGCATATTCTTCCACCATCAGCTCGGCGCTCAGTTTGGTCATCCCGTACAGGGAACGCGCGCCGTCCAAAGGAAAATCCTCATTGATGCCCGCCGCCGAGACGCCGGCCAGAACTTGATCGCCCGACAAAACAAACCGGTTTTCTTGCTCCGTGTAGCGAAGTTGATTCAGCAGCGCAATCGGATAAACGCGGCTGGTGGAAACAAACAAAAAGTCCGACGAACAGCGCCGCGCCATCTCCAGACAGTTGAAGCAGCCATACAGATTTGAATCCACCAGATATTGCGGGGAGCCGCCATACCCCGCTAGCACCGATGGCTCCGCCGAACACTCAACAATCAGATCAGGTTCTACCGGCAAACTAATGATATCGTTCAGATTACGTACGTCTCCATGGAGGAATAGGACCCCGGCCTCGCGCAGCCGCTCCAGGTTGAGTTCCGACCCGCGCCGCCGAAGGTTGTCGAATGCAACTACGCTCGTCCCGGGGTGTTTCGTCCGGATCGCCAGCGCCACTGCGGAACCCACGAATCCGGCTCCTCCCGTCACCAGGACGCGCTGGTGCATCAGCCCGCGTCCTTGCTTTCAGGCACCAGAGCCGCATCAGTTTCGGGCACGTTCACGCGATGATAATCCCCGCGCGCCAGCACCTTCTCCAGCCACGCATACAGGACGATGAAAAGATACCGGCTGCCCATCTCCTTGATCTTTAGCTTCGACAGTCCCGTTTTCCGATTGGTCCAGCGGATCGGCACCACCGCGTACGAATAGCCCCTTACGATGGCCTTGAGCGGCAGTTCCACCGTCAGATTGAAATGCGGCGAGATCAAGGGCTGCACTCCCGCGATTACCGCGCGCCGGTAGCACTTGAACGCGTTGGTTATGTCATTGTACGGAAGACCGAAAATAATCCGGATAAACCAGTTCGCCAGCCGGTTCATGATCAGTTTGTGGAACGGATAGTCGATGACCTTCCCGCCGCGGATGAAGCGCGAACCGAACGCGCAATCATAACCCCGCTCGAGCGTTCGATAGTACGTGATCAGGTCCTCGGGGCTGTCCGATCCGTCGGCCATCATGATGGCAATGGCTTCTCCCGTTGCCTGCCGGAGACCTTCCCGGATCGCCATGCCGAACCCGTTGCGTCCGGCGTTGGTGACCAGAATTACTCCCGCCCGCACGGTAGCCAAACGCCGCACCAGGGCCGCCGTGGAGTCCGTGCTGCCATCGTCCACCACCACCAGCTCATACGCGATACTTGCGTCGTCCAGCGCGCTTGCCACCTGCTCCAGGGTTTCGACGATGCAGCCTTCTTCGTTCCGTGCCGGGATGACGATGGACAGCAGCATGGCTCACGTTCCAACCGGAGCGGCGGCTACCCGCGCAGCCACCAGCGCGGAGAGGATCGCGGGCAGATCGAATTGCAGATCCCAATCCGAAAAGTGCGACCGGACCTTTCTCAAGTCCGAGATGTAGCAAATGTGATCGCCGATGCGCGCGTCGTCCTTATAGTCGTACTTCAGCGCGAAGCCCATGTCCTTCAGCAGCGCGATGGTTTCCAGAATCGAAATGCTGTTCGCTCTTCCGCCGCCCAGATTGTAAACCTCGCCATAACGCGGCTTCTTGTAGAACTCGATAAAGAGGCGCGCCACGTCGCGCGTGTGAATCTGGTCGCGCACCTGTTTTCCCTTGTACCCGCAAATTGTATACGGCCGCCCGGAAACTGCGCATAAAACGATATATGCCAGATATCCATGCAGCGCAACGGCAGCATGCTGCGGACCCGTCAGGCACCCGCCGCGAAAAATGCCGACCGGCATCTGGAAATAGCGCCCGAATTCCTGGCACATCACATCCGCAGCCAGTTTGGAAGCACCGAACACGGAATGCAGGCACGCATCCACGGACATGCTCTCATCCACACCTTCCGGAAGGTTCGCGTAATCGTAGCGCTGTTCCAGCTCCACCAGCGGCAGCGTGTTCGGCCGGTCGCCATAGACTTTATTCGTACTGGTGAAGCAGAAGGGCGACTCTCGGCAGAAATCGCGCGCGGCCACCAGCAGGTTCATAGTCCCGCCGGCGTTCACGTCGAAATCGTCATACGGAATCGCCGCCGCGCGGTCGTGCGATGGCTGCGCCGCCGTGTGGATAATAAAATCCGGGCGCTCCGCTTCAAACAGATCCCGAACCGCCTGCCGGTCGCGAATATCCAGCGCGAAATGCCGATACGACGGGTTCGTGGCGCACAGTTCCCGGATGACCGGTTCGGTGGTCCCCTCAGCGCCGAAAAACTGCCGGCGCATGTCGTTGTCCGCCCCGATTACCTGCCAGCCTTCCTCAGATAGCAGCCGGACGCACTCCGAGCCGATCAACCCCCCTGATCCTGTTACCAGTGCTTTCATTAGTTACTCAAGACCATCCTATCGAATCCCCCCGCGAATGCCCCCCCGTTAGCGAGCCGCGGCCGCCGCGTTGGTGGTACCCGCGTGGCTTCGCTGGGCCGCGCTGAAGTCCGTCAAAAAGTCGAGTTGCTTCACACGCAGGTCCACCTTGGCTGCCACCTGGTCGCCGAACTCCAGATAGTTCTCCTTGCCGGCGTTGAATGCCGGCCATGCGGCTAAGCCCGGCCCGTTTGGATCGCCTGTCCGGGCAAACCGCACCCACGCGCCGCTCATGGCCGCCGACAGCCTCTTGTCTTGATCATTGTAGGAATCCGCATCCACGGAGAAGTCGCCCACTATCGATTTTGTGCTGCCATACGCTGAATCTGGCAGTGTGCCAAAAACGTATGGCAGTTCAGCGGCATGGAAACTGCCCCACTTGATCCGCCGCCCGACGCCGTTGACCCGCGTGAATTGATACTGGAAGGCCTTCGGATTCACCTTGGAAACCGCGCGCAACACTGAACGCGTGCCCTGCAGGAATACGTAGTCGCCGGTGGCCTGAGCTGCCGCGGGATACGCATCCGCATCGCTTGCCGCTGGATAGACGGCAAGCATTCCATCCGCCTGGGCGCCGAACTGCTTCTCGGCATACTTGCGCAACTGCGCCAGATTCCGCACCGGAGGTCCGCCCAGCAGAGTTCCTTCATCGGCATTGGTGCCGGCAATCAAGGCCGCATTGTGAAACTTGCCCGACGAGAACAATACAGCCGGATCGTCCGGCAGCAGCCAGCCGTCCACGACCGGCATGTACGCTTCTCCCCGGTCGGTGGAGTCGCCGGTCATGTCGGGCGGGCCGATCATCTTCAGGATCTCCGCGGTGCTCTTGGAGCGCAGCGCGGTCAGATCGGCACCGAGCTTCTCGCCGAATTTCTCCATCGGCATGCGCCCGTACCAGGACTGTTTCAGATGACTCACCGGGTTGTACATCCAGGCTGCGCTCTCGGCGATCACTTTGTGAAACAGCCCCTCCGACTGCGGCGTTACCATCAGCAAGCACACCGCCGTGCCGCCGGCCGACTCGCCGAAGATGGTGACGTTTCCCGAATCGCCTCCAAACGCGCCGATATTGCGCTTCACCCACTGGAGCGCGGCAATCATATCTAGAATCCCGTAGTTTCCCGATACTCCGTTCGGAGATTCATGGCTTAATGCGGGATGCGCCAGGAACCCGAAGACACCCATCCGGTAATTGATGCTCACCAGCACCACTCCCTGGGATGCCAGCGGCTCGCCGTCGTAAACGGTCTGCGAGCTTGCGCCCAGCTGGAATCCGCCGCCATGGATCCAGACCATTACCGGGAGCTTGTCGGAAGCCGATCGCGCCGGTGTCCAGACATTGAGCCCGAGGCAGTCTTCGCTCTGCGGGCCTGACACAAACTGCGGCTGCGGGCAGTTCATCGGGAAGCTCTTGGCCACGCGGACCCCGCTCCAGGGCTTCACGGGTTGCGGCGCTTTCCAGCGCAGATCGCCCACCGGCGGGGCCGCGAAAGGAATCCCCTTGTATGCACGAACGGTGGTTCCACTTCCGGCGACCAGGCCGGAATCGATCTTCACAATAGTTTCGAGTCCCGAGCCGGCGATCAGTACAGGAGCGGCGAGGAGCAGTGCGGCGGTAATCAGCTTCATGAAGGGATCATGACACACGGGCTTACCCGCCGTCACTTTCCGAGGTAACGAACCACACGCTCCAGCATGGATGGCTCCTCCGCGGGCGCTCCATCCAGATTGCCGATCATATGCTGAAGCGAGTAATGGATACCCATCCAGACCACCAGCGCCGCCAACAGAATCTTCGCCGTCTTCAACTTCTGCCTGGGGCTGCTGCGCTTCGCATCCTTGGGCTGGCTTCGATACCGCAAATAGAGCACAGCGAGACACAGGCCCACGCCCAATAATGTGACCGGCTGGATCACTTGACCACTTTCCCGTCCACCAGCCGAATCACCACGGCATCACCGCTCTCCAGATGATATGTAAACGATTCGCGAACGCCCTCGTCGCCCGCAATGGAGAATCGCGAGCTAGGTTCACCCAGCCGGCTCAATACGTCCTCGCGGGTAGCCCCGTGCATGACGGCCGCCACCGCTTCAGAGGAAACGATGGTTTTCTTCCGCGGCGCGGCCGGTTCAGCCGCGTCCACCATGACCGTGCTGGGCTGCGAATGCCGATACAGCGATCCTCGGAGCGGCGCTTCCCTGCGCGTCGCCTGCTTGTTCGCGAGCCACGCGTCTGACTTCTGTACGGCCCGCTCTTGCAGCAGCTTGTAAATATCCCGCCCGGCCAGCTCCCGATCGATAGAAGCCACCGGCCAGCTCTTCTCGCCCACCGCTGTATACTTCGCCTCGCCCAAGCCTCCGTCCATGAACCGGACCTCAACCTTGGTCCCATTCGACGCGTAGTAATACCAGAATCCGTGGCCGTCGCGCCCAAGGATGCGATTCGGCTCGCCCAGCGCCGCTTTCACTTCGTCCGGACTCATCCACAGATGTAGACTCTCCGCCCGGGCGACCTGGAATGGCCGATGATGATAGAACTCCACCACCCCAGGCTTTGAGTCCAGCTCCCAGAAGACGCCGCCCTTCGACGGCGGATACACTTCGCGGTTGTCCTGGCTCCACCAGCGTCCATTGATCTTCCGCAACAGCTGCTGATTCTTCCCCGCATCCACCAGTTTGGTGTCTGTCACCTGCTGCGCCTGGGCCGCCGCCATCAGCCACACAGCCACCCATGCAAACTTCGGAACCCGCATAACACGATAATCGGACGCCCGCGTATGCCGGTCCAGGGACCTAAGGTATTTTTGTGGCCCCGTTGTGGGGGGCGCGGCCCTGCCGCCTTATCTCTGTTGCCCCATAATAGACATCTAAGCCGCCATGTCTATCGCAACCACGCCGCTCCTGCCCGCACTGCCCGCCCTCCAGGTCCGCGCCCAGTTCCTGGAAGATGTCCCTGAGCCGCTGCGTCTCGACAAGGTCCGTATTGACGGCGACTTGGATCTCTCCTTGCGCACCATCAAACGTCCCATCCACATTTCCGGCGCCGAATTCGCGGGAACCTTCGACTTCCGCAACGCACGGTTCTCCTCCACCTTGCGGCTGGAGAACTGCGATTTTGAGAAGCCGGTGAATGGCGGCGACCGGGAGTTGTCCAGCTGTGTCTGCGAGTCAGATCTCTCCTTCCAGGACAGCCGTTTTAAGGGCAAGGCCTGGTTCTTTGGACTGGAATGCAAGGGTTCCGGGAATTTTCGCAATTGCAGCTTCTTGGAGACCCAGTCCGGTGATTTCCTCCAGGACGAACTTCAGCCGGCCGATTTCACGGAGGCCAGCTTCGCCAAAGAGCTAAGCATGGTTCGCGCACAGTTCCACGGTCGAACCAGTTTCAATTCCATGAAATGCGGCATGGCCGGATATTTCCGCGAAGCCCGCTTCGGCATCGACAATCCCGATGCGTCTGTCGATTTTGTCGGCTCATCTTTCGGTCTGGTGTGCGATTTGTCCAGGGCTGTTTTATTCGCAGCGGCCACCTTCGAAGGCCTGAGCGCTGGGTTGGCGCTGGATCTACGCCTCAGCCGGTTCCTCAAGTCATATGCCGGGATGTCGGTTTCATTTGACTATGTGTCCACTACTCATCTCCTCATGTACGGAGCCATTCTGGATTGTGACGTTTCGTTTTCGGGAATTTCCTGCAAGGGGGATGCGCGCATCGATGGCGCCAGCGTCTCCGACGACATGCAGTTCGAGCTCACCGCCGGCCCCGTCCCGGAAGATCTGCGCGCGCGCCTCGGCGGTGCTTATATCGCTATCGAGGACTCCGCATCCCTGGAGCAGCGGCCAGCAGGATGGTTTCTGCACACGTCCAAGGATGGCGCCGCCTATGAATTGCGCGTGATCCTGGATCCATCCGGTAACGGGAAACGCCAGCTGGTCATCCCCACTACGTTTCTGGGGCGTGTCGCTTTCACCAACAGTTCCTTCGGCGGCAACATTCGCGCCGCCGGAGCCATTTTTTCCGGACCGGTAAGCTTCAAAGGCTTCACCTGCGGAGGCGGCGCATACTTTGAAAGCGCCTTCTTTAAGCCGTCCACGATGCTTACACAAGAGGACCGGGACAAAGACTGCATCGATTTCAGCTTCTGCTCCTGCGGGCTCAACTTTCAGTTTGCGCACGCCGATTTCCGCCGGCCGGTCAGCTTCGAATCCGCAACCATCAAGAGCGGATTGCTTTTGAGCGAAAGTACCTTCGCGGAAGGTCTCAACCTCACCAGCGCCTCCATGCATACTCTGAATGTCGGCGATGGCAGCGCCCTGGTGGCCGGCAGGTCACGCCTCGATAATTTCCACTTCGACATTTTCGAGGCGCTGGATCCTGTCAATACATGGAAGAACGTTGTCGCGGCGCAGAATCCGAAACAATTCACGCGTGATCCCTACCAGATGCTGGAAACATATTTCCGTGGAAAGGGCATGCGTCATCTGGCCGATGGAATCTACTTCGCGGGGCGTCACGCCGACCGCTCTTTCATCGGCCCCGGTTCGCCTCGCAAGCGGTTTCTGGACACCCTGGCTTGGATCTTCACCGGTTATGGTGTCCAGTTGAGACGCCTCGGAATTGGGATCGCTCTGTTCCTGGCGCTAGGCACCGCGGTTTTTTGGGACGATGCCGCCCTGGCGCCCGCCAAGCCGGAGGCCGCGGCGGCGGTGCACGCCAAGGCCCCGCCTCCGCCGGTATTTGTGAAATTCTGCCGCCGCTTCGGATATAGCCTGGGCTCCCTGCTGCCATTAGTAGATTTGCACTTGTCCAAGGATTGGGAACCCGTAGGCGACTGCCGCCGCGCTTACCTCGCCTTGCACATCGCAGTCGGTTGGATCCTTTTTCCCCTGCTCCTGGCCGGCATCACCGCCCAACTCAACAAGAACTGACGCTCGCGGTTCAAACGGCTGCAATACAATCAATCTCAATCCGCACATCCCGCGGCAGCCGCGCGGCCTGCACGGTTGACCGCGCCGGCGGATCCGCCGGAAAGTACCGCGCGTAAACTTCATTCATCCGCGCGAACTCGCCCATGTCCAACAAGAACACCGTGGTCTTCAGCACGGACCCGAACGACGCCCCGGCTGCTTCCAGCACGCCCTTGAGGTTCTCGAATACCCTCTCGGTCTGCTGCACAATGTCGCCTTCGACAATCTGGCCCGTGTTGGGATCCAGCGGAATTTGCCCGCTCAGGTACACCACGCCGCCGCTGACAATCGCCTGCGAGTAGGGCCCGATGGCCTTCGGCGCCGCATCAGTGGAAATCGCTCTTTTAGTCATAGGTTCAAAGTTCCTGTCAATTCTTTCACATTTTCCAATCGTTCGACGCGCACGAACTCGTCCAACTCGCCGATCACCTTCAGCGCCGCCGCCGGATCCCAGAAATTGGCGGTGCCCACTTGCACCGCACTGGCCCCGGCGATCATAAACTCCGCCGCGTCCTCGCCGCTGCGGATTCCCCCCAGCCCGATCACCGGGATCTTCACCGCCCGCGCCGCTTCATACACCAGCCGCAGCGCGATCGGCTTGATGGCGGGCCCCGATAGCCCGCCGAATCCCGCGCCGATCCGCGGCTTGCGCGTCCGGGCGTCGATGGCCAGCGAGACGAACGTGTTCACCAGGCTGAGCGCGTCCGCCCCCGCGTCCTCGGCCGCTTTTGCCAGCGGCTCTATGCGCGCCACGTTCGGCGATAGCTTCACAATCAGCGGACGCCTGCGCGCCAGCGGGCGCACCAGCGCGATCAGTTCCGCAAGACACGCCGGATCGCTCGAAAAGTAAATCCCGCCCTGCTTCGTATTCGGGCACGAGACGTTCAGCTCATACGCGGCCAAACCTTCGGCGTCCTCCAGGATCCGGATCACCTCGGCGTAGTCTTCCGGCGCGTATCCAAAAACATTGGCGAAGATCGCGGTGCGAAAACGCCGCAGCGCGGGCAGTTTCTTCTCCACGAACGCGCGCGCGCCAATGTTTTGAAGCCCGATGGAATTGATCATTCCCGCTTCGGTCTCCCACAGACGGGGCGGGGGATTCCCGCGAATCGGCTCGCGCGAGAGGCCTTTGACCACAATGCCGCCCAACTGGTTCAAATCGGCGACGGACTCGAATTCGAGACCGTAACCGTACGTCCCGGAAGCGGCAATCACAGGATTCTGCAAGGGGATCCCGCACAGCGTGATCCCGAGGGGGCTCATTCGGTTTTAAGGATAACAGACGCCCTTGAAGGCCATCCTGTCAGGCGAATCCCTTATAGAAGTTTTAGCGGAAACTGCCGATAAGCAGAAGTGCAGAAGCTGTCGGTCCAGAACGCCCAACCCGGCCGGCCCGCGCGCTTCCGGTCTTTAGCCTCGAAATTCTCTCTATTTACAGTCACTCTGGTGTTCTGGATGGTCGCCACCATCTTGGCTTATGATTTGCGACAGGACACCTTTGACGTGAAAAAAGGTCTGTTGCTGCTGGTAGTGGTGCTGCTGGTGGCGGGAGCCATTTCCCGGTTTACCATCCGCCTGCTCGCCCGGCCCCTGTCACTGCTCGGTTCCGGCATCCAATCGGTCGGGATGGGCCGCCTGGATCGCCTCCAGGTAAGCCCCACCGGCGACGAGATCGAAATTCTGGGCGAGAACTTCAACAAAATGATCGACGCTCTGGCTGCCTCGCGGGCCGAAGTGCGCGAGCATCAGGAGCTGCTGGAACAACGCATCAAACAGCGCACCGAAGAGCTGGAGGAAGTCGCGGTGCGCGCGGCCGCCGCCAGTCACGCGAAGAGCGAGTTTCTGGCCAACATGTCGCATGAGCTGCGCACGCCCATGAACGGCATCATCGGAATGCTGGACATCACGCTGGACAGCCGGCTGATGCCGGATCAGGTTGAGCAGCTTGCAACCGCGCAGCGTTGCGCCTATTCGCTGCTGTCCCTGCTCAATGACATCTTGGATCTCTCGAAGATTGAAGCCGGGAAGATGGTGCTGGAAAGAGTTCCGTTCAGTATACGCGCGATGGTGGAGGACTGCGTGCGCGGCCAGCAGCCGAACGCGGCGCGCCAAGGCGATACGCTGGAACTCGAAATCGCGCCGGAGGTCCCGTCGCAGATTGTCGGCGATCCCTTGCGCATCCGGCAGATCCTTTCAAACCTGCTGAACAATGCCGTCAAATTCACGGAGCGCGGATCCGTCCGCGTAAAGCTGGACAGCCGCGTGACGGGCGCGGATACGTTGTCGCTGGAGCTAACAGTGGTGGACACCGGCACGGGCATTCCAGCGGACAAACTGCCTTTCATCTTCGACAAGTTCACTCAGGCGGATGGCAGCGTCAGCCGCAAGTACGGTGGTACCGGCCTGGGTCTGGCCATCACCAAGAGCCTTGTGGAGATGCACGGAGGAAAGATCCGGCTGGAGAGCCAACTGGACCAGGGAACCACGTTCTACGTTACCTTGAACGCGCAGACGGCGGGACCGGAAGTGGTACCGGCACCCGTGCGCGAGCCGGCCCCGCGAGCCGAGAGCGCCGGGACTGACCATCCCGCCCGCATCCTGATTGTCGAGGACAATGCCGTGAACCAAAAAGTGGTGATGACCGTGCTGCGCAAGCGCGGTTTCGCCATCGAGGTGGCTTCGCACGGCCAGGAGGCAATGGAGGCGCTGGAGCGCGAACAGGACTTCAACTTGATTCTGATGGACGTCCAGATGCCCGTGATGGACGGCCTGGAAGCCACCCGTCTCATTCGTCAGGATGCGCGCTGGAAACACATTCCCATAGTCGCCATGACCGCCCACGCCATGAACGGCGATCGCGAGCGATGCCTCGCAGCCGGCATGGACGCGTATATCTCCAAACCCGTCCATCCCTCCCAATTGCTGGCAATCGTAGATCAAAACCTCTTCGCCGGCCGCCCCTCGTAAACACCGTCGCTGACCACCGCCCAAGCCGCCGCCACGTCCTCCCACGTCGTCGCGATATTCCCGATCGCCAGCCGCAGCACGAACTTTCCGTTCAGCACCGTATGCGACAAAAACGCGACCCCGGACCTATTCACGCGGTCCAGCATTTCCCGATTCTTCTCATCCGAATCCCGCAGCCGGAAACAGACTAGCGACAGCGGAACCGGCGCGCACACTTCAAACCTCACATCGGCTGCGATCAGCGCCGCCAGCCGCTGCGCATATCCCACATGACTCCGGATCAGCGCGGCGATCCCTTCGCGTCCGAAATAGCGCAGTACAAACCAAAGCTTGAGTGACCGGAAGCGCCGTCCCAGCTGCACCCCGTAATCCATGAAATTAATCGCTCGCGGATCGTCGGCGGTCTTCAAATATTCGGGCACCAGCGAAAACGCGCGCCGCAGAATCTCAGGATGCCGCGTGTACAACACGCTGAGATCGATGGGCGTGAAGAGCCACTTGTGCGGATTGATCACCAGCGAATCGGCCTGCGCCGCGCCCGCGAGCACCCAGGCGAAGTCCGGCGCCACGGCGGCCGATCCGCCGTACGCCGCATCCACGTGCAGCCAGAGATTGTGCCGCCTCGCCACTTCGCCAATCGCCGCTACCGGATCAATGCTGCTGGTGGACGTGGTCCCGGTAGTGGCGACCACGCAGAAGGGGCGCTTGCCGGCCGCGAGGTCGGCCGCGATGGCGTGTTCCAACGCCTCCACGCGCATGCGGAAAGCGTTATCGACGGGGATGTGGCGGACGTTATCCTGTCCCAGACCCAGTGTGATCGCGGCCTTCTCGATGGAGGAGTGCGACTGTTCCGAGGTATACAAGACCAGGTCGCCGCGCGTTCCTCGCCGCCGCGCATCCGGATCGGCGCGCTCCCGCGCCGCAGCCACGGCATGCAGAGTCGAGATGGATGCCGTGTCGTAGATAATACCGAAAAACTCCGGCGGCAATCCGATCCAATCGCGCAGCCAGCCCAGGGTCACTTGTTCCAGCTCGGATGCGGCGGGGCAGCTTTTCCAAAGCATGCCATTGACGTTGAGCGCGGCGGCCAGCATCTCGCCCAGAATCCCCGGACCGGACGCCGAAACCGAAAAAAACGCAAAGAACCGCGGATGATTCCAATGTGTCAGCGCAGGGACGATGTGCGCGCGAAAATCGGCCAGGATGGTGTCCATCGGCTCGCCGCGCTCGGGCCCGGAAGCTGGCAAGCTATCCACCAGATCGCCAGGGCGCATGTCCGGCAAGACCGGATAGCCTCGAATATCCTCCAGATATCCGGCGATCCAGTCCGCCACCTCATGCCCATGCAGGCGAAGCTCTTCCGGAGTCATAGCTTCGATTGTTGCAACACTGGTCCCAGCCATTCGCGGAACCATGCGCCGAACGCCGCCAGATCACGGTCTCCCTCCGGACCTAGCGGCCCCGCGAACGCGCCGGCCTTAACGCCGCGCAATCGAGTGGCTTCCTTGATGGCCACCGGCGCCGGAAAACGTCCGAACCAGCCCAGAAACTCCGACACGTAAGCATCCAGCGTGCGCGTCAACGCCTGATTGCCGGAAACCACCGCGCGATCAAGGGCCACCATCAGTTCGGGCACCGCGCTCGCCACGCCCGAGATCATGCCGTCCGCGCCGTCCGCTCGCACCTGCGCGTAAATGCTGTCCCATCCGGCCAGCAGAGTGAAATTGCGCGTCTTCTTGTGATCTCGAAGCAGCGCGAAGCCCGCCAGGTCGCCGCTGGAATCCTTGATTCCCGCGAAAGCGCCCGTGGACAGTAGCTCCACCGCGGTCCGGGGCTCCAGCGGGCTGGTGAACGCGGGAATGTTGTACAAGAAGACTGGAATATCGCGGCTCAGCTCTTCGGCAAAGCGCAGATAGAACGCGCGAATGTTTTCCTGCGAGTAACGGAAGTAGTACGGCGGCATCAACAGCAGCGCGGCGGCTCCGGAATCCGCTGCGTCCTGCCCGAGTTGAATCGCCCCGGTAAGAGTCGAGTGCGAAACGTTGACGATCAGTGGCACCCGGCTGCGCTTCACGGCGAAATCCAGCATGCGGGCGCGATCCTCCAGCACGAAGTGCACGAACTCGCCCGTCGATCCCAGCAGCGCAATTCCGCTGACGCCGCGTTCCGACAGAAAATCGATAAGCTCCAGAGTGGCCGCCAGATCTATGGTGTATTCCTGCGTGCGCCGCGGCGTCACCGCTGCGGCGATCACGCCTTCGAAGGTCACCGGTTTGGAGGTCTTCTTCATCGATTGGGACCGCGGTTATATACTGAAGGACATTGCCGGGAGGCACGCATGGAACACAAATTGAATGATATCTCTCGAAGGTCCTTCTTCCAAACTTCAACCGCGGCGGGCGCGGCCGCCTTCACCATCGTCAAGCCCGAGTTGGTTCGCGGAGCCGGTAAGGAGCGCCTCAAGGCCGGACTCGTCGGCTGCGGCGGACGCGGCACCCAGGCCATTATCGACTTGATGCAGGGCACGGAAAATGTCGACGTGGTTTCGATGGGGGATCTGTTTGAGGACAAGCTGGAAGGCTCGCTGGCCAAGATCCGCGCCCATAAGGATTTTCCCGCCTTCGAGAGCCGCCTCAAGGTAGAGCCCGAGCGTCACTTCACCGGCTTCGACGCGTACAAGAAGGTGCTGGCTTCAGACATCGACATCGTGATGCTGGCCACGCCCCCCGGGTATCGACCCATGCACTTTGAAGCCGCCGTGGAAGCCCGGAAACACGTCTTCTGCGAAAAGCCGTTTGGCACCGATCCCGTAGGAGTGCGCCGCTTCATGGCGGCGGCCAAGAAGTCCGAGCAGTTAAAGCTCACGGTGATGTCGGGCGCGCAGCGCCGCAATGACGCCAATTACGTTCAGACCGTGCGCAAGATTCAGGACGGCGCGATCGGCGAAGTGCTGGCGCTCTATGCGTACTGGGTGGGCCGCCCGGTGATCCAGCAGAAGTCACGCGATCCGAAGTGGGGCGACATGACCTGGGAGCATCGGAACTGGTACTCGTTCGTGTGGATTGGCGGCGACCAGATCGTCGAGCAGCACCTGCACAACATTGACGTGTGCAACTGGGTGATGGGAACACATCCCGTGGAAGTGGTGGCTACCGGCGGGGCGGTCTGGCGTCCGCGCGAGGAATTGTACGGAAATATCTACGATCACATCAGCGCCGACTTCGTCTATCCCGGCGGCGTGCGCATGTCCAGCTATTGCCGACAGTTCCCTGCCCCGCTGCATCAGAACATCAGCGAACAGATCGTGGGCACGATGAAGCGCAGCAATGGGCATGATTTGGGGGCCAACGCGAAGACGGTGCCTTATGTGGCCGAACACACTGCGATGGCGGCCAGCATCCGAGGAGATGGGCCATATGTGAATCATGGGATGACTGTGGCGGAGAGCACCATGACCTGCATCATGGGTCGCGAATCGGCATACACGGGGGACAAGGTGACGTGGGATCAGATTATGGCGTCGCAGCTGGATCTGATGCCTAAGGCTTTCGGGTACGACGAGAAGATGGAAGTTCCGCCGTTGCCGGTTCCGGGCGCGTATAAGCTGGTGTAACGGGCCAGGAAAAGAGACAGGCTGGGAGGCCTGTCCTACGTCGCAACAGACCAATTCCGATCAACCCGGCACCCAAGAGCGTAAGCGTCGAGGGCTCGGGCACGCTGTTCACATGCAATGCCGGGTTGAAATCCACTCCCTGCAGCAAGTAATTCGATCCCGTATCGTACACCCCGCGATTCTTGGGCGCAGCGAAGAAATACTGGAACGTGCTCCCCAGCGACACCGAGCTTCCCGACGTCCCCTGCGCCAGCGGCGTCAGCTGCAACAGGTTCGGCTGCGCCAGGTTGCTTCCGAAAATCGCGTACCCGTCGCCCGCGTCCAGCGAAGAGATGCGCAGGCTGTTCACCGTGACGGCGCTGCCGAAATTGAGCCGGATCACTTCAAACACAGACCCGTTGTTGTCGATTTCATTGATGTCCCCGTTCCCCAGCGTCGGACAGTTGGCCGGATTGGAGCACACCCCTAATCCCAGGTCGTCCGGCATTTGCGCGCGGTTGTTCAGAATCACGTTGCTGGTCCACTGGCCCGTGGTCTTTGAAACGTCGAAGGCGCTGACGGTAAGGCTGCCAATGCTGACTGATTCGGGCAGGTGCCCCAGCGGGAACGCCGTCGAGAAATCGATAATCGTCGCTCGGGCCATAAGGCCTCCGAAAAGCAGCATCGCCGCACAAGCACACCGGTAAAACATGTGATCTCCCCGCCGGAACTGGCCGGCAAGATCAGATTAAGTGCGGAACCTGAGAGCGAAAAGGGGCTGTTACTACCAGGACTCGGGCGTCCGGTTATGGTACGGAGGTTGAGTTTCGAGTCAGGCCAGGAGGCCTGTCCTACGTCTTGTGGGACAGGCCTCCTGGCCTGTCTTTGGTTTCCACGCCGGGGAACTGGTAGTCCTTAAACTGCTCCCGCAAAGCGCGCTTGTTGAATTTGCCGACGCTGGTCTTGGGGACTGCTTCGATGAAGATGATGTCGTCGGGCAGCCACCACTTAGCCACGCGCTCGGCGAGGAAGTCGAGCAGCTCTTGTTTGGTGAGCGTATCTCGGTACTCCGGAAACGGAGCGATGCAGGCCAGCGGGCGCTCCTGCCATTTGGGATGGAAGCAGGCGATCACGGCGGCCTCCATCACTTTGGGATGCGCCATGATGGCGTTCTCGAGATCGACGCTGGAGATCCATTCGCCGCCGCTCTTCACCAGGTCCTTGGTGCGATCCATGATCTGGATGTAGCCTTCCGGATCGATGGTCGCTACGTCCCCGGTGCGGAACCAGTCGTCCATGAAGGAATGCTCGCTGCGCGGATCGTTATAGTAGCCCGACGTAATCCAGGGGCCGCGCGTCTGCAGCTCGCCCATGGTGATTCCGTCCCAGGGAAGATCTTGTCCGGTCTCGTCGACAATGCGAACATCCACGCCTGCTACCGGCAGGCCGTGACGGGCCATGCGGTCAAAGCGGTCCTTCGGAGCCAGTCCATCTAGCCCAGACTTCCACGCCATCACGGTGGCGATGGGCGTGGTTTCCGTCATTCCCCAGGCGAGCAGAAACGGGATCTTGTAGCGAGTAGCGTACAGCTCGATGAATTGGCGCGGAAGCGCGGAGCCGGCGCAGGCGATAGCGCGGAGGCTGGAGAGGTCGTGCTGGTTCTGCTCGAGGTATCCGTAGAGGCTCATCCAGATAGTAGGTACGCCGGCGGTGAAGGTGATGCGCTCGCTTTCGAGCAGCGCGGCAATGTCGGCGGGCTGCAGCCAGCGCCCCGTGAAAACGATCTTCGCGCCGGTCATCACCGCCGCATAAGGAAGGCCCCATCCATTGGCGTGGAACATCGGCACGATCTGCAGCACCGTGTCGCGTTCATGAATCCCGAAGCTGTCCACCATGGCAAGTCCGAACGTATGCAGCACCAGCGCGCGGTGCGAATATAAAACGCCCTTGGGATTGCCCGTGGTGCCGGAGGTATAACATGTGGCGCAAGCGGCATTTTCGTCGAGCCGCGGCCAGGGGTACGGGTCAGCGCTGGATTCGGCGAGCAAGTCTTCGTACGCGTCCTCGATAACCACGAAATGTTCCACGCAGGGAATCTGATCCCGTATTGGCTCCAGAATCGCTGCGAGTGAAGCGTCCAAAAAGACTACCTTGTCTTGCGCGTGGTTGATGATAAATGCCAGTTGATCGGCGGGCAAGCGGAGGTTGAGCGTGTGGAGCACCGCGCCGAAACAGGGGACGGCGAAGTACAGCTCGAGATGACGATAGCTGTTCCAGCAAAGCGAGCCGATTCGATCGCCAGGCTGGATGCCGAGGCGCTCGAGCGAATGCGCGAGACGATGAACACGCCCGTGAAAGTCCGAGTAAGTATACCGGTGCATCCCCTCCGCTGTCCGGGTTGCAATTTCTTTCCTCGGAAACAGTTTCCCGGACCGCTCCAGGATATGAGTCAGGGTGAGCGGGTAATCCATCATCAGACCGGTCATGGGTGCGAGTGTAGCGCAGGATGTGGGGGCGTTACGATGCGTGATACCGCTTCCTTTGGTCGCGGCTCTGTGAGCGGCGTGCATACAAGTCCGCCACTACCTGGACAGCGGATTCCGCGGCGGCCCGGTCTGGAGTCTCGTTCGCTTCGTTATAGCCTTCCATCTCGCCTTGGCCCATATCCTGTACTACGATCCCGTCCCGCCGCCCAATAACGTGCACGTTTTTGTAGGACACCCCATAATTCACCTCCGGCTGTGGAATCAACCATGCAATCTGGCCGCGCACGGGGACAATCGACTCGTCCTTCCACAGCGCTCTCGCTCCGTAGCCGGTCGCGTTGATCAACACCTTTTGAGTCACCTGCTGCAGATCGGCGGGTGAGTGAAACTCGACTCGCTCGATCTTGCCGCCCTCGATTAAGAAGTCCGTCGTGAGCTGCCTGGAATAGGCTGCGATGTTGAACGTCAGGCTGGACGTCCGCCCGGCATATCGGGTTGGAAAAGGGTTACACCCTGGCGGCAGATCTCGAGTGCGCGGCGTCAAATCGGCGATGCGGTCCCTGTAGTTCGCAAAACTCAGGGAATTGTCACGCTGGCGGTGGGCGCGTGGCTCATTTGGGTCTTGATCCGACAGGCTGTAGCGGTCCGTCCATTCCACCGGATTCCCCGCCAGACCCAGGTAGCTCTCGTAGGTGTGAAATGAATGGCGGCACATCTTCTCCCAGAGGGCGGGAAAATCGGGCGACACGGAGTTGGTCAAGGCTATGCGCGAGTCGGGAGTAAAGGATCCGGTGGCTCGAGAAGATCGCACATCCGGCGGGCGATCCTTGGCATAAATCGTCACCTTGGCGCCAGCGCGCTGCAGCAGGATGGCCGAGGTCAGGCCCAGCGCGCCGCATCCTATCACGGCCACTTCCCGCTCCCCGATAGCCATGGCTCTGTCGACCGCGATACTGCTCGATCCCCACGACAGCGACCATCCACTTCCGCCATGCCCGTAGTTGTGTACCACGGTCTTGTCGCCGACACGCTCTACATCCAGCCGAGGGCCTGCGGCGCGGAAGGGACGGAGGCAGACGGTGACGCGAAAAATCCTGTCGGTTTGCGCGCGGATCGGCATGAGTTTGGGGAGCGCATCGCAGGCGGGCAGGACTGGAGGAATCGCGGCGGTTCTGGGCTTGTATGCGCAGCCGCTGAGGCCGGCGATGGCGATGCCGCCAAGGAAATCACGTCGATTCATGGGACGAGAATATTATCGCAGGAACCGCGGGAAGGAGATGTCAGGCACAAGCTAAAGCATGTGCTACCGCGCGACGAATGCGCTACAATCGACTTGTATCCCTGTTCGGTTCAACCGTTTTCTTTTGTTTTCATTGACCGGGCCCTTTTCCGAACATGACGCCCACGCTCCCCCAATCCAAGGCCAAGGAATTTCGCGAGCAAATTGCGAAGCGCGTGCTGGTGGCCGACGGGGCCATGGGCACGGTGCTGTATGCAAAGGGCGTATTCATCAACCGGTCCTTCGACGAACTAAACCTCACCTCGCCGCAATTGATCAAGGAAACGCACCTTGAGTACGTCAAAGCGGGCGCCGAGATTCTGGAGACGAATACTTTCGGTGCGAATCGGACCCGCCTCGCCGCTTTCGGACTCGCCGAGAAACTGCAGGCGATCAATCACGCCGGCGTGAGGTTGGCGCGCGAAGCCGCGCAAGACTCGGCTTTCGTCGCCGGCGCCATGGGACCCCTGGGTGTGCGCATCGAGCCGCTGGGCCCGACATCGTTCGCCGAAGCCCGCGCGATTTTCCGCGAGCAGGCCGAGGCCCTGGTGGAAGCCGGGGTTGATCTGATCATCCTCGAAACCTTCTACGATCTGAACGAAGTTCGGGAGGCGATCTTTGCCGCACGCGAAGCCGCCGGCGATGAGATGGCCATCGTCGCGCACGTAACTATTGACGACTACGGCAACATGCGCGACGGCACTACTCCCGAGACTTACACGCGCAAGCTGGATGAGTGGCCGGTGGACGTAATCGGCCTGAATTGTTCCGTGGGACCCAAGGCGACGCTCGAAACCATCGAGCAGATGATGCGCTATTCGCAGAAGCCGATGAGCGCTATGCCCAACGCGGGCCTGCCTTCCGTGGTGGAAGGCCGCAACATCTATCTGTGCTCCCCGGAATACATGGCGCAGTACGCGCGGCGCTTTCTGTGGGCGGGAGTGAAGATCGTGGGCGGGTGCTGCGGGACTACGGCCGATCACATCAAGGCCATCCGATCGGAAGCGCGATCCCTGCAGCCCGCCCGTCAGAAGCTCACTGTCACCGTGGAAGAACCCGCGGTGCATGTCCAGGCGCTCCCCGCGATTCCCATGGCCGCCAAGAGCGGCCTGGGCGCGAAGCTGGCTGCCGGAAAGTTCGTAGCCTTCGTCGAAATTCTGCCGCCCCGCGGCGTGGATGCTTCCAAGGAAATCGATGGGGCCGCCCAGTGCAAAGCCGCCGGCATCGACTGCATCAACGTCCCCGACGGCCCCCGGGCCAGCGCCCGCATGAGCGCGCAGGTTACCTGCCAGTTGATCCAGGAGAAAGCGGGCATTGAAGCGGTGCTGCATTTCTGCTGCCGGGATCGCAATATTCTCGGCATCCAGTCGGAGTTGCTGGGCGCACACAGCGTGGGGGTGCGCAATCTCATCTGCATCACCGGCGATCCGCCGCGCATGGGCACTTATCCCGATGCGACGGCCGTGTTTGACGTCGATGCAATCGGCCTCACCAACGTCGTGAACAATCTGAATCACGGCCTGGACATCGGCGGCAACCCCATGGGATCGCAAACGGCGCTGCTTATCGGCGTCGGCGCGAATCCGGGCGCGCTGAATATGGAAGAAGAGCTGCGGCGCTACGAGTGGAAGGCGCAGGCAGGCGCCGAATACTCCGTCACGCAACCGGTTTTCGATCTCGACCTTCTCGAACAGTTCCTCCAGCGCACCGAACAGTTCAAGCTGCCGGTGATCTGCGGTATCTGGCCGCTCACCAGCTACCGGAACGCCGAGTTCATGGTGAATGAGCTGCGCGTTCCAGTGCCGGAGTATTTCATGGAACGGATGAGGCGAGCCGATACCGCGGAACAAGCGCGCCGCGAAGGCGTGGCCATCGCCCAGGAAATGGTGCAGCGAGTGCGTTCCATGGTAGCCGGTGTACAATTGAGCGCGCCGTTCGGCCGCTATCCGATGGCGATCGAGGTCGCGCAAGCGATCGGGTCGAGAGACTGATTTGTTCATGAGGGTGTATTGGCGACAGATCTGATTGAGATCGACCCGAACCAGCCCGGCCCCGAGGCCCTCGAACGAGCCGCGATCCATATCCGGCGCGGCGACGTGGTCGCCATCCCGACCGAGGCGCTGTACACACTGGTGGCCGATCCGCTGAATCTGCATGCGGTGGGTCGCGTGTTCAAAGCCAAGGGCCGCGAGATTCAACGTTCGCTGCCGTTGCTGGTCAGCGGCAAGGTAATGGCCGAGGAACTCGCAAAGGAATTGTCCGGCCGGTTTTACCTCTTGGCCCGGCATTTTTGGCCTGGACCGTTGACCATTATCGTGCCGGCTTCGGCGAAGGTGCCGTTGAAAGTAACCGGCAACACGGGGCGTCTGGCCATGCGCCAGTCGCGCGCGCGCGTCGCCCAGGCCCTGGTCGACTGGCTGGATCAGCCCCTGATCGCCACCAGCGCGAACATCTCCGGACAGCCCACCTGCAAGAGCGGAATCGAAGTCTTCGGCACCATGGACGGCCGCGTGGACCTCGTTCTAGATGGCGGCACATGCACTGGCCAGGGCGCTACCACCGTCGACATCACCGAGCCGTATTGGAAAGTGATCAAGGAAGGCGTAATTTCAGAAAAGCAAATCGCCGAAGCCTTGAAAGGCCAGTAGCCTCCGGCCCGCTAATGCCCTGGCCCGTTCCAGTCGATTAATCAGTTAGCATGCAACACGCCCTTGCGGACGATTGGGACTTCCACTGGAGCCACCTCGATACCGCCGCCCGCTGGAATCCGGCTCAAAAATACCGCCGCCGCCTGATCCTGAATGCCCTCCAAATCCCTGGCAGCGGACACAACGCCCTCGTACTCGATATCGGCAGTGGCCAGGGCGACTTCGCAATCGATCTTCTGGCACGCCATCCAGCGGCACTTCTGTCAGGAGTTGAATTGAGCCGGTCGGGCGTCTCCATTTCGTCCAAGCGCGAGCCTCGAGCGCGCTTTTTCGAACGCGATCTCTTACAACCGGCCGCTCCGCCCGAGGGCCTGGAAGGCTGGGCCACGCACGCAGTCTGTTCGGAAGTCCTCGAGCACTTGGACAACCCCGAGCTGCTGCTTCGTAACGCGTTGCCTTGGATGGCTCCGGGTTGTCGCGTGATCGTCACCGTCCCCGGCGGACCCATGTCCAGCTTTGACCGGCACATTGGGCACCGCCGTCACTACGATCCCGCATCCCTGCGCAGCTTGCTGGAGCGAGCTGGCCTGGACGTCGACAGCGTCACCTGCGCTGGATTTCCGTTCTTCAACCTGTATCGCCTGACCGTAATCGCCCGTGGTGACCGGCTTCTCGAGGATATTTCGCGGCCCGACGGCGCCGCACCGCACTGGGCCGCCCGAGTGGCCATGCGGCTGTTTGACGCTTCATTTTGCTTCAATCGAAGCCGCGGTTCGCTGGGCTGGCAAATGCTGGCGCTGGCCCGTGTGTCAAGTTAAACTTCGATTTTAGAACAAAATTGCGCCCGGTTCCTGTATACTGGAAACATCCTTAATCAGTAGAGGTGCAATTTGCGACTCCTTTTGTATGCATTGATCTGCCTTATTTCCGGAGCGTTCCTTGAGACCGCTCGCGCCGGCAACGGCATTATGGATTGGAAGCCGGTCGACCCAGCCGACCTGGCCCTGAAGTCGGCCCGCGTTGAAAAAGACGCCGATGCCGAAGGAATTTTCTGGGAAGTGTGGGTAGCGGATGAAATGCAAGGGGATTCCTTTCATACCGTCCTTTCAAACTATATCCGAGTGAAGATTTTCACTGACCATGGCCGGGAAACGCAAAGCACTCGAGACCTCCCGTTTTTCGGAAAAACCCGCATCGGGGATGTTGCGGGGCGTACCATTAAGCCCGACGGCAGCATCATTGAGCTCAAAAAGGACGCTGTCTACGAACGCACCATCGTCAAAGCGGGCGGCCTAAAGGTGAAGGCCAAATCCTTCGCCATGCCGGGCGTCGAACCGGGCTCTATCATCGAATATCGCTGGCGCGAGTTCCGTGACGATCAAGTATCGAATTACATCCGTCTTCAGTTCCAGCGCGAGATTCCGGTGGAAACGGTGATCTATCACATCAAACCGCTCTCGGTCACCTGGCTGCCGTACGGCATGCGCTCGCTGGGCTTCCATTCGCGCAATACACCCTTCGCCCCAGATAAGGCTTTCTCCGGTTACTTCATGACCAGGATGAATGACGTCCCGGCCTTCAAGGAAGAAGCCTACATGCCGCCCGAGGATCAGTTGCGCGCCTGGATGCTGGTCTTCTACGCGGAAGACAAGAAGATCGCACCGGAGAAATTCTGGCTGGAACACGGCAAGGACCTCTACAAGACCTACAAGGGCAAGATGAAGGTGAACGACGAAGTGCGCCGCACGGCGGATCAGATTGTGGGTGACGCCAAAACGCCGGCCGAGCGGCTAAGTCGCTTATACCGCTTTTGTCAGACCAAATTGAAGCGCGAGGATACCGTTTACGATCGCGGAAGAGCGAAAGAGGATCGTTCGCCCGGCGATATCCTGAAACAGGGCGCGGGCACCCACCGCGAGATTGACATGACCTTCGGCGCGCTGGCCGCTGCCGCCGGTTTCGACGCCCGCTACGCGAGGCTGTCGGACCGCAGCGATATCTTCTTCGATGCCACTTTCCCGGACGATTATTTCCTGCGCACCTACGATATCGCAGTTCAACTGGAAGGCAAATGGCGGTTTTACGACCCCGCCAGCAAGTCCGTTCCGCCCGGCATGTTGCCCTGGTATGAGGAAGGGACCGCTGCGCTGGTTTCCGATCCCAAGGAACTGGTTCTGCTGCAGACGCCGCTGGCCCCTGCCGAGAGTTCCAGGGAGAAACGCAGCGGGACATTCACTCTGTCGGAAGACGGCACGCTTGAAGGCGACGTTGAAATGGTCTATTCAGGCCATCCCGGTATCGTACTGCGGTCTTCCGCCGAGAAGCAGACGCCCGCCGAGCGCGAGGAAGCCCTCAAGGAAACCGTCACCAGGTATCTCAGCACTGCCGAAGTTTCGGAAATGAAACTGGAAAACGTGGAGGATACCGAGAAGCCGCTCGTTTATCGCTATCACGTCAAGGTTCCCAGCTACGCGCAGAGAACCGGGAAGCGGATCTTCGTTCCGCTGTCTTATTTCGAATTCAATTACCCGCCCAAGTTCACCACTGCGAAACGGTCTCATCCTATCTACTTTCGGTTTCCGTGGATGGAAGAAGACAGCGTGACCGTGGCGCTTCCGGAGGGCTATGAGCTGGATCATCCTGAGGCGCCCGGTTCGTTTCCCATCGCGAACGTAGGCCGGTACGACGTGAAAATTATGCTCACCAAGGATCACAAACTGGTTTACACCCGCACCTTCCTGTTCGGAAACAACGCCAACATCCTGTTCCCGGCCGAGGCCTACCCGCAACTCAAGAAGATCTTCGACATGGTACATGAGCAGGATGCGCAGACCGTTGCGCTGAAGCAGACCGCGCCGAAGGTAGGCGATGCACATTAAACTCTGGGCCCTGGCCGCCTTCGCTTGCGCGGTTGCGCTGGCCGGAGACGACGTGCCCGGCTGGTTCCGGGAATTCGCTTCCACCAAAACGCCCGCTTACTCCGCCAAAGTTTCCGCTGTGGTGATTTTTCGCGAACGGCGTGTCACCGTGGATGAAGGCGGGCGAGCCACCACCGTTGAACGCGAGGTGATCAAGGTTCTCAACCGCGAAGGCCGCGGCGAAGCGGTAGGCGCAACCAGATATTACACCGGGACGGGAAAAGTACGCGACTTCCACGCCTGGATGATCTCGCCTTCGGGCACGGTGAAGAAATACGGCAAGGACAAAATCCTGGACGCAGCGGTGGCGCCCAACGATGTATACAATGACGCCCGTGTGCGGCTGGTGTCCGGCAGCGACGATGCGGATCCTGAATCGGTCTTCGGGTTCGAATCGGTGAGCGAAGAGAAGTCCGTGTTCACTCAATATGACTTCGAGTTCCAGCATCACCTGCCGGCCTTGTTGTCACGCTTCGCGTTGACGCTGCCAGCGGGATGGCGCGCCGAGGCCCGGCTCTACAACCACGAGAACATCGTTGCCGATGTGTCGGGTTCCACCTGGACCTGGGAGCTCCGCAACCTGCCCTACCTGCAGACCGAAGCATCGGCCCCGGACATTGCGTCCCTGGCCCCACGCGTGGCCGTAAGTTATTTCCCGGCCGCGGGCGCGAAAACCGGGATGGGCCGCACGCTCGAGAACTGGAATGACGTCGCGCGCTGGATGGGCGAACTCGAAGAGACGCAGGCCGCGCCCACGCCCGGCCTGGAGGCCAAGACTCACGATCTGGTGGCCGGCGCGAAGTCCGAGTTCGACCGCATCCGAGCCATCGGAGAATTCGTGCAGGCCGTGCATTACGTCTCCATTCAGACCGGGATCGGCCGGGGCGGCGGCTACCAGCCGCATTCGGCCGGAGAAGTATTCATGAAGCAGTACGGCGACTGCAAGGACAAGGCCAACCTCATGCGAACGATGCTCAAGGTGGCCGGCATTCCGTCCTACATGATCAGCATCTGGTCCGGTGACCGTACGCGAGTGAAGGAAGATTGGCCTTCCCCGCAGCAGTTCAACCACGCGATCATCGCCATCAAAGTGACCGACGCTACACAGGCGCCGGCCATCGCCGAACACCCCAAGCTGGGACGTTTGCTGCTGTTCGATCCTACCGACGAATACACTCCGCTGGGCGATCTTCCCGATCACGAGCAGGGGAGCCTGGCGCTGATCGATGGCGTGGATGGCGGATTGATGCGCATGCCGGTGGTGCCGCCATCGGCCAACCGCGCGGAGCGTGTTACCGAAATGACGCTGACACCCGACGGGTCGATTCAAGCGAAAATGCAGGAGACTAGCTTCGGCCAGACCGCCGCTAGCTGGCGGCGTCGCTACCATCATCAGTCGCGTCCCGATTACGACAAGAGCGTGGAGCGGTGGATCGGCCGCGACGTGAACAATGCCGCGGTCTCAAAGATCGAAGCCTCCGACAAGCGTCTGGCTGGCCAGTTTGATCTGGCGGTAGAATTCTCCGCGCAACGCTACGGCCAATTGATGCAAGGACGATTGCTCATATTCCGGCCTTCACTGCTGCCCCGCCGCGACGGCGTGTACCTGACTGAGAAAAAGCGCCAATGGCCCGTCGTGCTCAACGCGGAATCCTGGAAGGAAACCGTGAAAGTCACGCTGCCCGCGGGCTTCGCGGTGGACGAAATGCCCGAGCACGATAAGCTCGACACGCCCTACGGGTCCTACACCGCGAAGTGGTCCGTGGACAAAGGCGAGCTGTTGTTCACGCACACGCTGGAAGTGAAAGAGATCACCGTCCCCGCCAGCGACTACGCCAAAGTGCGGGCTTTCTTCGAGCGAGTTCAGGGTGTTGAAAGCGCCCCCATCGTCCTCGCGAAAAAGTAACGGTGGCACATGCTTTAGCTTGTGCCGTTGCGGAGCATGGGTCTGCCGCTACAACACATCGCCTGTAGAATCCCCCAGCTTCACCCGGATATTCACTGTGCGCCCGGCCCGAAAAACAGTCAGTTCAATCGTATCTCCCGTACGCTTGCGCGCCAGCGTCCGGGTTATGGCATCGTCACGATCCACCGGGTGCCCGTCGATCGACATGATTAAATCGCCGCCCACCACTAACTGCGCGTTGCCGATCTGTACCTGCTGCTTCCCGCCGCGCAGCCCGGCGCGCGCCGCCGCGCCGTTGGCTTCCACTTCTTGCACCAGCAATCCGCCTTGCGTCGGAAGCTGCAGAGCGTCGGCGTAATCGCCCGCCACCCACACCACGCTGACGCCCAGCCGCGGGCGCTTGCGTCCATTCTGGTAATCGTCCAGCATCGCCTTGGCGCGATTGATGGGCATCGCGAATCCGATGCCGATGTTTCCGCCGGACCCCAGAATCGCGGTGTTGATCCCCAGGACATTGCCCGCCGAGTCCAGCAGCGGACCTCCCGAGTTGCCCGGATTGATGGCGGCATCGGTCTGGATGAGGCCTTCCAGAGTCTGCTCGTCTTCGCCGCGGATGGTGCGTCCCAGCGAGCTGATCACGCCCGTCGTCAGCGTACCTTCCAAGCCAAAAGGATTGCCGATGGCCAGGACCTTCTGGCCCACCTGAATGTTGTCGGAATCGCCCAGATGCAGCCATGGGAGGTTCTTCTTGGGTGTTATCTGAATCAGTGCGAGATCGTTATAAGGATCGCGGCTCAGGAGTGTCGCTTTGTAGCGCGTCTGATCCGACTCGGTAACCTCGATTCGATTCGCGTCGCCGATCACGTGGTTGTTGGTGAGTATCCGGCCATTGGCGCTGATGACGAAACCCGATCCGAAGTCGCGCTGCGGGTAAACTTCCATGAAAAACGTGCGCTTGTAAATGGTGCTGGTGATATTCACCACCGAACTGCGCGTGGACTTGTAGATATCGATGTTGTTGAGCTCGTCCGCGCCCAGTCCGGCGCTGTGCGTAACGCTGGGGCCATTCCACAGCTTGCCCGCGCCGCTGATGGGTTGGAATATCCGGTGCTGCCCCCACTGTGTTCGCGAGGTCAAGAGGACGAATGTGCCGACAATGACGGCAGCTAGCAATACGATTCTGATTCTCATGGCTGTAAACTCCGCAGCGAGCGGTAAACCTCTCGCGTCTGTTCCAGTGCGTGCTCCTTGGCGCCGGAAGTATCGATAACGTAATCGGCCACTTTCACCTTCTCTTCCAAAGGCAACTGCTGGTCCAGCCGGGCGAGCACTTCTTCCCGGGTGAGCCCGTCGCGCTTCATGGCGCGCTGAATCTGCAGCTCCCGGCCGCACATCGCGACAATCAGCCGGGCGAATCTCCTGTAACTACCAGTTTCAACCAGAATCGCCGCTTCCACAACCACGATGCCCTCCGGGTCGGACGCTTGAATCCCGGCCAGGATCTGTTCCTGGCGCTTGGCGACCGCGGGATGGACGTAGCTGCTGAGCTTCGCGAGCCGCTCCGGATAGCCGAAGACGAGAGCTCCCAGACGGCGGCGATCAATGACGCCGGCTGCGTCGAGAATCTCGCGGCCAAATTCATTCACCACGGGAGCGTACGCCTCACCGTCGGCCAGCAAGACCTCATGCCCCAGCGCATCGGCCTCTATCAGGTGACACCCGAGATCCACCAGCGCGTGCCCCACCAGGCTCTTTCCGCTGGCGAGTCCCCCGGTGAGTCCCACGCGCAGCATGGTTATGCGGCGCCCAGCCGCCGTTCCGCGGATTGAACGGTATTCGTCATCAGCATCGCGATGGTCAACGGCCCCACGCCGCCGGGAACCGGCGTGTAGGCGCCCGCGATCCGTTGGGCCGCTTCCGGGTCGACATCGCCGGTGACTTTGCCGTCCGCCAGACGATTCATTCCCACGTCGATCACCGTGGCCCCGGGCTGAATGAAATCCGCGGTGACCAGGCGGGATCGACCGATGGCGGCCACCAGGATATCCGCGCGGCGGCACTCCTCGGATAAATTGGCCGTCTTGGAGTGGCAGATGGTCACCGTGGCATTCTCGTGAAGCAGCAGAATCGCCATCGGCTTGCCGACGATGTCGCTACGGCCCACTACCACCGCGCGCCGTCCGGCGATCGGGATCTGATACCGCTTGAGAAGTTCGAGGATGCCGGAAGGTGTGCAGGGACGCAGCCCCGGAATGCCCGCGACCAAATTCCCGACGTTCAGGGGGTGGAATCCATCGACATCCTTCCGCGGATCGATGGACAACAGCACCCGGTGGCTGTCGACTTGCGGCGGTAGCGGCATTTGCACCAGGATTCCGTCGATCTCCGGCCGCTGGTTCAAGCCCTCCACGATGCCCAGCAGATCGCCCGTGGAAATGCTGTCGTCCGGGGTGATCTTCTCGCTGTAGATGCCCAGATCGGCCGAGGCCTTTATCTTGCCGCGCACATAGATTTCAGACGCTGGATCGTGGCCCACCAGGACCACGGCGAGTCCGGGAGGCCGCCGGAGCAGAGCGACACGCGGTTTCAATTCGGAGAGGATCTGGTCGCGGATGCGTTTGCCGTCAAGGACCGTGGCGGGCATTCATTCGTGAGGATAGCAGAGGGCTAAAGAAGAACCGCGCTGGAAACTGGTCCTATGGAGGAAGACCGTTCCAGCGCGGCTCGCCCCAGACGGGCTAGGATCCAGCGTCGGCACGAATGGCACGGACACCCGCTTGCAGTTCCATTCCTGGTGAGGCCCGCGTCCTTTCTTGTCCTGCACCATGAACGCCACCCGCAACCGAAACCTTAGACCCCGGGTGAGATCGTTATAAAATTCGAATTCAAAAATCGCGGCGGCCACAGCCGCCAGTCCAAAAAAACCCCTCTGATGCAACTTGCCAAAACAAGGAATGAGCGGCTTGGAAATTCAAAAAAACCGGCTCCCGCAAGCAACGCTGACTTTTACCAGCCCACTCGCTCCCCTGCTTCTGCCCGTTGCAACAGAGGGACAGGTTACAAGAGTTACTCCATCAATTCGGGATTGAAGATGCACGTTGGACGCCAAGCACTCAGGGCTTGTGTTTCAGTCACTTACGAGGGCTCTATCCCACGAATCGCGGCATCCGACCCAATCCGGTGTGTCGCTGTGACACAATGCTGCTTTGAGACTCTTCTTGAGCTTGTGCCTGTTCGCCGCCGCCGCACTCGCCCAAAACGCCGAGGATGAATACCGGGTCTACACTGGACATCCGCGCCTGTTTCTGCGCCCCCAACGGCTCCGATTGCTGCAGCGCGAGAGGCCGAGACAATCGCTGCGATGGCGCCAGTTCGAGATGCTGGTGACGGGGAAGGTCACGTTCCCGGAGCCGGGGTTCGCTCTCGCGCTCTACTACGCCGTCAGCCGGGAGGCTGAAGTTGGGAAGCAGGCCGTAGCATGGGCCTTGCGTCCGGCGGCGGACATTCAACAGACGGCACTGGTTTACGACTGGTGTCAGGACCTGCTGACTCCGGCCCAGAATGCAGAGCTATCGGCGAAGCTGCGCAAGGCCATCGCGACCAAAGCGAGCGACAGCCTGTCAGCGCGGCGCGACCGCATCCTCGCTGCGATCGCACTGGATGCCGACGGCCATCCCGAAGAACCCGTGCTGCGCGAATCAGTGGAGGGTTGGTGGCGCGGCCGCTTCGCTCCGGCACTAGAGCGCGGCACGCGTCTGAAACTCGATGACATGTATGCGCTGTATGAGATCCTGCACGCCGTACGCGATAACTTGAGCATCGATCTGCGCCAGTCCGCCACAGACTGGTTCAAGCGCGCTGCCGAATATGAAGTGGCTGCCAATTACCCCGCGCCGTTTGTTGCCGCGGAGAACGAATATCGGGTTCCAGTGTGGCCCGGCGAGGGGCAGCCGGATCTGACGCGGGCGTCGCTGGCGCGTGCGGCCGGACTGAGTACCGTAGCGTATGACAGCAACGCAGTGGAAAGCTCGTATCTGCAAGGGTGGCTTATCCAGGATCGCTTCCTGATGCGCACGCCGTTCGGAATCCCATACGAGTTCTTGTGGGCGAATCCATATCAACCAGGACTAAGCTTCCATCATCTCCCGCCCGATTTTCACGATCCGCAATCGGGCACGCTGTTCCTGCGCTCGAGTTGGGACGAGGACGCGCTCTGGTTCGGACTGGTAGATGGCGAGGCGCAGTGGTTCGAAGACGGACGCATCGTGGTGCTCAGTGGGTCGGGCGGGAAAACCACGCGATCGCTGGGTATGGTGGCCGTTGCGAAAGCCAGCGGACCGGGACGCCTGGAGACCGAGGGCGAGGTCCTCTTCGTGATTGGGCTGAAGTCGCGGACCAGTTATGATGTCGAGGTGGACGACGAAGAAATGCGCGAGTTGGATACGGATGCCGCCGGTACCATGGAGATCCGGGTGTCGCTGCCGCGCAAATTCGGTGTGCGCTTCCGCGAGGCGGCGAAATGATCAGCGATAGTGAGCGGGAGTTTGTAGTAAACCACCTGCGCCAGAATCGCGCCCATTTGCTGGCCGCGGTGGCCGGATTGACTGCCGAGCAGCGCGGGTACAAACCTTCTCCCGATTGCTGGTGCGTGGCCGATTGCGTGGAACACATCATACTGGTGGAAGCACTGGTGGGCAAGCGCATCGAAACCTTGCTAGGGCAACCACCCGAGCCGGAGAAGCGCCCCGAGGCGGCAGGCAAGGAGCAGACGCTGCTGCGCGCGGTGCCGGACCGCATTAATCGCGTGAAGGGTCCGGACTTCGTGATGCCGAATGGGCGCTGGCCGGAATTTGAAGGCTTAATCGGAGAATTCGAGGCAACGCGCGACCGCACTATCGCCATGGCCGAGACCACGCAGGCCGAACTGCGCGATCATTTCTTCAATCACTTCGTATTCAAAGAGCTGGACTGCTACCAATGGCTGCTGTTCATGAGCCTGCATTGCGAGCGCCACATTCTGCAGATTGCAGAAGTAAAGTCGACCCCAGGCTTCCCATTGTAGGG
>JALYHQ010000177.1 GCA_030776455.1 Acidobacteriota bacterium | reverse complement strand
CCACTAACTTCCGCAACATACCAAGCTCCTTCTCTCCTGTGAACTGAGTTACTCTCGTGTATCCGTTGCCTATGTTCGCTGTAGGTAAAAGAAACTAATCCATAGACCCGCAGTTAATAGTAACAGTGACATAATTTTTGCGATAATCAGTAATGGGCCTGCTGGATGGACGGTCGCTCGGCTGACGGGCTTAGCCTGTCTGGCCGGGAGGAAAGTCCGGTCTCCATAGGGCAGCATGCCGGCTAACGGCCGGGGGGATTCGCTCAAAGTGAATTCCACGGATAGTGCCACAGAAAATATACCGCCGCCCGCTGGACCCAGTCCGGTGGGATTGGTAAGGGTGAAAAGGTGCGGTAAGAGCGCACCGCGGCCGGAGTAATCCGGCTGGCAGGGCAAACCCCATGCGGAGCAAGACCAAATAGGGGAGGAGGGGCGGCCCGTTCCGTTCGACTTCCGGGTAGGTTGCTAGAGCCGTCCAGTAATGGGCGGCCCAGAGGAATGACTGCCGCCCCGCAAGGGGACACAGAAACCGGCTTACAGTCCGGCAGGCCCATTTTTAACGCGCAGCTGTCTCGCCATGACCGGCGCCATTCAGAATTTGCCAGGCAGGACGACCCGAGAACTACCGCCAAACGCCGGTTTCTGGAACGAATCAAGAACGCTCCCGATCGCGGAACCGGGGGCAAGATAACCTGAACGCGGGACGAGTTGCATGAGCGCCTCTTCGAAGACGGAAGCGGAGTGCTGAGCATCCAGGTTCTCTCGGAGGTCTACTCAGCCGCAACGAAGAAGCTTGCCATGAAGAGCGAGCAGGCAGAAGCGGTAATCAGCTATCTCAGGCAACGAGCCTGCCACCTGGGGCCTGATGCTGGCGCGACCGCAGGCGAAACCGCCTGCCCCACAGTACGATGAAGAATAGACATGCACCTGTCGGTTCATGAACTGCTTCACTACCCGGACGAAGAGCGCGGCCGCTGGGAGCGGTGGTTTCGCGAGAATGGCGAGGATCTGCTCAAGATGCCGCTGGCGGGGGATCGTGAGAGCACGGTCGGCGCGCTGGTGCTGCATATCTTCGCTCCCGAGGTGCGTTATGTCCAGCGGCTGCGTAACCAGGAGCTGGATGAGTACCGGGATGAGATGTTTGGATTGTGCCTGACACAGTCGGCCCATCCCGAGGACTGGGATCGCTCTGTGGAATTCGCAATCGCGGGCCGGCAGTATTCGGCATCCGCCCGGAAAATCGTGACGCATGTTCTGCTCCACGAAGTACGCCACTGGACCCAGGTGGCACTCGCTTGAAACGTATTCTGATCGGCCTCACGCTCGCTCTGGCGACACTTCTGGTGTTCGCCTTGTTAACCAGCGAAATGCTGGAGGGCGAGACGCTGCACTTTGACGGAAACGTGCGGAATTGGGTGCACGCCCACTCCTCCGGCGGGCTCACCACCGTCATGCGAGCCATCAGCTTCGCCGGCTCGCCCGGCGTTCTGGGCCCCGCGGCGATTCTGTTGTTCTTCCTGCTACGGCATCTCAAATGGCGCCGGGAGGGGAACTTGCTCTTGGTCGTCATGCTGGGAGCACTACTCTTGGAACAGGTCTTGAAGCTGATCTTCCACCGCGCCCGGCCTGAATCTTTCTTCGGACTTCCCGCGCCGCGCTCATACAGCTATCCCAGCGGCCACGCCCTGTTCGCGGTCTGTTTCTTCGGATGCCTGGCCTGGATTCTGGCGGCCCACTGGACTAGCCGGGCATCCCGCGCCATGCTATGGACCGGCGCTCTCCTGATTGCCGCGCTGATTGGCTACTCGCGCATCTACCTGGGCGTGCATTACCCGACGGATGTGATCGCCGGGTACGCATCGGCATTGGTTTGGCTCACTTTCCTGGGAACCGGAGACCAATGGCGTGCCCGATAAGATGGCGGTAATTCTCAATCCGCATTCCGGATCGGTGCGTCTCGAACCCCTCCGAGATCAACTGAAAGCGTTATTCGCGGTCCACAACCTTGTCCCGGCGTTTCACCTGTTGAAGTCGGGGGAATATGTCGCCCAGGTGACGCTCAACGCGGTTCGCGACGGCTGCCGGGTTGTGGTGGCCGTGGGAGGGGACGGCACTATCGGCGCCGCGGCGTCGGCGGTGGCCCGCAGCGAAGCCGTGCTGGGAGTGCTCCCCATGGGCACGCTCAATCATTTCGCCAAGGATCTTGGAATTCCAGTGGATCTGGCCGGCGCGGTGGCCGTGATCGCGGGCGGGCGGACGATTCCCGTGGATATCGCCGAAGTGAACGGCCATATCTTCGTCAACAATTCCAGTATCGGAATCTATCCCAATATAGTGACCGTCCGCGAACGCGAGCGCCGGCGCGGGCGCTCTAAGTGGCTAGCTTTCGCCCTGGCCACGCTGCAGGTGCTGCGCCGCTTCCCGTTTCTGAGAGTCCGCGTTTCGGCGGACGGCGAAAAGTTGATTCATCAGACGCCATTCGTGTTTGTGGGCAACAACGAATATCAGATTCAGGGTCTCGAGATCGGCACCCGCGCCAAGCTAGATCAGGGCAGGTTGTACGTGTATGTGGCCGCGCCCGTTACGCGCGGCGGGCTGGTCCGGATGGCCCTTAGCGCTTTGTTCCGGCGTCTGGACAGCTCCAAGACCTTGACCATCCTGTCGGTGGAAGAAGCCTGGATTGAAACGCGCCGCCGCCGTGTGCGCGTCTCCACGGATGGGGAGGTGCTCCGGCTTACCGCGCCCTTGCACTACAAGATTTGTCCCGGCGCTTTGCGCGTATTGGCGCCTTGAGACATGCGCACTATCGTCCACATCTCGGATATTCACTTTGGACGCTTCGATGAGTCGCTGCGCGCTCCCCTGCTCGAATCCATCGCCGCGCTCAGCCCGCATGTAGTGGTGCTTTCCGGCGACCTGACGCAGCGGGCGCGATCCATAGAGTTCGCCGAGGCGCGCCGTTTCCTGGACGATCTCCCCGCGCCCTACATTGTGGTCCCCGGCAACCACGATGTGCCGCTGCACAATATGTACCACCGCCTCGCGCGCCCTTTGAACGCGTACCGCCGACACATTACAGAGGAGCTGACGCCGTTCTATTCCGACGACGAGATCGCGGTGCTGGGCATCAACACGGCGCGTTCGCTGATCTGGAAGAACGGGCGCGTGAACCACCGTCAGATCGCCTGCATCCGGGAGCGCTTTTGCGAAACGCCCTCGGGCCGGATCAAGATTCTGGTGACGCATCATCCTTTCGATCTTCCGGAACGCTACACTTCATCGGACCTGGTGGGCCGCGCCGGCCTGGCCATGGCCACCATCGCAAGCTGCAGCGTGGACCTGCTGCTGGCCGGCCATTTTCATTTGAGCAACGCCGGCGAAACCGCCTTTCGCTACGGCATGCACGGGCACTCGGCGATTTTCATCCAGGCGGGGACGCTGTCCAAGCGCGGGCGCGGCGAGGCGAATTCGTTCAATGCGATTCGGGTGGGCGGCGACGAGATCGTTATTGAGCGATTTGCGTGGACCGGCGGCTTCGAGCCGGTGG
>JALYHQ010000176.1 GCA_030776455.1 Acidobacteriota bacterium | reverse complement strand
CCTCGATGCGCTTGAAGTCCTTCCCCTGATAGCCGTGGTACGGAGCGCCGACGGTGGCGCCGCCTTCATTCACATTTTCGTTGTCGACAGGCGGAGAGATCCAGATGGCCGTGACGCCCATACCCGCGATATACGACATTTTCTGCTGGATGCCGGCGAGGTCCCCGCCCCAGTAGGCCTGCCAATTGGTCTTGGTGGAGTCAAAGAGACCGCTGCTTTGCGCCGGGTTGTTGTTGGTGGTGTCGCCATCGAAGAAACGGTCCGTGACGATCTGATAGATGATGTCGCGTTTGAAGTCGGCGGCGGTGGCAAGAACGGCGGCGAACAGGGCTACGAGCGAAAGGCGAAGGATAAGGGACATGGGATCACTCCAGAAGTCTGCGGCGCGGCGGCCCGTGAGGGAGCGGATGCGGCGATCCGATTCCGATGCGATTGATTGTAGCAAGGTGGAAGCCTTTCGTTCTAAACGTGGCGGGCATAGTAAAATAGACCATGCTCAAGCCCACCGAAAAGATCTGGCACAATGGCCGCCTGATTCCCTGGGACGAGGCGAAGATTCACGTTCTCTCGCACGTCACCAGCTACGGAAGCTCGGTATTCGAGGGCATTCGCTGCTACGATACGGCCTCGCATGGGCCTGCCATTTTCAGGCTGAAGGAGCACATGCGCCGGCTGGTGGATTCGGCCAAAATCTATCGCATGGACGTCCCCTTCGGCGCCGAGGAACTAGCCGCGGCGCATTGCGATGTAGTGGCTGCGAACGGGCTGAATTCGTGTTATCTGAGGCCCATTGTATTTCGCGGTTATGGGGATGTGGGCGTGCTGCCGTTCAACAATCCGGTGGAAGTGTACATCGCCTGCTGGGAATGGGGCAAATATCTTGGCGAAGCGGCGCTGGCGCAGGGCGTCGACGTGTGCGTATCCAGTTGGACCCGCATCGCGCCCAACACGCTGCCCGCGCTGGCGAAGGCCGGCGCGAATTACATGAACTCGCAGCTGATTCGCATGGAAGCCGAGATCAACGGATACTCGGAAGGCATCGCTCTCGACAACAACGGCTATGTGAGCGAAGGCTCCGGCGAGAATCTGTTCCTGGTGCGCGATGGCAAGCTGCTGACGCCTCCGTTGGGCGCGTCGGTACTGCCCGGCATCACGCGCGACACGGTGGTGCAGCTGGCGCGCGCGCTGGATATTCCGATTGTGGAAACCATCATCCCGCGCGAGCTGCTGTACATCGCCGACGAAGTGTTCTTCTCGGGCACGGCGGCGGAAGTCACGCCGATTCGCTCGGTGGATCGCATCACCGTGGGCAGCGGCGCTCGCGGACCGGTTACGGAAAAGATCCAGCGCGCGTTTTTCGATCTGGTGGGTGGAAAATCGGAAGACAAGCACGGTTGGCTGACGCCGATCACGAAGACCCGGCAGCCGGTGGCAGTGTAAGCGATCCGCAAGTGCGGTCCCGACGGCCACCTCCCCCGAGATTACCCGCCGGAACCACACCTGCAAGAGGATCTGAAGTAGTTGTACCAGCACGGCGCCTGAGAAGCCAGGGTTTCCGCGCGTTCGATACATGTTTTTCAACAGGTCTATCGCTTGCCGGTTCAGTCATTTGCGCCGCAACTGCTGTGGGAAAGTTGTGCATAAATCGGCGGTGCGATGAAATGTAACGGGCGAGTTCCGGGAAGCAGCGAGGCGAGTGAAGTTTCGTTCGATGAAACCATTCATTCCGTGGAGCCGCTGCTAGCGGATGCGCCCGCGGATGTGTATCTCGCGCCCGGATTTATCGATCTGCAGGTGAACGGATTCGCGGGCGTCGATTACAATTCGCCGCGCACGCCGCACGCGGAGATCGGAGCCTCTATCCGTGCGATGTTCGTGACTGGCGTGACGCGCTTTTTTCCTACCGTGATTACGAATGCGCCGGAGGAAATGACCGGCGCGCTGCGCAACCTGGCCCGTGCGCGTGAGTCGCTGCCCGAGGGCGGCGCGATGGAAGCATTTCATGTCGAAGGTCCATATATTTCTCCGGAAGATGGTCCACGCGGCGCGCATCCACAGCGCTGGGTGCGTCCGCCCGATTTCGACGAGTTCCGGCGATTTCAGGATGCCGCGGAAGGTAACATCCGGCTGCTGACGATGTCGCCCGAATGGCCTGGGTCTGCTGCGTTTATCGAGAAAGTAGTCCGCGACGGCGTGGTGGTGAGCATCGGCCACACGAAGGCCGGCGCGCAGGAGATTGCGGACGCGGTGAATGCCGGGGCCTCGCTATCGACGCACATCGGGAATGGCGCTCATGCGGTGCTGCCGCGGCATCCGAATTACATCTGGGATCAACTTGCGGAAGATCGCCTGGCGGCCAGCTTCATCGTCGACGGCATTCATCTGCCATCGCAGTTTCTCAAGGTGGCGCTGCGCGCGAAGGGATTGGAGCGATCGCTGCTGGTGACCGACGCAGTGATGCCGGCGGGCTGCGCGCCGGGGCGCTACAAGCTGGGCGAAGTCGACGTCGAACTGCATGACGACGGCAGCGTGCGGCTGCTGGGTGGGACTCGGCTGGCGGGATCGGCATTGCTGATGCACCACGCGATTGGGAACCTGATGCGCCTGGCGGGGGTAAGCCTGCGCGACGCCATTATGATGGCGACTCGCAATCCTGCGCGAGTTGGCCGCGTGTCTGGACGCCTGCGCGGATTGACAGCGGGTGAGCGGGCGGATTTGGTGCGTTTTCGCGAGAGCGCCGGAGTGGTGGAAATTCTAGAAACCTGGATAAGCGGTCGAAGAGTGTGGGGCGGACCCCCTGGTCCGCAGCCGGCCCCCTGGCCGGCTTCTTCGGGATAAGGCAGAGCCCTGAGCAGCGGAGCCAGGGGGCTCCGCGCGGGGCAGGGGCCCCGCCCTACAGTCGGATCGACTCGATGACGGTCATGGTCTTCACTGACTCCTCAAGGGGCACGGCCACTTCCCCGCCCTCGCGGATGGCCTGCGAGAACAGGTCGCCCTGGATAGTGTATTGATCGCAAATCGGGAATTCTTCGTATGTGTCGTCGATCAGGATTCGTGTGGGACGATCATTTGGCGCGTTGAAGGGGATCTCGATTTCGATGCGGCCTTGGGTGCCCACTAGCAGCATGCGCTGGTACTTCGCGATCTGGGTGCTCGACGTGAAGATAGCGTGTCCGGATGGAAACTCGAGCACAGCGGAGGTGAGGCGGTCAGTGCCGAATGCGGGATCGCGGTCAATTGAGCCGAGCGCGCGCACCGGCTCCTCGCCGAACAGGAAGCGCGAACAGAAGATCGGGTAGCAGCCGACGTCCATGAGTGCCCCGCCGCCGAGTTCGACCTTGTTACGGATATTGGCGGGGTCGTCATTGTAATAGCTGAAGAATCCCGAAATCGCGCGAAGCTGGCCGATACGGCCGGAAACCACCAGTTCCCGCGCGCGCAGCCATTGGGGATGCGTGCGGACCATGAATGCCTCACCGATCTTCACGCCGGTGCGGTCGCGGGCGCGGACTAGTTCCAGTGCTTCGGCGACACTCATCGCGATTGGCTTCTCGCAGAGCACATGCTTACCGGCGTCAGCGGCGCGGATGGACCACGGGACGTGCAGATGATTCGGAAGCGGATTGTAGACGGCTTCGATTTCTGGATCGGCGAGGAGCGCCTCGTAGGAGCCGTATGCTTTGGGGATGCCGAGATCGCGAGCAGCGGACTGAGCGCGGGCGAGATCGCGCGATGCGATGGCGACGATTTCGCTGTGCTGGCCGAGTTGCATGGCGGGGACTACTTTTTTGGTCGCGATACCGGCGACGCCCAGTACACCCCATCGGACTTTCATTTGGTCTCCCTGATGGAGACAACGCCTGCGGATTCCAAGAGCACGAAGTAGCGGGCGATATCCTCATCGCGAACCGCGCCGTAGCTCGCGCGAAGCAGTTCCGCGATCTGGGCGAAGCTGTGACGGCCATCGGCAAGGTTGAGAGCTTCGTAGGTGAAGACTCCGGTTAGCGTGGGAGCCTCGAATATCGTAAGATGATCGCGCAGGTAGTCATAATAGTAGACCTCCAGCGGCCCTTTTACGTCCGCGTTCCGGACCGGGAAAAAGCGTGAGGAACTGCGTTCTGCGCGGGCCGGCAACACGGAAGCGGCATCGGCGGCGCGGGCCTCGATCCGAGGGATCAACTGCTCAACGAAGCCTTGCGCTTCGGGCGCGAGCCTGACCACGGACTGAAGTGCTGCAACCTCTCGAGCGGCAGCTTGATCGGTGATGGGCCACGCCTCTTCCGGCGAGGTACGCGCGCGGGCCAAAGCGGTACTCTGGCGCGCTCCGGATCGAACGACCATTTCCGTGGCCAGCGCCCTAGCTTCAGCGAGTCCCGCCGACGCCAGAAAATATCCGCTCGCCGCCCCGATTACCGCTACCCGCTGCAGCTTGGTTGCGTCGAGATTCTCGGGTTTGTCCTGATCGGTGTGGATGAACACATCGGGCCAGTCGTTCATATAGATGGTGGGCACGCGATACGTGCCCTCTTCGTAGACGTCGTGATCGCTGCCCATGGTGAAGTCGTGAAATCGGCCACCAGCATATCCTTGGAACCTTCGGGCGAGTAGTTCGCGTTCGACGTATCGCCATCCATCGCGGCACGGCGTGCGCCGTCGATCACGTATTCGCCGAAGACCGCCGCGACATCGTCGACGAAGCTGGGCAGCGAGGCGGGCGTGCGGGTGAGGTGCAGGATCGCCTTGGTGATGTGGGGATCGCCTCCCACCATGTCCATGTGGATGGCGGCGATCATCTTAGACGCTTCATCGGGATGTCGAGCGAGATAACAGGCGGTGCCGGCGATCTCGGGAGGCCACATAAAGCGGATGGTCCGGCGCGGGCGCGCGAGCTTGCCGGAATCGATGAGCTTCGCGAGCAAACGGGCGTCTTCAAGAATGGTTGCCGCGCCGCTGGCGTCATCGTTGGCGCCTGGCGATTGGTGGCAGAGATGGCAACTGAAAACGATCTCGCCGGAGTTCGGATCGGTGCCGCGGATGATGCCGGTGACTACTTCAAAAGCGGCGGGCGTCATCTGAGCCTGCACAGCGGCGTGGAGACGGATTGACTCTCCCTTCGCGAGGCGTGCGCGCAGGTCGCGCGCTTCCCGCAGCGAGGTCATGAACGCGAAGGTGTTCGCCAGGTTGTACGGGGACAGGTGGCCCCAGCGAACCAGATGGGGATAATCGCCAGACCAGCCCGTGGTTTGATTCGGCTGATAGCTGAGCACGCCGGCCGCTCCGCGCAATTCGACGGCTTGACGATGGGCGGCGGCCACCGAGCCACCGGCGAGCACGATCTTTCCTTTTACGTCTTTGCCGGCGTAATCGGCGTCCGAGACGCCCGGGCCGCAATCGATAAGGTCCGCGGTGACGTCGGCATTGTTGCTGTAATCGGCCAGGGCGACGCGCAGCTTTGAATGATCTCCTAGTACGCGTCGTCGTGGCGTGACCTCGGTGAGAATGCCGGACTGGGCTTGCCAGCCGTAGTAGGCGCGAAAGGCGCCGTAGGTGGTCTTGCCATCCGCCGGAAACGATTCGATGTGGACGTCCTCCAGGCCGTACTCGCGAGCCTTGCCGGCAATATACTCCGCAGCCTGGTGAAATCCCGGCGAGCCGTGGACTCGATGCATCCGGCCGAGATCGATGACGGTGTGTTTCGCGCGCGCGCCCGATGCTTCACTGCCGATCGCGTGCAATGCGGCGTCGGGCAGGAGGCTGGTCTTGTTCTGGGCGCTAAGCCCCAGCGTCGTCCAGGCTATCAGCAGCGCACGGCAAGCTGGGAGCGTGGTCATTGGAATAGGTTACCGCGATAGTAGAAGAATGGCGCGGTAGCTTGTAAAGGCCGATTGCTAATCGGCCGCAGCATGCTATCCTGCCCCACACTTGTCTAACGTATGGCGATGGTTACCGGCATACTTACTTGGCCTGCTTGTGTTAAGAAAACGGGGACTTGATTGCCTGGCGTAATTCCGGCGGGGACGATCGCATTTACTTGATACAATCCCGGAAATCCGGGCGTCAGACCGGCGAAGAACGGGTTCACCGTGACACCGCCGATGTTCACCGTCACAGGGTTGACCGCGCTTGAGAGCGGGGACGGTGGCGCGGGCTTGCCGTTCGGCACCGGCGGGCTAACTTCACCTAAGCCTGTGCAGTAGATCACGATGGCATCGCCGGCTCTCACTGGATGGTTCTGGTCGACAATATTGTTGGCGATATCCACGATGATCCCCTGGCCCTTGCCGGTCTGGCTGGTGGTGAAGATTCCAGGGGAGGTTGGTCCGACGGTGAGATGCTGCGGGCCGGAGAGGCTGGAACCCCGGATGACTGCGACCTGGTGATCGGTATTCACCGAGATGCCATAGGGAACGATGGCGTTGACCTGTCCATCGCTCACGAATATCAGCGGGACATTCGAACCGGCGATATTCACGCTGCTGTTCAGCAGATTCGTGGGCAGCGGAAGATTGCCGGCTACGGCCACGCCGGTGGCCAGCTTCGTTCCGTAGACGCTAATGATGGTTCCCGGAGAAACTTGCAAGGTCCCGCTGGCGGCGTTTGCTACAGCGTTCATGGGTACTACGGGTGGCGTATCGGGAGCTTGCGTCTGGAATGATCCGTTGACATGTACAGTGCCAGTGAGACTCTGTTCGGGAACTTGCGCGGCGCCGGTGACCTGAACCTGCGCCGTCTTGTTCTGGGGCTGCCAGGTGCCGGCCCAGGTGCCGTCCTTGAGCGAGATGAGCGGAATGGACGAATCGCCATTGGAGAAGCTGGTAACCACGCTTCCGGTAGTCATTGGATTAGCGCAATTGTCCACCACCTTAATGGCCACCTGCGTGGGGAATCCGGCGGGGACACTGAAGCCATCGGACAGCAAAGTGAAGACCGGCGCCAGCAGCTTGGTCGTGCAGGCATTCTGCGCGTCGCGGAAGGAGTTGGATCCGCCCGTGGGTAGTGTGGATCCGGGCGGGATCAGCACCAGCACAAGCGCGACATTTCGCACGCTGCCGTCCGAGAAGGAGAGCGTCAGGCTGCCGCGATAAACGCCCGCGGCCAAGCCGGTGATCTGCGGCTGGATGACGATGCGAACCGGCTGAGCTTGCGTGACGGCCCCATCCGGGGGCAGCGATGTGAACCAGTTGTTGCCGTCGACTGTAACGCGTCCGGAGCTGAAGGTGAGCGGCGTGCTGTTGAGGTTCTGGACTAGAATGCTCTGCGAACCTGGGGACACTCCGCCTGCGACTGCCGAGAAGATCAGGCCGATGGGCTGCACCAGCGGTCCGATGTTGCTGCCTGGCGGCAGGACGTCGAGGATCACCGAGACGAACTGCTGGTTGTTATCGGCGCTGGGGGCGATCACCTGAACGGAGCCATAGTAGACTCCGCGCTGAAGGCCGGTGGGGTTCACGTCAACGCGGACTTGCGGAACGATGGGTGAATTGGCATCGCTGACTCCCCCGCCCGGAAATGCCGTGAGCCAATTGCCACCGCTGAGCGTGGAGAAATTGGTGGTCCAGCTCATTTGACCAGCGCGCGTGTTCAGGATGTTGAAGAACTGCGGCGGCGGCGCTCCACCGCCTTCCACGGTGAAGAACGTGAGTCCGGTTTGCGGGATAAGAATAGTCTGCGGAACAGCGCTGATGGTCATGGTGATTGCTACCGTGACGCTTTGCGCGGGGTTGGTGCTGGAGACCGTCACGGTGCCCGAGTATGTGCCCGGTTTGAGGCCGCTGGGATTGGCTGTTACGCTGACAGGCGTGGACGCGAACGCATTGACGAGGCCGCTGGATGGGGTCGCGCTCAGCCAAGAAAGTCCGGCCGTGTTGGCGGTTACGACATTAAACGAAATGGAGCCGCCGCCCACATTCGATACAGACAGCGGACGCGTAACGCCCACGGCGCCCTGCACGAATGAAAATGTCATGCTGCCTGGCCTCAGGTTGAGGCTGGGCTGACCGGCCGCGGTGACGGTAAGCGCGACAGTGACAGTTCGCGTGGATGGACTGGCGTTGGGCCCGGTGATGGTGACGGTACCCGAATATGGTCCCGGAGAAACTTTCGACGGATCAACGCTCACGCGGAGCGCAGTGGGCATGGAGCCATTCGCGGGAGAGACGCTGAACCAGCCGCTGGAAGCTGCGGACGCAGAATACAAAACGCCAGGGATGGAGCCTATCAGATCGATCTGTTGATCCACCGGAGTGGAGCCCGCCGGAACGGTGAACGCCAGATTGGCGGGGCTAGCCTGGAAAGATGGCGGCGTGGTGAGAACTGCACGGATGCGATTGAAGAAAGGATCGGAGATGAGAACTCTGTCATTTGCATCCAACCATACATCGACGGGGGAGCCGATACCGGCGTCAATCGCGGGACCGCCGTCGCCCAGAGCGCGCTTATTGGCTCCAGCGAAGGTGTTGATGACGCCCTTGCTATCCACAATGCGGATCACGCCGTTGCGCGTATCGGCGATGTACATGTTGCCGGCTGAATCGAAATCGACGTTCGAGGGAAAATTGAGCGATGCATTCGTAGCTAGCCCGCCATCGCCCGTATAGCCTGCTTTGCCGTTGCCGGCCACGGTGGTGATGATCAGCGTATTCAAGTCAATTCTGCGGATGCACTGATTCCCCTGATCGCTGAAATAGATTCCGGTGGCATAGCCACGCACGCCGACCGGGCCGTTGACTCGGGATTTCGGCGAAACTCCGTTGTCGCCGGTATAGCCGGGCGTTCCATCGCCCGCCAGCGTATTGACGATTCCGTTGGCAAAGACTATGCGAATGCGATTGTCCTGGTTGTCGGCGATGATGAGATTATTCGCGCCATCGAACGTGAGACCAGATGGGAACATGAAGCTGGCCTTCAAGGCAGGTCCATTGTCACCCCCGTATGCAAGCGTGCCGTTGCCTGCATAAGTAGTGATGACTCCATTTCCATCGATTTTTCGAACCACGCTGTTAAGGCTGTCCGAGAAGTACAGGTTCCCATTGGAGTCGAAGGCGAGGTACTGGGGAAAGGAGAGGGAAGCCTGAGCGGCGGGGCCATTGTCGCCGGAGTAGCCTCGCGTGCCATTCCCTGCGTACACGCTGATGGCGCCATCCGGGGTGACGCGGCGGATGCGGCTGAGAAGCTGTTCGGTGAAGTAGATGTTGCCGGAGTTATCCGTGACGACGCCGGTGGGGTTATCGATAGAAGCGCTGGTAGCGGGACCGCCATTGCCGGACAAGTGAAACAGGCCGTTGCCGGCGATGGTATTTACATTGCCATCCAGGGTGATCTTGCGAACGCGCTGGTTAAGGTCGTCGCCTACAAGAAGATTGCCGGACGGATCCAGTGCCAAGGACGCGCGCAATTGAAAATAGAAGCTGGCGTTGAGCGCGGGGCCGCCGTCACCGGAGAAGCCCGTTTGGCCATTGCCCGCCACGGTCCTGATCTTGCCCTGGGGATCCACTTTGCGAATTCCTCCAGTGAAGAGGTCGGCGATGAACAAGTTGCCGCCGGCATCCACTACGATGCCGACCGGAATCACTGGCTCGGAGAGGGCGGAAGCGCCATCCGCGACGGAGCAGCCGGTGCTGGGATTGGTCCGGTCACATCCTCCACCCGCAACCGTGGTTATGACGCCGTGGGTGTCCACTTTGCGCACGCGCTGGTTGAGCGTCTCGGAAATATAGAGGTTGCCCGCGGAATCGATAGCCAGACGGCCGGGTTGCTTCAGCTGTGCATTCACCGCCTGGCCGCCGTCGCCCCCACGGCCTTCCTGGCCGTTGCCCGCGAAGGTGGTGATGATTCCGCCGGGCGACACGATGCGCACGCGGTTGTTGTACGTGTCCGCGATGTAGACGTTCCCGGCCAAGTCCACGGCGAGGCCATAAGGGTCATTGAAAAGGGCACCTAAGGCAGGACCATTGTCGCCGCCAAAGCCCGACTGTCCCGTGCCGGCGAACGCGTGGATGATTCCATCCCTTGTCACTTTTCGAATATTGCCCAGGAGGTCTGCGATAAAAAGATTGCCGCTGGAATCGAGTGCGATAGCCGTGGGAAGAGAAAGGGAAGCATTCACCGCCAGCACTTCGTTCGCGGACTTAAACGCGAAGCCATTGCCGGCGATGACATTGACGATGCCATCCGGACCGACGCGCATCACCATGCGATTGTCGCCATCGCAGATGTAGTAATTTCCGTTGGCGTCCACCTTGACGTCCAGGCCAAAATCGGCGCCGCCCAGGGGGGCATTCACCGCGGGCCGGCCGTCGCCGGGAAAGAGCCAGTCAGTGCCGGCGATGGTGGTAATGACGCGTTGCTGAGCGCCGGCAGGAATCAGAGAAAAGCCAACTGCTATGAGCAGGGGAATAAAACGCAACAGCATAAAATGTACCTCAAGTGTAATGTGTATTATACATCCGCGATTGATCCAAGGAAACACCTATGAGTGAAGAGAGTGCCGATCTCATCGGCCATCTGGTTATACTAAGGGTATGAAAACGGCGGTTTCCATTCCCGATGACATATTCGAAGCTGCCGAGCGGCTTGCACGGAGCGGCAAGAAGTCGCGGAGCCGGTTGTTCAGCGACGCGCTCAAAGAGTATGTCGCGCGTCACGCCCCAGACGACATTACCGAGGCAATGGATCGGACCTGCGCCGAGTTGCAAACTCCAAACGATGAGTTCGTCTCGTCAGCCGCCCGTCGCATTTTAGAGAAAAGCGAGTGGTGATTTCTCAAGGTGAGATCTGGTGGGCTGATCTCCCTTCGCCGACAGGATCTGGTCCCGGTTTTCGACGGCCGATCGTCGTCGTGCAGCGGAACGCTTTCAACCGAAGTCGCATCTCGACCGTAGTGTGCGTACCCTTGACGGGCAATCTTCGATGGGCAGACGCGCCGGGAAATGTCCAGCTCACAGCCCGTCTGACCGGTCTTCCCAAGGACTCGGTAGCAAATGTTTCTCAAGTGGTCACGCTCGACAAGGGTCTCCTGACAGAACGGGCAGGCAAGTTGCCGCGCGCCAAGCTTGAGCTGCTTCTCTCAGGGATCGACGTGGTCCTTGGAAAATGAGCTTTTGGCTAAATTCGGATTTGAAAAAACGAAGCCACTTCGATATAAGTCCCTTGGTTCTTATGCATTTATATGGAGGGTAACAGCGGTTCCACAACGGACCCGGGCAAGCAATTTCGCCCCTCGTGCAATCGTCCCGGCCTCGATCCTGCGCCCGAAGTGTCTTCCCGCCCCTACCATCGCCGCCGAGGTAAGAAACGCCTCCGCCTGAGCCGCTCAGTCCAGTCCCGAACGATTGCCCCCGACCTCGACGCCGTATTCGTACCGACGATTGAAAGCAAGATGACTGCTGGGGAGGCAGGTTGTTCAGGTGGCGCGATAGTAGATATGATCGGATCTCAGACGCAGTTCTCCTTTCCGCTGTGTGAGCGTTTTCCCTTCTGGCCGGCTCCGGACCGCCCTGTCGAAGTGTCAGATCGACAAAGCGGCCGGAAACGGTCGACTTACTTTAGGAGGCCCCCATGCACACCGTATTAGCAAGCCCGGTGGCGGGCCACTGCCGCAAGATCGGCAGCCGAACGCATGTCGCTGACCTGAACCCAGGGTTGCTCGAGTGCTTCCGGGTACGTCGGTGGCAGGGGTCCGACAAGGGAGAGCCCTGCGCTTGGATTC
>JALYHQ010000175.1 GCA_030776455.1 Acidobacteriota bacterium | reverse complement strand
CGGAAGGACTGCCCGCTCACCCGCTTCACCACCTGCGCCAGCAGCGTATAGCCCGTATTGCAGTAGAGGTGCTTGTCGCCCGGAGGAAAGTTGAGATCGTTCTGGCGCGACATCACGTCGAGCACGTCGTTATCGGTGATCAGGTCCAGCGAATAACGCCAGCCGGCGAGGCCCAGCAAGCTCCACTGATCGCGCAATCCGCTGGTGTGATGGATCAGATGGCGCAGCGTGATGGGGACGCCGAAGTCGGGGAGCTTGGGCACGTACTTGCGAACCGGATCGTCGAGCGAGAGCTTGCCATCCTGGGCCAGCAGCACGATTGCGGCCGCCGTGAACTGCTTCGAGACCGAAGCCACGTGAAATACGGATGTCGTGGTGAGGGGGACGTCGTGGTCTAGATCGGCCATGCCGTATGCGCGCTTGTATTCGATGCGCCCGTCCCGCATCACGGACAGCGCACAGCCTGGAGAGCCCGGTTTTTGATACTTCTGAAAGATGGTGTCCACCGCGGGATTCGAGGGCGGCGTCTCGCTCCAGCACGCGAGTTCGATCATCAGCAGAACCAGGGCAAGCTTTCGCATGGAACCTCCGGGGAGTACAGAAATTGTATCGCGTCCGGTGTGGGATTATCGCTGAGTGCAATGACGGCAATCGGCGTAGTTTCGTTAGCGGCGTGGTTGTGGTTGCTGTGCGCGAGGGGACGGTTCTGGTGGCCGCGGTTCTTGCCGAAGTGCGAGGCGAACCTTAGCGGAAGCGTGGTGGCGGTGATTCCCGCGCGGGATGAGGCCGCGGCGATTGGGGCGTCCGTGGAATCCATCGGCGCGCGCGTAATTGTGGTGGACGACCACAGCTCGGACGCGACCGCCGCGCTCGCCCGGCAAGCGGGAGCGGACGTCGTCACATCGCCGCCACTGCCTTCCGGATGGACCGGGAAACTCTGGGCGGTCCACCAAGGCGTGGAAGCGGCGGCGTGGCTGGCCCCCAACTATTACCTGCTCACCGACGCCGATGTCGTTCACGCTCCGGACAGTGTCGAGCGCCTGCTGGGCTATGCGCAGGCCGGCGATTACGATCTGGTTTCGCTGATGGTCAAGCTCCACTGCCGCACGCTGGCGGAAAAGTTTCTGATTCCCGCTTTCGTATTTTTCTTCTTTCTGCTTTACCCGCCGCGCTGGGTGAGCGAGCCGAAGCGCCGCACAGCGGCTGCCGCGGGCGGGTGCATGCTGATCCGCCGAACCGCGCTGGAACGCATCGGTGGCATCGCGGCGATCAAGGGCGAGCTGATCGACGATTGCGCCCTGGCCCGCCGAGTGAAAGACAGCGGCGGCCGCATCTGGCTCGGCGTCACTGAAACCACACACAGCATGCGCGAGTACCAGACGTTTGCCGAGATCGAACGCATGATCTCGCGCACGGCCTTCACGCAGCTCCAACACTCGCCCTGGCTGCTGGCCGCGACCTCGCTGGGACTGCTGCTGGTCTACATTGCGCCACCGGTGCTGGCGCTCTCCGGCAACCCGTTCGGGATGGCGGCGTGGATCCTGATGTCCGTTCTGTTTGTGCCCACCGTCCGGCTGTATCGTTTGTCGCCGCTGTGGGCTTTGCTGTTGCCCGCTACCGCTTTGTTCTACCTCGGCGCAACACTTCACTCCGCCGTGCAGTACTGGCGCGGGCGCGGCGGTGAGTGGAAGGGCCGCGTACAAGACCCGTTATGATCAGTGTTGTGGATCAGGAACGCTACGGACAGTTGTTAGCCGAGTATCGCCCGGGCGTGATTGAATCGCCTGAAGAGCACGAGCGTTTGCTGGGACTCGCCGAGCAACTTCTCGACCAAGCCGGTGACGATGGCGAAGGACTGGATCCCGAGCAGCGCAAGCTACTGACACTCCTGATCCTGCTGGTGGAGCTGTACGAGGCCGGTCTCGAAAGCGACGAGGACGACGCTGAGGCTGAGCCGCCGCAGCCACCGCAACCGCACGAGACTCTGCGCCGCCTGCTGGACGCCCGCAGCCTGGAGGCCGGCGACGTCGTCGATATCTTCGGTAATCCGCGCTTGACGCACGAAGTGCTGGAAGGCAAGCGTCCCATCACGCGCGGGCAAGCCAAGCAACTGGGCCAGTTCTTCCAGGTGCCCGCGCGGCTGTTTCACGATTGATCGCGCTACAATATTGAGTAGATTAGCGGGAGTAACTCAATGGTAGAGTCACAGCCTTCCAAGCTGTTGGTTGCGGGTTCGATTCCCGTCTCCCGCTCCATGTCCCGCACTCGGCGCGCAATGCTGGCGTAGCTCAGTTGGTAGAGCATCTGATTTGTAATCAGAGGGTCGGGGGTTCAAATCCCTCCGCCAGCTCCATTAGCCCGCTCGATCGGTGGCCCAGGCCGGCGCTTTGGATCCGAAAGTCCGCTCCTCGGCGGCGTAGAGGCCGAGCATCGGATTCGCCGAACGCTCAAACGCATCCAGCACTTTGCCGGGCTCGCCGCCGTTGGTGGTGCGGACGCGCTCGAGCATGGTTTTCACTTCGGCGAACCACTCGGCGGGCGAGGTCTGCTGCAGGTTTGAATTGGATACGAAATCGATAAACTCCTGCAGCGTTTTGTCGCGCTGAGGTCCGGCGGGCACCAGTTCCACCAGCGCCTGAAACACAATGCTCTTCTGATGAAAGTAGTCGGCCTCGGATTTCTCGGAAGAGGCGGACCACGCATCCATCTGCTTGCGGAAATCGGCCAGCAGGGCCTGCCATTCGGGCGTCAATCGCTCGGCATCGGGCCGCATGGCGCCGTTATCGCGCTGGCGCAGAACTTTGGCGCCTTCGAGCACGCGCTTGGCCGCATCGGACTCCCAGTAGTGTACGACGGTGGGTCCGCCGGCCACTTTGGGGGCCTCCGAACCAACCAGCACCTCCGCCATGGGAATGCCACCGTCGCAAGCGTCCTTGGGCGGATGCTTCGCGGCGTACTTGGCGAAGGACGCTTCCATCTCGGGCGCGATCAGTCGCCGCAAGGTGGGCGTGGAGGCCCAGAAAGAGCGCTCATCGCCGCCGATATTTTCGAGGACGCCATTGAATTTGGTGAGCAGGATTTCGCGCTCGGGACCGGTCGCGGTGATCTCCTTCATGGCGATGGCCAGGCCCGGAAGCTGCATGGGGGAAGTCGCTTTCGCGAGGTATGAAAGCAGCAGCGAAACATGTTCGCCTTTGCGGCGCTCCTCTGGACTGAACGAAGCATTCGCCACCTGCGCCACGGCGGTGTAGAAAACGGTGGGATCGGGAACCAGTGAATCGTCGCAGTTGAGCGCGGGGAACTCAGGCAGCGCGATCTGGCTCAGCATCTCCCGGGCCTTCGCCGGATCGCGTGCCACCATGGCGCTTACGGCGGCGGACTGGAGCGACAGCTTATCGAGTTCGAGCGCGTAGGCGCGATCCAGCGAGCCCGTGCGCGTATCCACAAGCGTACCTGCGAGGCCATGCAGCTTCACCGGCCAGCGCGCGGCGGAGGCCTGGCGGAAGGCCTGCTCGATGAGCTCGATCTGCTTCTCGCGCGTTCCGGCGCGCTGCGAATCGGCCACTCGCAGCAGGGCTTGAGCGGCAAACTCGGGCGGCGCGGCCTGCGCGAGCTCGACGATCTTTTTCAAATCGGGCGAGAGAGGAGTGCTCTCCGCGAGGAGAGTTGTCAGGGTAGCGAGCAGAATCAAAAACCAGCGCATCATATCAGTAGACGTTCCTTTTGCGGGACTGTTAGAAATTTACAATGGACGCGAACGAGACCGGGTCTAAGCTCGCGCCGCCCACCAGCGCTCCATCGATTTCGGGCTGAGCCATCAGGCCGCGAATGTTGTCCGGCTTTACGCTGCCGCCATAGAGGATCCGGCAGGCGGCCGCGGCATCCGGGCCAAAGAGAGTTTTGATTTGATCGCGGATAAAGCGATGGGCTTCGGCGGCCAGATCAGGGGTGGCCACTTTACCGGTGCCAATAGCCCATACGGGCTCGTATGCGAGTACCAGGCGAGTGAACTGCTGAGGGGTGAGTTTCGCCAATCCGCTGTGCACGTGCCGGGTGAGTACTTCAAAGCAGCGGCCCGCCTCGCGCTCCTGGAGCGATTCGCCCACGCAATAAACGGGTGTGAGGTCCGCATCGAGCGCGGCGGTGATTTTTTTGGCGGCGCTTTCGTCGGTTTCGCCGAAATACTGGCGGCGTTCGCTATGCGCGATCAAGACCCACTGGCAGCCGGCGGATTTCAGCATGCTTCCCGAGATTTCGCCGGTGTATGCGCCTTCCTTTTCCCAGAACATATTCTGGCCGCCGATCTCAATGCGGGTGCCGCGGGCCGCGGCGCAGGCGGCGGGCAGGCTCACAAACGGCGGGCAGATCACCACATCGCAGTGCGTGGAAGCCGCCGCTAAGGGACGAAACTTTTCGAAGAACGCGTTGGTCTCGGCCGCATTCTTGTACATTTTCCAGTTGCCCGCCATCACCGGACGCCTCATGCGACGGCTCCCAGAAAGCTCTCGCCTTGCGAGATGCGCGCGCCGAAATTCTCGGCTACAGTCTGTCCGATGTCCGAGAGGGAAGCACGCACGCCCAGATTGACGCCTTCTTCGTGCCGCGAATTCCAGGCCAAGACAGGGACATACTCGCGGCTGTGGTCCGTGGACGGCGTAGTGGGATCGCAGCCATGGTCGGCGGTGAGAATCAGCAAATCATCCGGGGTCAGTTTAGCCAGGAACGCGGGCAGCCACGCGTCTACTTCTTCCAGGGCGCGGGCGTAACCCTCCACGTCATTGCGATGCCCGTAAAGCTGGTCGAAGTCCACCAAATTGACGAAGATCAGGCCGCGATCGACGGAGTCGAGCGCTTCCGCGGTCTTGTGCATGCCGTCGGCGTTGCTCTTGGTTTTCTCATATTCGCGGATGCCTCGGCCCAGGAAGACGTCGAATATTTTTCCAACGCTGAACACGTTCACGCCGCGGGCATCCAGCTGATCGAGCAGCATGCCTTTGGGCGGGGGGACCGCGAAGTCCTTGCGATTGGTGGTGCGCGCAAACGCTCCCGGACTTCCGGCGAACGGGCGCGCAATCACGCGGCCCACTTCATACGGTCCGCACAGCAGAGCCCGCGCGGTTTCGCAAATCTTGTAGAGCTCCCAGAGCGGAATTACTTCTTCATGCGCGGCCACCTGGAACACACTGTCGGCAGACGTGTACACGATAGGCGATCCGGTGCGCATGTGCTCTTCGCCCAGCTCCTGGATGATCTCGGTGCCGGAGGCGGCCTTGTTCCCCAGTGATTTTCGTCCGATGCGGCTCTCGAATTCATCCATGATCGCGGGAGGAAAGCCGTGCGGGTACAGCGGGAAGGGCTTCTCGAGATGAATTCCGGCCATCTCCCAATGTCCGGTGGTGGTGTCCTTGCCGGGCGAGGCCAGGGCGCAGCGGCCATACGCCGCTCGCGGATGTTCCACGGGGCCTACGTGCGGAAGGGGTTTGATATTTCCCAGTCCCAAGTTCGCCAGGTTGGGCAGGTTCAACGTTCGCAGCCGCGCGATATTTCCCAGCGTGTCACTGCCCACGTCACCGTATGCGGCGGCGTCCGGCATCTCGCCGATGCCTACGCTGTCCAGCACGATCCAGGTTACGCGCTTGAACGGAGCATTCACTGCTTGATGACCTCCATGCCCTTGGGTGTCTCCTTGACATGCGCCCCCAGCGCGTCCTGGATGCGTTCGCTCAGCATGTCGACGAAACGCTCGGGCAAGAAGCCGATCATCTGGTCCAGCATCACGCCTTCTTTGCTGAAGATGAGCGTCGTGGGAATGGAAGACACCTGAAGCAAGGTTTGCAAGCCGTCATCGAAGAACACTTTCCCGGTCCAGCCTTGCGCGTCCAGGAAAGGCTTTACCTGCGTGTGATCTTCATCGGTGTCCACGAACAAGAACACGACGTCAGTGCGATCCTTGAAGCGCTCCATCACTTTTTCATAGAGCGGATGCTGCCCGCGGCAGGGGCCGCACCAGGTAGCCCAGAAATCCATCACGACTACCTTGCCGCGCAGCGAGGCGAGCGCCAGCTTTTCACCGGCGGGCGAAGTGAGCGTGAACTCCATGGGATTCTTGGCGTTCAGATTGGGATCAAGCGCGCGCAGCTTGGCGCGGCGCGATCCGATCTGGGCCACGGTCCGGTCATAGGCGTCGAGAATCATATCGCCCAGGCCGGTTTGCGAACCCTTGAGTTTTGAGTACAGCTCGCCGAGCCGCGCACGATCCTTGGCCGAATCCGCATCGCTGGCCTTCATCTCGGAGATGGAAAATGCGTTGGCGAGATACTCGATGGCCTCGGCTTCTTTTCCGCCCTTGGACAGCCAGCGCGACGCTTCGCGTCCGGCTTCCACGCTGGGATAAACTTCGTAGCTCTTCTTGGCCAGCGCGATGGCTTTCTCGTTTTCATCCAGCAATCCGTGGGCGCGGGCTTCGAGCACCAGAGCGCGTGCTTTGCCGCGGTCGGCTTCGTCGCGGCGCTTGACCTCATCGCGGCCGGTGGCGCCTTTGTCGGCATAGAGTGCGGCCAATACCTGCTCGAAATGCTCGGCATACTTGAGAGCGCGCTGGACATTTTCCTTCTCGGCGGTTCGCAACAGCGCCACGGTGACGCGCTCGAGGATTTGCGGATCGTCGGGCGCCCTGGGAAGCACGCGCTCGCCGTACTTGATGATGCGCGGCTCGTCCTTGGAATCGATGGCGGCTTTGATGAGGGCGCGCTCGAGCGACCCACGCTGCGGGGACTGCGGAAACTTCGCCAGGTGTCCTTCGATGGCGCGCACGAACTCGACGCTGCTGGCGCCCGCTTCCGAGAGTGCCTGCTGCAGGCTCTGCCGCTCTTCGGGGGAAAGCTCCTGAGCGAACAGAGGCGCGCACAAAAGCGCCACGATACAGCCGATCCGTCTCACTTACTCGCCTCCACATCCAGTTTTCGGAAGGTCTCGGCAAGCCGGGCGGCGCGCTCGCGGGCCATGTGCAGAAATCCTTCGTTTTTGGCCACGCGGTCCAGCATCGGCAGGAACTGCTGGGGCGCCACCAGGCGCTTGCGGTCCCAGGCCACTTCCAGCTGGCGCAGCGATTCGTGCACGCCGAGTTTGTCGAACCGGACAGTGCGCTCCAGATCGATGCGAATCTGCTCGGATTCCGAGATTTTCTCGAAACAATCCGCGAGCGCCTTGGCGTCGGGATCCTCGGAGTAGTTGAACTGGACTTCGTGTTTGTCCGGGCCATCCTCCCAGCGGAAAGTCTTGACCCCCATGTGGGCTACCTTGAGTCCGCTTTCGATGGGATGCTGAAAGCGGTCGAGCTTCTCGGCGAGATCGAAAATCTCGCGGGCGTCGGCTTCGGTCATACGCATGACCAGAGGCTCTTCGGCGGCGGATTCCCGGTAGGAGGTTTGACCGGAACGCTCCACGGTAATGGCGACATATTCGGGCCGGCTGCCCTTGAAATATTTCGAGAAGAAGACGCGCGCATCGCCCGCGCTCAAGAGGCCGGCGAGGGCGAGTGCGAGCGCCAGCGCTCTCATCGAGCCGCTCCCATGCGCAAGCGCGTGGAGACGTGCGTGGCGTGGCAGATGGCCACGGCGATGGCGTCGCAAGCATCCTCCGATTCAATCTCGTCGCGCAAAGCCAGCAGCGAATGGACCATTTTCTTTACCTGATGCTTTTCCGCGCGTCCGTAACCTACCACGCTGGTCTTGATGGCCAGCGGCGAATATTCACCCACGGCCAAGCCCGCTTCGGCCAGCGCGAGCAGCACCACCCCGCGCGCGTGGGACAGCACCAGCGCGGTTTTCACGTTCTGGGCGTAAAACACTTCCTCGACAGCGGCGGCATCGGGAGCATGGGCCAGGATCACGCCGCGCAAGCCCTCGACAATTCGCAGTAGCCGGACCTCCAGCCGATCGCGGGGGCTGGTGGAAATAATTCCGGCGGCGACCATCCGGTGTGCCCGGCCGTCGCTATCGATCAGCCCGTAGCCGGTGGTCTGGGTGCCGCAGTCAATGCCCAGAATGCGCATGCCGGGCGCCTAGGCCAGCGCCTCCAGCTCCTTCTCATCGATATCGAAGTTGGAGTACACGTTCTGCACGTCGTCCTGATCCTCCAGCACTTCGCTCAAGCGCAGCATGCCGGATGCGTTCTTGCCTTCCAGCTTGATGAGGTTCTTGGGGACCATGCCGATTTCCGCGGAGACGGTGGGAATGCCGGCCTTCACCAGCGACTGGAGCACTGCATCGTGCGATTCCGGCGCCGAGATGACTTCCCAGCTGTCGCCGTCGTTGCGCAGGTCCTCGGCGCCCGCGTCGAGCACTATGGCCATCAACTGGTCCTCTTCGGCCTTGTCGCTTTCGATAACGATCTGGCTCTTGCGCTCAAACATCCAGGCGACGCTGCCCTGCTCGCCAAGGTTGCCGCCGTTTTTTGAGAACGCATGGCGGATTTCGCTCACGGTGCGGTTGCGATTGTCGGTGGCCACCAGGACCATGACGGCCGCGCCGCCGGGACCGTAGCCTTCGAACATGATCTCGTCGATCTGGCCGCCTTCGAGCTCGCCGGTGCCGCGCATGACGGCGCGCTTGATGTTTTCGGCGGGCATGCTGACCGCTTTGGCGGCCGTGATGGCCGTGCGCAAACGGGGATTCATGTCCGGGTCGCCGCCATCGCGCGCCGCGATCATAATTTCCTTAATGATGCGCGTGAAAACTTTGCCGCGCTTGGAGTCGAGGGCCGCCTTCTTGTGCTTGATGGTGGCCCATTTAGAATGTCCTGACATATTGGTTCCTCGGGCTCGGCTCGAGCGGTGGTGTAGCTCTTGGGAAGCCTGAAAGACTAGTTTATCAGGTTGGGCGGGAGCGGGGCTATGGTGGCCAGCGGGTTGGTACGCCATCGCTGGCTGGTTACACCCATACGATGCATACTATGCTAGCTGAAGAATGGAAAACTCCTGAAAGATGTCACGAACCATTTACGTCAGATGCACGGTTTCACCAGGCCTCTTTGAAAGCGAGTTTTACATCACCGTCAAGGATTCTTCGGCATATGTGGATCGGGTGAACGTCCAGGTTCATCGATCACTCGATAACGGCGACGAGGTTGAAGGAAGGGTAATTGCGTATCTTATAGAGGAGAGAAGCGATCTGGCCTTGGTGGAACTGCCAGGCGAGCCCGTTGCTGGGAGCCTCCGGGCATGGGTTCCAAAAGCGGATTTGGCGTTTGCCTAACGTCGTTAAATGATCCTGAGCAACGAGGGCTCAAACGCGCACTCGAACAAGGCGCCCTTGAGATTACGCCCGTTCCATCGGACACTCAATACACCACGTCGGCAGTCGATCTTTATCTCGGTGACGAATTCCATGTATGGGATGTAGACAAGCTAAAATTTTCGGGGTTCCGGCCTGAACTGGATTTGGCAAAACAGAATTTTGCTCAAACCGCCAAGGCCTTCCTGGTACCGCTCAAGAAGGAAGACGACGGTTCAGTCATCTTTCCGCCCTTCAGCGAACGTCCCTGGCACATGCTAGCCATCACGCGCGAGCGGGTGCATCTTCATCGAGAGTACAAGCTAGCCGCAAGAGTTGAAGGACGCAGTTCCCTCGCTCGTCTTGGCATCATCGTTCACCTCACCGCGCCGATCATTCATGCAGGATTCAATGGCAAGATCACGCTGGAGATGATTAACTTCAGTCCTTTTCATTTGAGGATGGTTCCTAACCGGACTCAAATCTGCCAACTGATAGTTGAGCAATTGGAATCCGCTCCAACACTCGAAATCACCACGGCATTCCAGGGACAGACTCTCCCGTCTGGCGAAAAGAAGTAGCCCGCCCGATCTGCCGACGCGATTTCCCTCGTCATGGGAAGCGTCCGCTCCCTTCGGTGGCGGCTCAGTAAGTAGTCGTAACGAAGACAGCAGCACACTGCCGGCGCCGGCATCTGTTCCCTTGGCGACGGACCGAAGGACAATCGAGCTATTCTGTGAGTGTGCCGAGTTTCGAGGCACCCGTTCTAATCCCCCCGTTCGAGGCGTTATGAGCAAATCCGATATTGATCGCCGTAAGTTCATTCAGAGCGCCACTGCCAGCGGCGCTTTGGGAGCAAGTTTGATGCAAGCTGGGCCGTCCACCGTGGACGCGAGTGCGAAGACTGGAATTATCAAACAGACGGTTGAAATGCGCGTGAACGGCAGCGCGCTCAAGCTTGAGGTGGACACGCGGGCCACGCTACTGGACACGCTGCGGGAAAAACTTCAGCTTTTTGGCACCAAGAAGGGCTGCGACCACGGGCAGTGCGGCGCCTGCACGGTGCATGTGAATGGCCGGCGCATCAACTCCTGCCTGACGCTGGCGGTGATGCACAACGGCGACGAGATCGTCACGATTGAAGGTCTGGCGCAGAACGGGCGCCTGCATCCGGTTCAGGCCGCTTTTCTGGAGCATGACGGTTTTCAGTGCGGCTATTGCACGCCGGGACAGATCATGTCGGCGGCGGCGCTGCTCAAGGAACCCTGCGGTCCATCGGACGACGATGTGCGGGAATGCATGAGCGGGAATATTTGCCGCTGCGGCGCCTATCCCAACATTCTGGCGGCTGTGCAAGCCGCGCGTAAGGGAGCACGCTCATGACGCCGTTTACCTTCAGCAAGGCCCACACCGAGCGCGAAGCGCTGGACCGGGTACACCAGCCGAACACGTTTTTCATCGCGGGCGGCACCACGCTGATCGATCTGATGAAACTCAACGTGCAGTCGCCGGCGCAGCTAGTGGATATCAACAGCCTGCCGCTGGCCAGGATTGACGTGCAGGCCGAAGGAGGATTGCAAGTGGGAGCGATTGTCAGGAACAGCGATCTGGCGCATCATCCCAAGCTTCAGCAGAGCTTTCCGGTACTTTCGCAAGCGCTGCTCTCGGGGGCATCGCCGCAATTGCGCAACATGGCCACCACGGGCGGCAACCTGATGCAGCGCACCCGCTGCTACTACTTTCGGGACACACAGTACGCTTGCAACAAGCGGCAGCCGGGATCCGGATGCGCGGCGCTGGAGGGGTTCAATCGTATCCACGCGGTGCTGGGCGGCAGCGATCAGTGCATCGCGACGCATCCTTCGGACATGGCCGTGGCGCTGGTGGCGCTGGAAGCGGTGGTTCGCATCCGCGGGCGCAACGGCGAGCGCAAAGTGCCGGTGGGTGAGTTTCATGCGCTGCCGGGGAACACGCCGCACATTGAGACGGCGCTGCAGGCCGGCGAGTTGATTACTCACGTGGATGTTCCGGCCAGCAAGTTTGCGGCAAGGTCGGCGTATGTGAAGCTGCGCGACCGGGCCTCGTATGAGTTTGCCTTGGCGTCGGCCGCGGCGGCGCTGGAGCTGCAGGGAAACAAGATACAATCGGCGCGGTTGGCGCTGGGAGGCGTGGGTACCAAACCCTGGCGATCGCCTGCAGCGGAGGGCGTGCTGGCCGGCGCCGGCGCCGATGAGAAGACGTTCCAGGCCGCAGCCGATGCGGCCATGAAGGACGCCGTGCCCCGCCGGCACAACGGATACAAGATCGAGCTGGCCAAACGGGCGATTGTGCGCGCGCTGAGCCAGGCGATGCAGAAGCCGGAGGCAAAATCATGAGCGCCGCGGTTGGTTCTTCGGTCAATAGAAAAGACGGGCTGCTCAAGGTAACGGGACAGGCGCGGTACGCAGCGGACCATCCCTTGAAGGATGTGACGCACGCGGTGGCGCTGGTGAGCACCATTTCACATGGACGGATTACGAGCATTGACAGCGCGGCGGCGGAGAAAGCGCCGGGATTTCTGGCGATCATCCATCACGGGAACGCACCGAAGCTGTACCGGTCCAGCAATGACTTCATGTCGGCCACCAAGCCGGGTGAAACGCGGGTGGTGTTTGAGGACGACCGGGTGCATTATGCAGGACAATACGTCGCGGTGGTGGTGGCCGAGACTTTGCAGCAGGCGCAGTTCGCGGCGTCGCTGGTGAAGATCGGCTATGACGCGAAGCCTCCGGTTGTGAAAATAGCCGCGGCCGGGAACACTTTGTACGATCCGTCCGAGTTCTTCGGTGACAAGCTCACCTATACACGCGGCGACCCCAAAGAGGCGTTTCAAGCATCGGCCATCCGGCATGAAGCCACGTACACGACGCCGAGCGAGCACCACAATCCGATGGAGCCTTCGGCATCCATCGCCGAATGGTCGGGCGACGAGCTGACACTGTACGAAACCACGCAGTGGGTGGTGGGCGCGCGCAATACGGTGGCCGAGATGCTGGGCATGGCACAGGAGAAGATCCACATCATTTCTCCGTTCATCGGGGGCGGATTCGGCTGCAAGGGATTCATCTGGCCGCACTCGCTGCTGAGCGCGATTGCGGCGAAGAAAGTGGGCCGTCCGGTGAAGCTCAACCTGACGCGCAAGCAAATGTTCAGCGCGTGTGGGCACCGGTCAGAGACGATCCAAAAGATAAGCCTGGGCGCGACCCCGGAGGGCAAGCTGAACGCCCTGATGCACGATACCACCGTGTATACGTCGATCTTCGATGAGTTCATCGAGAGCTGCGGCAGCACCATCAAGCAGATGTACAGCTGTGACAGTGTTCTGATTGCGCACCATGCGGCGCGTTTGAACATCGCGACGCCGACGCCGATGCGCGCACCGGGCGAGAATCCCGGGATGTACGCGTTTGAATCGGCCATGGACGAGCTGGCCTACAAGCTGAAGATGGATCCGGTGCAGCTGCGCCTGGTAAACCACGCGGACCGGAATGAGCATACCAATCAGCCGTACTCCAGCAAGTATCTGAAGGAGTGCTATCAGGCGGCGGGCGACAAATTCGGCTGGTCAAAGCGCAATCCCGAGCCGCGCTCCATGCGTGACGGGAAATTGCTGGTGGGCTGGGGCATGGCGACAGCTACGTATCCGGGCATGCGCAGTCCGGGCGCGGCCAAGGTGCGCATTCTTCAGGACGGCTCGGCCGCGGTATCCAGCGCCACGCAAGATATGGGCGGAGGAACGTATACGACGATGGCGCAGATGGTGGCCGATGCGACCGGAATTCCCATCGAGCGGGTGCATTCGGATCTGGGCGACAGCCATATGCCTCCCGCGCCGGTTTCGGGCGGTTCCATGACTACGGCCAGCGTTTTGCCCGCGGTAAAACATGCCGCGGAGGAGGCGCTGAAGAAACTGGTGCATGCCGCCATCTCAGATGAGAAATCGCCGCTGCATGGCAAGAAAGAAGAGGCAGTCACGGCGGCTGGCGGCCGCGTGTTCGTGAAGGGATCGACGCCAGAGTCGGGAGTTTCGTACAGCAAGGTATTGGAGTCGCAGAAGCTGGCGGCAGTGGAGGGCGAAAGCACGCTGCAGCCCGGCGCCGAGCGAAAGAAGTATGCTTTTCAATCCTTCGGCGCGCAGTTTGTAGAGGTGAAAGTGGACCCTGAGATCGCGCGGCTGACGGTGTCGCGAGTGTCGAGCGCATTTGATGTGGGGCGGATCATCAATCCGAAGACGGCGCGCAGCCAGGCTTACAGCGGGATCATCATGGGCATCGGCATGGCGCTGATGGAGCATACGGTGTACGACCAGCGCGACGGGAGCATCGTGAACAGCAATCTGGCGGATTACGCGGTTCCGGTGAACGCGGATATTCCGTCCATCGATGTGCATTTCATAGACAAGCCGGATCCGTTTATCGATGATGCGGGGATCGGAGCGCGGGGCGTGGGGGAGATCACGGTGACGGGGGTGGCGGCGGCTATTTCGAACGCCGTGTTTCACGCCACGGGGAAGCGGATCAGGGAGTTGCCGATTACGGTGGAGAGGTTGATTTAGGGGGAACCGGCCGGGGGGCCGGTTGCGGGCCGGGGGGCCCGCCCTACAACGAGGAAGTGGGAGATGGTTTCGTTCAGGAATTTTGCGTCGGCGGGGTTGCTGGCGGCTCCGGCGGTGTGGCCCCAGAGAGACGGGATCGGCGTTAACGTGACGCCGGGGATGAAGGCTGCCTCATAGCGGGCGTCGCCGATGGGGAAGTAGAGATCGGTTTCCGAGGGCATGTAGAGCAGCGGGACTTTGATGGACCGGAGCGCGCGCTCCACGTCTCCGTTGAAGCCGGGCGTGGTTCCGACATCGTGGCGCTCCCAGGTGCGCACCTGCAGAAGCAGATTGTTCGCATCGGCGCCGGGGATAAAGCGGGTGCGGAATCGCTCGACCACCTGTTCAAAGGTAGTACCGGCCGGAGACGTGGTGCGCCATAATTCCCTGCGCCACCATTCCTGCGAGTAAAGCCAGGCGGCCCAGACCGCGCCGAACGCTTCCAGACCTTTCGCGGGCTGGGCAGTGTAGTCGCCATTCTGGAATGTGGGATCGGCTGCGATGGCGGCGATCTGGCCTTCCAGGCGCACTATTCCATGCGGGTGTGTTTTCGCGGTGCCGGAGGTGGCTACTATGCGATCCGCGAAAACCGGGTAGCTGACGGCCCACTGGAAGGCTTGCTGCGCGCCCATGGAGAAGCCGATGATCGCGCGCAGGTGTGTGATCTTCAGCTCTTCCGTAAGCAGACGATGGACCGCGTCGACATTGTCGCGGATGGTCATCACGGGAAAGCGCGGGCCATGGAACGGCTCGGGCGTGTTGCTGGGAGAAGAAGACCGGCCGTTGCCGAAGAGCTCGGTGGCCACCAGGAAGAGCTGCGATGTATCGAGAGCGCGGCCGGGTCCGATCAGCCACTCATAGCCGTGAAAGGTGGCCATGTAATGCGAGGGAAGCAGGACGGCGTTGTCGCGGGCGACGTTGAGGTGGCCGTAGGTGCCGTAGACGACGTGCGCTTCTGGCAGCGTGACGCCGCTCTCGGTGTGGAAGCTCGTAATGACGAAGTCGTGCTGCTCCGAGGCGATCTGGGCGGGGAGGACCGGGGCCAAAGCGAGGAGGAGGATGAGGGTTCGCATGGTGGTTAATGGACTCTTTCCGCGGTGGCGGTGACGCCGCTGGGCTTGAACTCGAAGTGCAGCATCCACGTATCCGATTGCGGGCTGAATTTCCAATGCCGGGCGGCGTCGAGGGCGAACTGGGCGAAGTAAGGGCTGGGTCCGGTGGATTGGAGCTTCGCGGCAGTCACGCTGCCATTGGATCCGACTTCCACGCGCACCGCGACTTTCACGGCGCCGTGGATGGTGTGAATGGCCTTGGAGGGCACCTGTGGCAAGACCCGGTGAACAACGCCCGCAGGGGCCGGGGCGGACTTCGGAGCGGGAGCCGTGACCCGCGGAATTTCGGGATGGGGT
>JALYHQ010000174.1 GCA_030776455.1 Acidobacteriota bacterium | reverse complement strand
AGGCTCCCCGCTTCTGAATCGTCCATGCTGATGATCAATACCCAGCATCCCGATCTCCCCCTTCAGGCTCATCTTGTATGAGAATCCGGTCCCGGCTCAGGCTCATCTTGCGTGAGACAAGAGTGGGTCCGCCCCACACGGGCTGGTGTGATAGGGTAGGGCTTATGGAAGCGCTCGGCATGGTGGAAACTAAAGGTCTCATCGCTGCGATTGAAGCGGCGGATGCGATGGTCAAGACGGCCAACGTCACGCTGCAGGCCAAGGAGTACATCGGCGCCGGGTATGTCACGGTGACGGTGCGCGGGGACGTGGGCGCTGTCAAGGCCGCGACGGATGCCGGAGCCGCGGCGGCGCGGCGCGTGGGCGAGCTGGTGGCGGTGCATGTGATTCCCAATCCGCATCAGGAAACGTCTCTCGTATTGCCAGGCGCCAAAAAGGGCGACAAGTCCATCGGCTGATCCGCGGGGACCGGCAGTAAATGCTGCAAGACCCAGACCTGCTGTCCGTCCAGGAAGTCCGCTCCAAGGTGGAAAAGGCCTCGGCGGCGGCTCGGCAATTTCGCGCATTCACGCAAGAACAAGTGGATCACATCGTGGAGGAGATGGCTGCCTCGGCGCGCGGAGCGGCGCGGAAACTGGCCGAATTCGCGGTGGAAGAGACCGGCTACGGAAACGCGGCGGACAAGTTTTCGAAGAACATGCTGGCGGCCGATCTGCTGCCGCGGGCCATGCGGGGGATGAAGACGATCGGGGTCCTGCGCGAACTCCCCGAGCAGAAGATGGTGGAGATGGCCGAGCCGGTGGGCGTGGTGGCGGCGATTCTGCCGACGACGAATCCGACATCCACGGCGATCTACAAGGCGCTCATTTCGGTGAAGGCGGGGAATGCGGTGGTGATGAGTCCGCATCCGCGCGCGCGCAAGTGTTCCTGCGCCACGGCGGAACTGCTGCGTGAGGCGGCCACTCGCGCCGGCGCGCCGGAGGATCTGGTGGGGTGCGTGGGGCACGCGACGATTGAGGGCACGAATGCGCTGATGAAGCATCCCAAGACCGGCGTGATCCTCTCGACGGGCGGGAGCGGCATCGTGCGCGCGGCTTACTCGAGCGGAAAGCCGGCGTATGGCGTGGGCCCGGGCAACGTTCCGGTGCTGGTGGATGTTTCGGCGGACATCGCGGAAGCGGTGCGGGGCGTGGTGCGGGGCAAGTCATTCGACTACGGGACGCTGTGCTCGAGTGAACAGACGCTGGTGGCCGAGCGGCCATTGCGCGACCGGATCCTCGCCGAACTCAAGGCGTGCAAGGCGTACCTTTGCGATGCGAGCCAGGGAGACGCGCTGGGGCGGCTGCTGATCACGCCGTCGCTGGGCGTGAATCCGGAGTGCGTGGGGCAGCCGGCGGCGCGGATCGCGAAGATGGCGGGCTTTGAAGTGCCCGGCGATACTTCGATTCTGGCGGCGGAGATTCAGGGGATCGGGCGGCAGTATCCGCTTTCCGCGGAGAAGTTGTCGCCGGTGCTGTCACTATACTTTGTCGATGGCTTCGAGGAGGCGATGAACGCGTGTGAAGCGGTGCTGCGGCTGAACGGGCTGGGGCATACCTGCGGAATTTACGGCACGGATGAAGCGCGCATTCGAGAATACGCGATGCGCATGCCGGCGTTCCGCGTGGTGGCGAATACGCCGACGCCGCTGGGGTCGACTGGGATTACGACGAACGTGTTTCCGGCGATGACGCTGGGGTGCGGGGCGATGGCGGGGAACAGCACGGGAGACAACATATCGCCGCTGCACTTGATTAATGTGAAGAGGCTGGCGTGGGGGGTGCGCGCGAGTGAGGGGGTGGACGTGGATCGGAACATGGTGAGTGAGGCGGTGGAGCGGTTTCTAGCGAGGAGGGTGGGTAAGGTTGAGGATGAAAGGCCGATTGCTAATCGGCCGCAGATTGCTAATCTGCCCCACACGGTGGATTTTGTTTGCGAAGAGGATGTGCGGGTGGCGATCGCGAAGGGGGAGAAGATCTATATTAATGAGCGGACGATTGTGACTCCGTCGGCTCGCGATCTGGCGGGGCGGCATGATACGCTTGTGATCGCTTCATGAAGACCAATCTCGACGCGTTGAGAAAAGAGATCCGCGAGCATCTGGAGCAGACCGGATTCACGGTGTTTCACGGCTACTCGCGGCTGTCCGAATCGCTGCCGGCGGTGCTGTGGGATTCCGATGTGTATCCGGACTACAAGTTGTTCTTGAAAACGGCGGAAGCGGCGGGAGTCAAGCTGGTAGTTTTCCATGAGCGCGAGTTTCACGGCGGGCAAGTGGAGGAGGCGCTGGAAGAGATCGAAATTTCGGACATTCCCCGCGACGAGGCGCGCGCGCTGGAACGGCGACTGAATGAACTGCGCGCTTATGAAGGGTTCACCTGCGCCCTGGAACTTTCCTTCGATCATGAAGGCCGCATGTATCTTTTCGATTTGCGTACCGAGTGGTACAGCGAGTTCACGGATCTGGTGGACGAATTGAACATGCTCTCGCCGCAAGCGGAAGAAGAGCACGACGAAGGGCCCATGGGCGGCTACTTCTCGAAGAATTGAAATCGATCGAGTGAAGGCCAGCCGCTGGATCATCCCGCAACACGACTCTGAAGCGGTGGGGGAGCTTGCGCGCGCGCTGCGGATTCAGCCGCTGACGGCGCGGGTTCTGATTGGACGCGGGTTTGACGAGCCGGATGCGGCGCGGCGCTACCTGTTTCCATCCCTGGAGCATCTGCATGACGCTGCGCTGCTGGCGGGCATGGGCGCGGCGGTTCAACGCTTGCGCGCGGCGATCAACGGCAGAGAGAAAATCCTGATTTACGGCGATTACGACGTGGACGGAACCACGTCGGTAGTGATGCTGAAGAAAGCCATCGAGATGGCCGGCGGGCAGGCGGATTTCCATGTCCCCCACCGGCTGAAGGACGGCTACGGCATGCGGGCGGAGGTGATTGAACATGCCGCCGCGGCGGGTGTCCGGCTGATTGTGAGCGTGGACACGGGCATTCGCGCGAACGAAGTGGTGCGCGGCGCCAGCGAGCTGGGCATCGACGTGATTGTCACGGATCATCATTTGCCCGAGCGGGAGCTGCCGCCGGCGGTGGCGGTGGTGAATCCGAACCGTCCCGACTGCACGTATCCGAACAAGAATTTGTGCGGCGCGGGAGTGGCGTTCAAGCTGGTGCAGGCGCTGCTGGGCTCGCTGGACTGGCCGCGGGAGCGGTACGAGAAGACGCTACGCTCATTCCTCAAGCTGGCGGCCATCGCGACGGTAGCGGATGTGGTGCCGCTGACCGGAGAGAACCGGATCATCGTGAAATTCGGGCTGGAGGGATTGCGAGATTCGCCCAATCCGGGCCTGCGGGCGCTGCTGGAAGTATCGGGACTGCTGGATGGCGGGGCGCCGTCGGCGCGGGAGATCGCGTTTCAAGTGGCGCCGAGGATCAATGCGGCCGGGCGCATGGCTCACGCGGCGGACGTGATCAGAATGTTTCTGAGCGCGGATGCGGGGGAGGCGCGGGCCATCGCGGCGCGGCTGCACGAGCTGAATCAGGAACGGCAGCAGACCGAGGCCGACATCGTGCAGGCGATTCTGGAGGAATGCGGACGCTCGCCGGTGACGGACGAGCATGCGGCGCTGGTATTCAGCGCGGCGGGATGGCATCGAGGGGTGGTGGGGATCGCCGCCAGCAAAATGGTGGAGCGCTTTTGCCGTCCGGTGTTCATACTGGGCGAAGAGGACGAGCGCGCGGAAGGATCGGGACGCAGCTCGGGCGGATTTCATCTGCTGGAGGCGCTGGAATCGATGTCCGATCTGTTCACGCGCTTCGGCGGACACCGGCAGGCGGCGGGACTGAGCATGCACTTGTCGCGGGTGGCCGAGTTTCGCGAGCGGCTCAACGCGTACGCATCGGCGCGGCTGACGCCGGACGATTTCCGGCCGCGGTTATTTGTCGACGCGGTGGTGAATCTGCCGGAGCTGACGGACCGGGCGGCGCTCGAAATCCTGTCGCTGGCGCCCTTTGGTTTTGGCAATCCGGCGCCGCTGCTGGCGGTTCGCGACGCGGAGTTTATCGGCGATCCCGCGCCGTTGAAGGAGAAGCATCTGCGTCTGCGGCTGCGGCAAAACGGGAAGCAGCTTTTCGCCAAGGCCTGGAATTTTGCGGAGCGAGCGGGGGAGTTTGCGGCGGGAGAGCGGGGGGATGTGGTGTTTTCAGTGGAGGAAGATCAGTATGCGGCGAATCGGGGGTGGCCGGGATGGTGCGCGACGGTGAGGGATGTGCGGGAGGTTGGGAGTGAGCCGGCGGGGGGGCCGGATGCGGGCCTGGGGGCCCGCCCCACAACGGCTTCAGGTTAGCGGGGGCCGGCCTGGACGTCGGCGCGCAAAAGCTCCCATTCGGGAATTTCGGAGGCGCGAATTTGGGAGTCCAAGTCGACCGTGATTTCCTTTGACGCGAAGGGGCCGAGGGAGGGAACCACGGCGCTGACGCGGAACAGGGTCTTGGAAGTGTCGTTGGCGGAGCGGACTCCAATCTTCAACGCCACATCGGACAGGTCGGCGGCGGAGTGGTTGACCACGATGTAGTGGAGCCGCGAATGATGATTCAAATCGGCCACCACGCGCAGGGCGGTTACCTCGATGTAGTGCGCGAACGGCCAGCCTTCGGGGGACGTAGCCATGGCGGACGCGCCACCGGGTGAAAGCGGCGTGACCACCGGGGGTGCGGCGGCTACCGGTTTCGCCTCGCCGGCGGCGCCCGAGCTTTGCAACCAGAAATGCGCGGCGATGAAAGCCAGCACGACCACGATGGGCGTCAACAGCCAACCGGGAATGCTGCGGCGTTTGGGAAGCTCGGGGGGCTGCACCGGAGGCGGCGCCGAACGGGCCACGCGGCTGAGTTCAGCGGGCAGCAATGGACCGTTTTGCCCGAACGCCAGCGATTCGGGCTTGCCGACAAGCGGGGGACGCTGGATGGCGCGGACTGTGATATTGGGGCGCGTGACAACTACCTTTTGAGAGGCCGAGGGCTCCGCGAATGGTTCGCCTGCGGGAAGCAAGGGAACCAGGGGCGCGGTCTGAAACGATTCGGCGATCCGGAGGACCGGCTCGGTGGGGATGGTCTCGAGGATATTTTCGGCGATGGTGGCGATGGCGGATCCGAGGGCGCCACAGTGAGCGGGATCGACAGATTTCCCGTTTCTTGCCGGCGCGAGCAGGTCTTCAACGGGGTGAGCGTGGGAGGGCGGGAAGGCGTGCGCCACCATCTCGGTGACGCCCGCGAATGCAGCGAGCGCCTCGAGCGGCGGGGCCAGTTCCGCTACCGCGGTGGGGATTTCAGCGGAGGCAGCAGCGGCGAGCGCGTGCGTTGGTTCGAGAGCGGGCTCGGCTGGCGCGACCGTGGCGGCAGGCTCAGCGACAGCGTCGGTAGATTCGGCTGTTTCCGGCGCAGCGAGCACCGGAGGTTCTGAGACAGGCTCGGAAACAGGTTCGGCGGTTCTCGTAGTCGCAGCGACGGCGGGAGGTTCAGGAACATTTTCGGCAACGGGTTCGGATGGCAGAAGCGACTCAGCGACAGATTCGGTGATTTCCGGGGACGCAGCGAGAGCGGTAGGTTCCTGGGCAGGCTCGGAAACCGGCTCGGCGACAGGTTCGGCAGTTTCCATAGTCGCAGCGACGGCGGGAGGTTCCGCAACAGGCTCAGCAACAGATTCGGATGCGAGGACTGGCTCAGGGACAGGGCCGGTGGTGTCGGCGGGTTCCCGCACAGGCTCGGATGCGCGGACGGGCTCAGTAATGGGGTCGGTGGCGCCGGCGGTTTCAGCGGACGCAGCGAGAGCGGGAGGTTCCGGGACAGGCTCGGAAACAGGGGCGGTGGCTTCCGCAGTCGCAGCGACGGCGGGAGGTTCTGGAACAGGCTCGGCAACAGATTCGGATGCGAGGACTGGCTCGGAAACAGGGTCGGTGGCTTCAGCGGTCGCAGCGAGAGCGGGAGGCTCCGGAACTGGCGTAGAGACCGGCTCGGCCGCTGGGAACAATTGCTGTTGCTGAGTGTCGGGGGGGTCTAAGACCAATGGCAGAGGCAGCTGCTGGGAAGTCGAGCCCGCGCAGGCTGGGCAAGCCGGGTCGGCGGCTGGCACTTCGCGGCCACACTCCGGGCAGATCCAGTTCAACATACTCATATACTTCGTCCTAAACCGTGGTTGCAGGCGTCGGTTACTCACCTTAGAAAGCGTCAGGGACGGATCTTAGGACTTCCTCGAATCAGTACCTATACTGATGGAGTGCATTTCTATCGCAAGTCCAGCCATGTGGCTCAGCGCATAGGAATTCTGGCGGGGAGCTTTAATCCGCCGACCATCGCACACGTAGAGCTGGCGCAGGCGGCGGGCGGCTACGTGGATGAGGTGGTTTGCGTAGTGCCGCGCGTGTTTCCACATAAGCCGTATTTCGGGGCCACGCTGGAGCAGCGCATCGAGATGCTGGAGGCGGCGGGGCTGGACGTTTCGCACTCCATCGGTGTGGCCGAGGGTGGGCTGTTCGCCGAGATCGCCGAGGAGTGCCGGCCGCATTATCCGGAGCATGCGCGGTTCTACTTTTTGTGCGGGCGGGACGCAGCGGAGCGGATTATCGGATGGGACTACGGAGAGCCGGGCGCGATTGAGCGGATTCTGAGCGAGTTCGAATTGCTGGTGGCTCCTCGCGGGGGGCCTTTTGTCGCGCCGCCGGAACTGCGCGAGCGGGTGCATTCGCTGCCAATCGGGGACGGGTATCACGAGGTTTCATCGACGGAAGTGCGGGATCGTATTTCGCGCGGGGAAAGCTGGGAGCATCTGGTGCCGGCGCGGATTGTGCCGATGGCGCGCGCGATCTATTCGTGAAGGCTGGTGTCTAAGAAAGCGCGGAGCCGGTGACTGCGGCTGGGGTGCCGGAGTTTGCGCAAGGCCTTGGCTTCGATTTGACGAATACGCTCGCGGGTGACGGCGAAATGCTGGCCGACCTCTTCGAGTGTGTGCTCACTGCCGTCCTGCAGGCCGAAGCGCATCTTGATGATCTTTTCCTCGCGCGGGCTGAGGGTCTTGAGGACTTCGGCGGTCTGTTCGCGGAGGTTGAGGTTGATGACGGCTTCCGAAGGCGAGACCACGCGGCGGTCAACGATGAAATCGCCCAGGTGGGATTCTTCCTCTTCGCCGACGGGAGTTTCCAGCGAGATGGGCTCCTGCGCGATCCGCAGGACCTTGCGAACCTTGCCGACGGGAAGCTCCATCTTGACCGAGAGCTCTTCGGTGGTGGGCTCGCGGCCGAGCTCCTGCTGGAGCTGGCGCTGGGTGCGGACCAGCTTGTTAATGGTCTCAATCATGTGCACCGGGATACGAATCGTGCGGGCCTGATCCGCGATGGCGCGGGTGATGGCCTGCCGCACCCACCAGGTGGCATAGGTGGAGAACTTGTAGCCGCGGCGGTAATCGAATTTGTCGACTGCCTTCATGAGGCCGATGTTGCCTTCCTGAATGAGGTCGAGGAACTGGAGGCCGCGGTTGGTATAGCGCTTGGCGATAGAGACTACCAGGCGGAGGTTGGCTTCAATGAGCTGCTTCTTGGCGATGTCGGCTTCGAGCTCGCCACGCTCGACAATCTGAAGAGTCCGGCGAAGCTCAGTTGAGGAAGCGCCGGATTCTTCCTCGAGCTGCTGGATGCGCTGGCCGCAATGACGCAGTTCCTTGCGCAGATCGCGAGTGGGGGTGTGGCCGGAAGGCGAGGGCTCTTCGATGCGGCGCTGGATGCGGGCGATCTCACGCTCGAGCGGCTTCAGCTCTTCCACTGATTTGCGGAGGCTGTCGGCGAGACTGTGCCGGACCTTGCCGCCGAACGAGATCTGGCGGATGACGCGCGAGATCTGCACCATGATGCGCGAGAGCGACCAGCGCAGGCTGCGGTGCTGCTTGGGCTTCATGCTGCGCGAGACGGCCTGGAGTTTCTGGCGGAACTGCTGGGATTTCTTGTAGAACTTCTCGATCTCGCCAATCTGCACCTGGAGCTCATCGCGCTGCTGGGAGAAATCGTCGTCGGTGATGACAAATTCGGAAAGGACCAGGATGTCGCGGATATTGACGGCTCCGCGGCGCAGATCTTCGCCCAGCTGAATAATCTCGCGGATCACCAGCGGCGACCGGGAGAGCGCCTTGCGTACGGCCCACTGACCGCGCTCATTGCGCTTGGCCAGCTCAATTTCACCTTCGCGTGTGAGCAGCGGAACGGTGCCCATCTCGCGCAGATACATCCGCACGGGGTCGTTCGTTTTTTCGGATATATCCTGGGCTAGTTCGAGATCGACGAACTCTTCGCCGTCCTCGGACTTCTTGTCGAATTCAAGCTTGGGCTCCTCGAGGATTTCGACGCCCGCGCTGTCCAGATCACTGAGCAGATCCTCAAACTCGCGTCCGGACGGGAAATCTTCGGCCAGCAACTCATTGACGTCGTCGTAGAGTACGAACCCTTTTTCCTTCCCAACTTCCATGAGCTGTTTGATGCGACCGAATTTGTCGTCAGTACCCACTGAAACCCCGTTCACTAGCGCTCATTCTCCCCGGTCCCCCACAGTGTACAACAACCGGCATGCGCTGGAAATTGAGAGCGGGGCGGTTCCATTTTGGCTGATGCGGACTGTACGGAGGCATCAACATCGCGACCGCCGGTCCAGTTCCTGAGCGAGGCGCAGAGCTTCATCGATTTTCCCTTCGCGCTCCGCGGCTTTGATCCGGGTACGAAGATCGGCGATCTCCGACCGGGGGTGCTGCGCCTTGAGGCTTTCAAGACAAGAGAGAGCCTGTTCCAGCGCGGAATCTTCCTCCCATACTTCATCGGCACAAATAAGGGACGACAATAGGTCCCGGTCGGGGCCGTCGAGGCGGCCTTCGAGGTCGGAGAAGCGGAAAGCGGCATGGTCCTGATGCATAGTGAAAATCGCATCGAGGACGTTGCGGGTGAGGAATCCGTCGAAGGCGGGGAGCGCGCGCAACTCGGGGAGGATGCGATCCCGCGCGGTTTGGCTGGAAAGCAGGGATTGCAGTAGAAGGCGCTCGCCGGCGGGGATGGAGGGAGGGCGCGGGGTCTGGGCCGGCCGGGAGGAGGCCGCGTGGCTGAACTGCTCGCGCACCAGGCGCTGATCGAGCCCGAGATAAGACGCGGCTTCATTGGCCATCGCGAGGCGCTCGAGTTTGTCGGTGATGCGGTGGATGGCCGGCGTGACGTACTTGAAGGCCTGGATGCGGCCTTCGGCGGTTCCGTTGTCAAAGCGCGCGCGTGCGCGGTGGAAGAGCCACATGTAGTAAGACGGCGCGCTTTGGAGTCGAGCGCGGTAGGCGTCCGCACCGGACTGCTTCACGAACTCGTCGGGATCCAGATCGCCTTCGAGCTGGAGCACGCGCACATGCATGGATTCGTCGAGCAGCATCTGGAGCGATCGTTCGGCGGCATTGGAGCCGGCCGCGTCCGGGTCGAAATTCACGACGATGGATTCGGCATGGCGCTTGAGCGAGCGAACCTGGGGGGAAGTGAGCGCAGTGCCGCAACTGGCCACCACGTTCTGCACGCCACCGGCCCAGACGCCGATGACATCCATGTAGCCTTCCACCAGAATCGAGTAGTCGGCCTTGCGGATGGGAGTCTTGGCGCGGTGGAGGTTGTACAGGACCGCGGTCTTCTTATAGACGGCAGTCTCGGGCGAGTTCAAATATTTGGGCTGATCGTCGGCGCGGAGAGCGCGGGCGCCGAACGCGATGGGTTTGCCGGACTCGTTGTGAATCGGGAACATGAGGCGGCCGCGGAAGTAGTCGTAAAGACCGCCGGATTCGCGGCGGCGGACCAGACCGGATTTTTCGAGAAGATCGGGCGGGAAATCTGGCTCGAAGCGGCGGGTGAGCTGCGAGCCGGATGAATCGGAATATCCGAGGCCGAACTCGGCGATGGTCTCGGGGGAGAGGCCGCGTTCGGCAAGGTAACGGCGAGCGTCGGCGCCGGCGGGTGAGTTCAAGTTCTGCTGGAACAGTCGAGCGGCTTGTTCGTGCATCTCGAGAACGCCGCTTCGGGATTTCGATTCGGGGTCTGAGTATTCGCGGCGCGGCATGGGGATGCCGTTGCGCTCGGCTAGCAGCTTGAGGGCTTCATAAAAGGTGAGGCCCTCGATCTCCATTACGAATTTGAGGACATCGCCGCCGACGCCGCAGCCGAAACACTTGTAGAACTGGAAGCCGCCGTGGACCGAGAAGGACGGGGTCTTTTCGGTGTGAAACGGGCACAAGCCGCCCCAGCGCGCGCTGCCACCCATCTTCTTGAGGCGCACATATTCACCGATCACCTTGACGATGTCGACGGAGGACTTAAGCTGCTCGACGAACTCCACGGGGTTGAATTCATTATCGTATGGCCACGCTGACCGCTCGCCCGGCTGCGCGGTTCCAGTACTAACGACTTGGCCAAAGTACGGTTTAGCCCGGTACGTACCAACCCGGAAGAACGATAGGTGGCCTCCACGACTGATTGCTAAAAATGCTTATCGCATTCGGAAAGACCGAAGCGAAACAGCTCAATCGCCTGGAGGGCGTCTTACAAATGAAGAAACTGTTTGCTTTTTCGATCCTGCTGATGGCAGGGAGCAGCGCGTATGCCACTACTATTACCTGGGCAAACAATATGTTCCCCGCAGCCCCCGGCGTCGTGGACCTGGGCGTCACCAGCACCAACATCAAGGACGATTCCAACACATTCAACCTGCCGGTGACGTCATTCAATGTCACGAACATGTCGGACGTAACGCCGATCGGAACCATGCTGATCCCGGTGTACGGGACACCCGGCAATCTCGCAAAAAAGAACGACGGTCCGGGGCAGGAGCACGGGCTGGGAATCATGAACACGATCAATGACGGCGAGATCCGCCTCGGCTATACGCTGCAGATCGATCTCTCGGCTTTCTCTTTCACCAACGCGATGCTGACCATCGACAGCGTGGACGGTCCCGCCGAGGGATATCGCATCTGGGGCTCGACCACGGCGAATGGACCGATGACTCTGCTGACCCAGAGCAACTTCACAACCGGCGGCTTCGTGCAGACCAAGACCTTCGACAGCACCTACAAGTTCTTCGAACTGACTTCAGACACACCGCACGCGGCCACGGACAGCATCGTGATGCGCAGCGTGGTGCTGAACTCCTCGGTGCCGGAGCCGGCCACCCTGGGCATGATGGGCCTCGGACTAGTGGGTGCCGGGCTGCTGCGGTTTCGCAAGAGATTGTCGAAGCGGTAAGAGCATTTTCGCAAAATAGGAGCAAGAGCAGCCGGTCTTCGGGCCGGCTGTTTGTTTTTTGGGAAGGCCAGCCCGCGCTTCTGTGATAAAACTAGGGACGCGTGCTTCTGTCTCTTTTTAATGAAGGTATTTCCTCGACCCCTTTTTTTGACAGTCTCGAACGCGAGCGGCTGGTGGATCGTCTCAAGGCTCTGAACCGGAAACCGCTCGATTCGCTGGACCCGTCGCGGAATCCGCTCATTCGAATTGGCATGGATGTGAGCGCCGCCGGCAACGTGGGCTGGAACGGGTACGGCGTTTTCGAGCTCGCCTGGCAGACCGCGCAGCATCCGAAGTGGGCGAAAGCGATCCAGCGCGAGATTGCGGAAATCGTGGAACGCGTTCGCCCGCGCTTTCTGATCTGGGCGGGTATGGGCGGCTCGGCCGAAGACAAGCACATGTACAACGGCGCGGGTCTGCTGGATCGCGGGCCACGCTGTTACGTGCTGGATTCCACCGATCCCGCCAAGCTTCAGAGCATTCTCGACGATATAACGAAGCGCTCGCGGGGGCAGTTGAAGGCGGCGCTGGCGGGAACGCTGGTGGTGGGCATGGCCATGGGGATGACCTCCTACGAGCCGGTGCTGAATCTGGAGAAGCTAGCCCGCCTCTTCGACGTGCAGGGCGTGGATCCCCGGCCCAACTTTCTCTACATGACCATCGACGGATCCGTGCTGGACAAGTTCGCTTCGCATCGTAAATTTCGTCGCGTCCCGCTGCAGCCCGATGAGCGCGGCACCACGGCCGGACGCCACAGCGGTCCGCTCACGCGAGGTAGCCTTTATCCGCTGGCACTGGCGGGAATGGACCTGGAGAGTTGGATCGGCCAAACCCGGCTTTCGGCGGCGGACGTGCTGACGGCATGGAAACTCGCGGCGTTTCTGCATGCGCAGGGAACCCAGGGCCGCGACAAGGTGACGCTGATGCTGCCCAGGGAATGGAGCGCGGCGGCGGTGTGGACCAAGCAGGATTTCGAGGAGAGCCTGGGCAAGAGCGAACAGACAGGAATCAAGATCGTAATCGAGGACCGCATCAAGCTGCCCAATTACCGCGCTCCCAAGGATCCGCGGCAGGACCGCGTATTCGCGGCCATTCAGTGCAAGGATTTCGCGCCTCCGGATGCCCAGAAGATCGCGCAACTGCGGCGCAGCGGTTACCCGGTGGCGGTACTCACGCTGCCGCGCGGGTCACAACTGTCGCGCTATATGCAGTTCATGCACTACGTGGTGTTCGGGCTGGCGTGGCTGCGGCAGATGAATTTCACCACACAGCCGGGCGTGGAACTCTACAAGGCTATCGCGGCGCGGCTGTTCGCGGCGGCGGGAAAGGCAGGATCCATCGAGAAGACCAGCGCGTGGCGCGACATGCGATCGTCGCCCAACCAGGCGAAATGGCGCAGCGGGATCACGCTCTATTTCGATCGCATGCCCCGGCCCGAACCGTGTCCGCGTTCGGCGGCTGAGATTTACGCCAGACTGGCGGGCGGTCTGGCGGCCACGCGAGCGGTGGAATACGGCGAGCTGACGTTTTTCGGCGACACGCGCTACTCGGCGGCCGGACGCTCGGTCCGCACGCGTCTCAATCGCGCCGCCGAAACGTTGTTCCGCGGCCGATTGAAAATGCCCGTGGATGTTTACGAAGGTCCGGCCATGAATCACTCGTATCACGAAATGATCATCGGACATGGCAAGTGTTTCTCCACGGTTCTGATCTCGGAAGCATCGCTGAAGATCGCCTCCATCGGATACACGGCCGATTATCATCGCGCGCAATTCCTGGCTACCATCGCGGCACTGGCTGAACGGGGACGTCCCGTGGTGGCCATTGTGCTTGCGGATCTGGAAGACAAGACGCTGGGCGCGCTGGACGAGTTCTTCCGCCAGGCCGCAAAGCATGTAAACCTGTAAATAGAGAATGGCAAAGTACAGACCGGCCGGTAAGCGCGCCAAAACCGCGCAATCCAACGCACGCGCAATTCCCTGCCTGATCCTGATTGTTCTGGGAATCGGTATGCTGTGCCTGCTGTTTTACTTTTCCCTGAAATCGGGTTCCTGATGAGAATCGATCAACGCACGGCGGACCAGTTGCGTCCCGTTAAGATCACCACCGGCTATCTGGCCACCGCCGAAGGATCGGCGCTTATTGAGATGGGCAACACGCGCGTGCTGTGCGCGGCCTCGATTGAGGAGACGGTCCCGCAGTTTTTGCGCGGCTCGGGCAAAGGCTGGGTGACGGCCGAGTATGCGATGCTGCCGCGCGCCACTATTACGCGCACGCCGCGCGAGGTATCCAAGGGACATCCCTCCGGGCGCACGCAGGAGATCCAGAGGCTGATTGGGCGTTCGCTGCGCAGCGTGGTGGATCTGCCGGCGCTTGGCGAGCGCAGCGTGATTGTGGATTGCGACGTATTGCAGGCGGATGGTGGAACGCGCACGGCGGCGATCACGGGAGCCTGGGTAGCGCTCGCGGTGGCGCTGCAGCAACTGGTGCGTTATGGCGCCATCAAGGCTCTTCCGCTGCGCGATCACGTGGCCGCCACCAGTGTCGGCATCGTGGATGGCGAGCCTTTGCTGGACCTCTGCTATGAAGAGGATTCGCGCGCCGACGTCGACATGAACCTGGTCCTGACGGGCACGGGAAAGTTCATCGAGATCCAGGCCACGGCGGAGCAGACGCCATTTGACGATGCGGGACTGGCCCGGTTGATGGAGCTCGGGCGGCTGGGAATCACGCGCCTGGTGGATCTGCAGAAGCAGGCGCTCGCCGGGCAATGATTTATTGCGCCACCACCAATCCGGGCAAGCTGGTTGAGTTTCGCCGCACGCTGGATGTGGAACCGCTTCCGGGACTGCGCGATATTCAGCCGCCCGAGGAAACCGGCGCTACGTTCGAGGAGAACGCAATCCTGAAGGCGGTTTACTATTCCGGATATTGCGACGACCTGCTGTTCGTCGATGACTCGGGACTCGAAGTGGTGGCGATGGGTGGGGCACCCGGAGTGTACTCGGCGCGCTACGCCGGCGCCGATGCAACCGATGAAGCAAACAACCAGCTGGTGCTCGAGAACATGCGCGGCGTCCGCGACCGGCGGGCGCGATTTGTCGCGGTGGCGGGCCTGGCGCGAAAGGGCGAGGCGCTGGGCACGTTTCGGGGCGAGGTGGAGGGCCTGCTGCTGGAAGAAGCTCGCGGCGCGAATGGCTTCGGTTACGATCCGCTCTTTTTCTACCCGCCGTTTGGTTGTACATTCGGCGAAGCTGCGTTTGAACGCAAGCTGAAGGTGAGCCACCGGACGCGTGCGCTGTCGGCGATGGCGGAATGGATTCGAAACTCAGTCTCAGGCCGTTAATCGAATTAGTTCCTTGACCAGGCGATTCAACTTGCCCTCGGAGACCCAGTGGAGAATCGAAAAACCGATGTCCGCGGTCTCGCCTTCCACGCGGCGGTGACGGATCTCGCAAAGCATCAGATCGTCTCCGCTTTGAACGCGAAAGATACTTCCGGCGGCGAGGTGCTCTTCCGGGGGCGTACCGGCATGAACCTTGAGGCCACGGCTGGAGACGTTCACTACGGATCCGTGTACGCGGCTGGTAACTGCGGAGAGCGGCGTAATGACGGCAGGCGCCTGGGTTTCAAGCCGCGTTTCCAGTCTTCGCTCGGGCATCGGTACCATGCGGAGAGCAATTGGGGGGCCAAGGGAGGACGCGAGGATTGTTGGGGTTGGAGTGGGGAGAGGGGACAGGTTGTC
>JALYHQ010000173.1 GCA_030776455.1 Acidobacteriota bacterium | reverse complement strand
CATCACCGTTTCACGTGCGGGAATTGGTAGAGTTGATCGGATGATCGTGGTTGCGGCGATAATCGTGGCTAGCATCGTGACTCTGATGCTCGTCGTCGCCCTGCTATGTGTTGCGGTCTACGATCCCGCTCAAACGCCCGGCATCTCTTTGAAGCAGCGCGTTGCATTCTGCCTGCGACAGCTTGGTTCGCCCTGGCCGTGGCGATAATGGACCCCACTGGCCTGGGCCGGTTTTGTCTGGTCGAGCTCGAAAGGATTTGAGCGGTAGCAATCTTGCCCCATTCCCGCAACTTCTTTCCGTCGGCCCTGTACTCTTTGAAGCGGGCGTTGCAGTAACCGTCCGAAACATAGACATGGCTTCGGCGCGAAGGTCACATCGGTGGCGCCGGACGCCGCGTCCGAGTGGCCGGCCTTAGCGAACCGTTCACGCCCGGCGCGCTTCGCGGCGAAGCCCTTCATGCACCAGCATCTTGAGGAGTGTCTGGTATCCGATGCCCTTTCGCGTTGCGAGTTCTCGGGCCTTGGCTATATCGGGTTCGGGCAATCGCAACGCAATTTGGACGCTGGCGACCTTGTTCAACTGACCGACAAGGCGCGAACCCCTCGGCTCCTTTCCCTTCTTCCCGGTTATCGCCGCTTTCTGCTTTACGTACTCACGGCCTTCGCGGCTGGCCCACCAGTCCGCCTCCTGTGCTTCGTTGACGAACTTCGGTATGGCGATCGGTTTCTTTTTCATCACCTTCACTCCCCTCGCAAGCGCCGGACGAGATAGTCCTTCTTCTGCCCGGCGTCCAGGTCGTACGCGGTGACGACTCGGATCGTTTCGCCGCGCTCAACAATTACCACGGCCAGCAGCCGTCCCGATTCGGTCTCGCCATAATAGACGTAGCGCAGTTCCCCTTCCACATCTTGCTCGTAGATCGGGATCGGGTCATTCGACAGCGCTCTCTCCACTTCTTCAGCCTTGATCCGGTGCGCCCGAATCTTACGCAGATTTGTTTGTGTCCCAGTCGAACACCGCACCTTCCATTGTATATGCATTGCATGACTGCTGGAAGATGGGGAGCGGCAAAAGGCCAATCGGACGTTTAAGGACCGGAATCGCTTCGTCACCATGCTGGTGCATGCTCACGGCTCGTCATTTTGCTGAAGATGCGGCATCGCGGGCCGCATCAAGTTGATCCGATCCAATGGGTTACAAACGGCACTCGCGGTGCCTATACAACAACCGGAAAGTGAATAACAGAAAGGAACACTAAAATGCAACGACACTCTAAGGGACTAGCGGTGATCACGGGAGCATCCTCCGGAATCGGGGCCGTCTACGCGGATCGTCTCGCGCGGCGGGGGTACGATTTACTCCTGGTTGCACGGAGCCAGGAACGCATGGCGGATCTGGCGCAGAAGCTTGTGAGCGATACGGGAAGCAAAGTTGAGACCCTGGCTGCCGATCTAACGGATTCCAACGATTTGGCCAGGCTGGAGCGAATCCTTCGCGAAGACTCAAGAATCACGCTGCTCGTGAACAACGCCGGCGTCGCGGCTACCGCGCCATTACTGAATTCGGACGTCGCCGACATGAGTCGGATGATCGCGCTCAATGTGGAGGCGGTGACACGGCTAACGTACGCCGTAGTGCCCGGATTCGTGCAGCGCGGCGTCGGCTCGATCATCAACATCGCTTCCATCGTCGCGGTTGCCCCCGAACTTCTCAATGGCGTATATGGCGGCACGAAAGCCTATGTGCTCGGCTTCAGCCAATCGTTGCGGCATGAGTTGGCTGACACGGGCGTCAAAGTTCAGGTGGTACTGCCCGGGGCGACAGCCACGGACTTATGGAAAAAAGCCGGCAAACCGGTCGAAGATCTGCCCCAGGAAATCGTGATGACCGCCGAGGATATGGTGGATGCGGCTCTCGCGGGCTTCGATCAAGGGGAGTTCGTGACCATCCCCGCGCTTCCGGATGCGGGGCAATGGGAATCTTATGAGGCAGCGCGCCAGGCGTTGATGCCCAACTTGTCCCGTGCAGAACCGGCCGGCAGGTATGCCGTAGCCGGTGCGTCACAACACGGTGGGTGATCAAGCAATGTTGAGGATTGAAAAAGAGTCTGATGCTTGCGTCACTCGCCTGCTGCTCAGTGGCCGCATTCAGCCGGACGGCATCGCCTGCATTCGATCTGCAATGAACGGCGGCTGCGCGCGCAAAATTCTCGACCTGAGCGAGGTCACGCTGGTGGACCTCGCGGTGGTCCGTTTCCTGATTCGCTGCGAAGAGGAGGGCGTTGAATTGGCCGGGTGCCCTCCCTACGTGCACGAGTGGATTCTTCGCGAGCGCGCCGAGGGAGCTTAGCGTCGTATAATTCAGCATGGCCGGAAGCGGCGGCTCAAGCTATGAGTACGAGTGACGGCCAAAACCGGGCTACACTGGACCTCCGCGCTTTCATCGATGGCGTTCCGGCGCTTGCCTGGTCCGCTCTTCCGGACGGCTCCCTGGATTTCTTCAACCAGCCATTTCGGACGTACACGGGGCTTTCCTCGGAGCAGTTGTACGGATCGGAATGGAAATCGGCCGTCCATCCGGATGACATCCAAACGCTCGAGGCCTGGTGGCGGGATCATGGCAGCACGATGGAATTGCGTCTTCGCCGCGCCGATGGAGAGTATCGTTGGTTCCAAATATCGGCGGCGCCGGTCCATGATGCGCAGGGCAACCTGGTCCGCTGGTTCGGGATTAACGCCGATATCGACGACCGTAAACGCGCCGAGCAGAAGCTTCGCGAAGATGAGGCGGGTGTTCGGACAATCACCGATGCCATTCGCCAATCCATTGTGGTCCTCGCGCCGGATGGCACGACACTCTACGCGAATCGCGTTGCTTTGGACCGTACGGGACTCACTCCCGGCGATGTGAATGACGAAGGCTTCTTCGCGCGGGCCTTTCATCCGGAAGATGTCGACCGGGTCCGCGAAGAGCGCCGCGTGGGATTGTTGGAGGGACTTCCGTTCGAGTTGGAAATGCGGTCCTTGTTTAAGGACGGACAATATCGCTGGCAGCTGGTTCAATACAACCCACTGAAGGACGAAGGCGGCCGGATCATCCGCTGGTACGCCACGGCAACCGATATCGACGACCGGAAGAAGACGGAAGAGCGGCTTCGGAACGAGAACCTGGTTCTGCGAGAGGAAATCGATCGCTCTTCGATGTTTGAGGAAATCGTCGGCTCCTCGAAACCCATGCGCCAGGTGCTGAAGCAGGTGGAAAAGGTGGCGCCGTCGGATTCCACCGTTCTTATTCTGGGCGAAACGGGTACGGGCAAAGAGCTGATCGCGCGAGCGTTGCATCGGAGGTCGAAACGCGCCAACAGAGCATTCGTGCGGGTCAACTGCGCGGCAATTCCCCAATCGCTGATTGCGTCCGAGCTTTTCGGGCACGAAAAAGGCGCCTTCACCGGTGCGCTGCAGCGCCGGTTGGGGCGGTTTGAAGCGGCTGACGGCGGGACGCTCTTCCTGGACGAGATCGGCGAACTCCCCGCGGAAACGCAAATCGCCCTCTTGCGGGTGCTGCAGGAGCGCGAATTCGAGCGAGTGGGCAGCAATCTTCCGGTCAAGGTAGACGTTCGCGTGGTCGCGGCAACCAATCGTGACCTGCCGGCCATCGTCGCCGCCGGAACCTTTCGCCAGGATCTTTTCTACAGGTTGAATGTTTTTCCAATCGCGGTTCCGCGGCTCCGCGAGCGCGTGGATGACATCCCATTACTCGTGGAGTATTTCGTTGGGCGTTATGCCAAAGGGGCCGGCAAGAACATCCGGCATATTGCCAGGCAAACGCTGGAGCAGCTACAAGCCTACAGCTGGCCCGGGAACATCCGCGAATTGCAGAACGTGGTGGAACGAGCCGTCATCCTGACTGAAACCGACACCTTCGTAGTGGATGAGAGCTGGCTAAGGCTCGAGCAGGCAGAGACTGAGCGGCCGCACGAAGGGCTTTCGGCACTGGAAGATCGGGAAATGGAAATGATTGAAGCGGCTCTCGCGGATAGCCACGGCCGCATAGCGGGACCTTCTGGCGCTGCGGCGAAACTCGGTATTCCACGGCAGACGCTGGAGTCGAAGATCAAGCGGATGGGCATTGATAAGTACGGGCAGAAGCGTCCGACTTCTAAATAGCTTGCGCCCGGTGGCGCTTGCTCAAGGTTCGTCATTTTGCTGAGCATTCGGCGCGATGCTGGACACCACTGTCTTTATTTTCAGCGGTTTCCGGATGGAGAGCCGGTTGCAATATTCTATTGCGACAGTTGTTCAACAGAAAAGGAGAACGACAATGACGCAAGCACAGATCCACTTCCAACAGACAACCACCTCGACGGCCGAGCAGTACATCGCCGGGCTCACCGACTTCGGACCGGGCCGCTCGAAGCTCTTTGGAAACAGCGCCGATGACTATCTTAAGGTGTATCATCTGGGCCGTTCAGAGGCCGACGTTACCGAAGGGTCGGGCGGCATCTGGGAACGTCTGCACTACGACTGGTCCAACCCCAACCGCGTCGTCCTCACGACGACCGACTCGAACGTATGGGGAGGCGCGTCCGGCCATACCTACACTTTCACCCGCCAGCCCGACGGCGCCACCAGCATTGACCTGGTGGTCGTACGCGAGGGCAAGAACCTCAAGGGCCGGTTGCTCGGCTTCGTGCTCAGGACCATCGGCAAGGGCGTTTTGAAAACGGCGTTTGAAAACTCCGTCAAAGCCATCGAAGCCCGGAACGGCGCGGCGACAAAGCGGGCCGCTTGACGAGTTCGCGGCATCCACTTGACGCTCGCGAAAGTGCGCTCCCCGTCCCCCCACGGGGGACGGCTGACCGGTCCCGAGGAGGATCAGGCCAAATGGGATCGGTCGGACGCACGGTCACGGGCCTGCTCCTCGATCGAGGGTTCCCGGTTCGCTATGGTGCGGCGCGAGGACCGCGCACACTACGGCGTTGGGTAGTCCCAAACATCGGGCGGCAGCTTATCCTTGAGCGATGCATACATGGCGTCGCGGAACAGTTTCAGAGCCGGAAACGGCCGGAGGGCAATCGTGCGCTCCACAATCAGCCCTTGCTCGTTGTCCACGATGACCTCCAGGCTCTCGAACTTGTGGCCATCCATGGTTCCCACCCAGCGCAAGAAGGTGGTGCGCTCATCGAGCTTAAACTCGGCTGTATAGGTACCGGAACCACGCGTAGAGCTCGACTGAGCGAAAATCGCCGCGATGACTTCACGCCCGTCGATCGGCCGTACCAGGATGGGGCTGTTGAAAACGACGTTTTCGGCAAGCAGCTCGCTCACCTGGGCGGCTGTAGGTTTACCGGATTCCCGTAGTTTGCGTAAAGGATGCATTGTTGTGATTCCTCCTGTGCTGTGTTAGTTGCTGTTGAAATCGAATGCAGGAGCAATCCCGATCCTACTCCACATTCAGACTGAACGCGCCGGTGGCCAGCCGCGATCTGTACGGGGGAAAGTCGAACCGCATCTGCCGAGTGTTGGAGTTTAGATATTATCGGGGTGCATGGCAGATGACGGATCCATATTGGTAACCGGGGCCGCCGGCCAACTGGGGTCGGTGGGACGCACTGTCACCGGCCTGCTCCTCGATCGGGGGTTACGGGTTCGCGCCATGGTGCGGCGCGAGGACGAACGGGCGGCGTCCCTGCGAGCCGCGGGGGCCCAGGTAGTGGTGGGCGACCTCCTCGAACCGGGTGATGTTTATCGTGCCGTCAGCGGCTGCGGCCGGGTATACTTCGGCATGTCCGTGTCCGCGGGGTACCTGGAGGCGAGCGTGACCATGGCGGCCGTGGCGCGGGAAGCCGGAGTGAACGCGCTGGTCAACATGTCCCAGATGACAGTTTCCGAGATGAGCATCCAGAACACCACACCGAGCCATCAGCAACGGCAGCACTGGTTGAGCGAGCAGGCGCTGGCGTGGTCGGGCCTGCCTGTGGTAACCATCCGGCCGACAATGTTCCTGGAGAGCTTTTTGCAATTAGCCGCTCCGGCGGTCCGCAAGCGAGACCGCATTGAGCTGCCGTTCGGGCGGGGCAAGACCTCTCCGGTTGCGGCGGCTGATGTCGCTGAGGTAGTGGCTGCCGTTCTCGCCGACCCTGGGCCGCACCTGGGTCTGATCTACGAGCTGACCGGTCCGCGGTCGCAGGACATGGATGGGGTGGCCCGCGAATTCTCGGACGCGCTGAACCGAGAGATCGCGTATTCTGACATCAGCCCCGAGGAGTGGGAACAGATGCTGAAAAGGCAAAATATGCCGGAGCATCTGACGGGGCATCTTTTGGCGATGGGCGAGTTGCACCGGGCGGGCCGTTATGACAGATGGGCGGAAGGCGTCCAACGGGTGGCGGGCCGGCCGCCGATGAGCGTACGGGAATTTGTGTCGCTGCACGCGGAGGAGTTTGGCGGACGCCGCTCCTGAAAGGCACGCCGCGCCAAATGGTCATGCCGCCCGTTCGTCCTCGCGCGTGCCAATGAGTTTTGCGTCTTATTCGTTCTGAGCACCTTCTATGTGCAGCTTGCCTAATTTGGCGGCTTCTTCGGGAGTCTTCCCGTCCTGTCGCGCGACAATGTAGGCGGCGTACCACCCCGACCAATGGTGCTTCGGGGCGGTGGGTTCGTACTGGCCATGATGCTGTTCCGTCTCGATTAAAAGCTCTGTCAGCTCCGAGACGTCCAAATTGCTGAGTCCGCGTCCGGGCAGGCGCGTTGTGACCTCCTGAAGGAGCCAGGTGTTGCCATCCGGGTCGTTGAAGGTAGAAAAGGAAGAGTAGCTGCGGTGGCCGGGGTCCGGCCCACTGACGCGGCTGTCGCTTTCGGGACGGAATTGAGCACCCGGTTTCGAAGCATGGAACACCTCACTGATCTCGACACCGCGAGCAACGAGCTCCTTGCGGGCAGCTTCAATCTGGGAAACGATCAGATAGAGGCCTTGGGCAGAGCCCGGCGCGGCGGTCGTTATCTTGGTGCCGAATTGAACCGAGCACCCCGAGCCGGGAGGCGTGAATTGGACAACGCGGAATCCGTTGTCGAATGGGAAATCTGCATCGAGCCTCCACCCAAGCCTGGTGTAAAACGCTTTCGAGCGATCAACATCCGCGACTGGAATGACGATCACCTCGAACTTCAGGTCCACTCTCGCGGCACTGACCGATTCATTGTTAGTTGCACTTGAGGTTGCCATTCTTTTCTCCTAAGTATTCCCTGAATCGAGAGTAAGAAGTTTGCAAAAGGCGTTTTGAAAACGCGGTTCAAAGTCATCGAGGCGCGGAACGGCGCGGCGAGGGCTTCGGTGAGGACGATGAGGTCGCCCAATGCGCTCCGGTTCACGGTGATCCTAATACGCCCGTCATTATATCTACGACGCCCGCTTCTGTGGTCCAGCGGAGTCACGCCCGCGGCAGTAATCGGGGGTTCGGCCACAAACCCGCGTTGCGATGAGCGCAGCTAAAATAGGTGCGAGAACTGGAGCGGCACATGAAAAAGCCCGTCACGGTGGAATCCGCCTCTGCGTTGATCGACGCGAAGATCAAGGAGCTTGGGGACTGGCGCGGGAAGACGCTCGCGAGGGTGCGCGAGATCATACGCGAGGCAGACCCGGAGATGGTGGAGGAGTGGAAGTGGAGGGGGACTCCGGTGTGGTCCCACGGCGGCATCGTCACCACGGGAGAGACATATAAGAGTGTCGTCAAGTTGACGTTTGCCAAGGGGGCTGCGTTGAAGGATCCCGCGGGGCTGTTTAACTCGAGTCTGGAGGGGAATGTCAGGCGGGCGATTGATATTCGGGAGGGCGAGAAGATTGATAAGGCGGCGTTGAAGGAGCTGATTCGGGCGGCGGTGGCGCTGAATGTTATGGGGAAGGGGAAGCGCTGAGTAGATTCACAGGCTAAAGCCTGTGCTACCGGTTTTAGCGCCGGTTGTAGCGCCGGTTTTAGCGCCGGTTGTAGCGCCGGGTGTAGCGGAGGCCAACGGATCCGTTTGAGTATGACTTGCATTCTGTCAGCTTGAAATCGCGCCGCGGGAACTTGGCGGGAAATCCGGGGATGCCGTCGCCTAGCAGCACCGGGCTTACGCCGATGTAGAGTTCGTCTACTAAATCCTCTTTGAGGAAACTGCGGCACAATTGGCCCCCGCCTCCGAGATAGATGTCCTTCCCTGGGCGGCGTTTTAGCTTTCTCACGAAGGCTGTCAGGGATCCGCTCACCACTTCGAATCCCTCGCGTTTACCCGGCTTCCAGCGCCGCGAGATTACGTAGTTGGTAATTCCCGGCATGTCCGGCATTTCCGCCGCCACAGCGGCCGTCTTGCGGCCCATGATGGTGGTGTCGATGTTGGCGAAGAAGTCGGACATCAACGCTTCCCCTTCTTGGTCGATGACCAGAAAGTCCATGGCGCCATTGCGCCGCGCGATGTAGCCGTCAACGCTGAGTCCGAATCCAAGGATGACATTTCGAGACATGCCGCAATTCTAAATGGTATTTTGATCCGTGTGTGCAAGCTAGCGCCCGTGGTTGCGGGAATCGCAGATCATACTGGCTGGGCGATCATCGTCAGCGTGAGCGCCAAAGATGGCGTACCCGTGGTGGTGGATCGCCGACGGGTGGAACTGATTGAGCCGGGGCTGCCGAAGCAGCCATATGAACACGAGACGGCCGGCATGAACGCGGACCAAGCGGAGAGATTGGTTGAGGAAGTACGGGAATCCGCTGCGCATTGCGCTGTGAGGGAATTGTCACGGTTACGGGAGACCGTCTCGATTGCTCTGCGGGCAGCTACGCTTCCCCGGCTTCCCAACTCCGTTGCGGAAGCACGCGCCTCGTGGCATGTGCTGGCGCGAGCGGACGGGATGCTGTATCACGACGCACTGTGCACGGCCGCTGCTACGCTCAGAATCAAAGTGGCGACGTTCCCGCGGGGCGAGGAGCGGCGACGGGCTGCCGACGCGATGGCAACCACGGTAGAACGCCTCGACGTGTTCTTAGATGGCCTCCGAGCGCGTCTCGGTCCGCCGTGGCAGCAGGACCACAAGGCGGCCGCGGCCCGAGCCATTGCAGCGACAAGGTGGAAGAAGCGGCCTTGAAGGATTCGAAGAGAAGTGCCCACGATCTCACCGATGCCCAGGTACAGCAATTCATCACGGATGGCTTTATCCGTCTGGATGATTGCTTCCCGAGAGAATTAGCGGATCAGGGCCGCGAACTATTGTGGTCTGACACGGGGTGTGATGCACGCGATCCCGCAACGTGGAAGCAACCGGTGATTCGGCTGGGGGATTACGGGCAGGAACCGTTTCGCAAAGCAGCGAACATGCCGCTGCTACATGCCGCGTTTGACCAACTGGTGGGTGCGGGACGATGGCTTCGGCGAGATAGCCTGGGGACGTTTCCGGTGCGGTTTCCCAGCGATGAAGATCCCGGCGATACGGGCTGGCATGCAGAAGCGAGTTTCGAGGGCGCCGATGGATCATGGCGATTGAACGTGAGCTCGCGAGGCCGCGCTCTGCTGATGCTGTTCTTGTTTTCCGACGTGAGCGAAAGGGATGCGCCGACGCGTATCCGGGTTGGGTCGCATTTGGATGTGCCACGGCTGCTGCAGCCATGGGGAGACGCGGGATTGTCGTTCTTGGAACTTGCCGGGAAGCTGGATGTGACGGCGCACCGGCCAGTGGCGCTCGCGACGGGGGAAGCCGGGACGGTGTATCTTTGCCATCCGTTTCTCATCCATGCTGCCCAGCGACATCAGGGATCAGCGCCGCGTTTCATGGCGCAGCCACCACTCTATCCGGCGACACCGCTGCAGCTTGATCGCGCCGATGGCGGCTATTCTCCGGTGGAAATCGCGATTCGCAGGGGGCTGGATTTCGCGGCGGGTGTATAGTAATCTTCAGCCCGATGCGTTTTATTGGACTGACTTTCTTGATAATCGCGACCGTTGGTATCACCGGTTGCGTGGAGCCTTTGCAAAGCCAGCCCCCGCCGGTAAGATGGACGACGGGTTTTTGGTTGTGGCGCAGTTACGAAATGCCTGCGCCCTCGCACGGTGAGACGCCCGACGTGTTATTCGTCCAGGCCGGCACTATAAGTAAGGATACCTTTGGGTCATCGTGGCACGTGTCCGGAGAATTACCCGACGAGTTGCCTCCGGCCCGTGAATACTGGCTGGTTTTTCGATACGAGCACCAGCAGGTGCCGGATGTTGCCATAGCGCCAATGCTCGACGTTTCGCTGGCCCGCATTCAGGCGTTGGCGCAAAGGCGGCATGTCAACATCGCTGGGATTCAGCTGGATATCGACAGTCCAACTGCGTCGCTTCCTCAATATGCGCGGTTGCTGCGGGAGGTTCGCAATAACCTGCCGTCGAAGACGCAAATCTCCATCACCGCGCTGCTGGATTGGTTTCGAGACGGCACGGCGGTCGCCGACGTCATCAAGGAAACCGATGAATTCGTGCCACAGTTCTATGACGCCGGCGATCCTCAGAACAACAATGAGGGTGCGATTGCAACCAGCTTGGATGCCGCGAAATGGGCGCCGCGGTTCAACCGTTTTCGCAAGCGCTACCGGATCGGCATATCCACATTTGGGCGCGCCCGGTTTGTCCCGAGAGAGAACGCGGCACAGCCCGAGAAGAGCCACTCGATTTATTTTCGCGATTTGACGATGCTGGACATCGCGAGCGATCCGGCGTTCCATCTTCAAACCGCGCGGAGCAATGCGAACGAGCTAATGCTGAACTATGGCGTGACGAGAGAGCATGCGATCGGATACAACCGGCTGGCGCCCGGCGACACACTGCAGTTCATCCTGTCCACGCCGGAGGGAGTGCAAGCGGCGGTGGAAAGCGCCCGCCGTCTTCGCGGCTATTGTGCCGGGGTGGTTTTTTTCCGCTGGCCGGTCGCCGACGAGAGTATGGCCTTGCAACCGGATGAGGTGCTGAGCGCCGCGAGCGCCGATTCCCAGGCGAAGAACAAGACGCCGAGCATTCAACAAGTGGATGGCGCCTGCGCGGCGGTGAGCTGCGCCGACTTGTATTTGCTCGACGCTACGCGCTTCTCTCCGGCTCCTATTCGCTATCGCATCCACAGCGCAACGGAATTGGAATATTTTCTGCCGGAAGAGAAGGTGCCCATACGGATGAGGGACCCTTCAGCGCTGGAACTCTCGCTGCCGGCTTATTGCGGGCGGGGCCGCCTGTTTCTGGGCCGCGCGGTTGCCGCGAAACGCACCGACTTCACCGTGGAAGTACTCCCATGAAGCAGTGGAGCGGCATGGTCCGGTGTGGTGGGATTGCCTTCCTTGGGCTTGGGTTTATCTGGGCGTGCGGTTTTGACATGTCGCTTCGCGAGTATTTGGATGCGCACTTCTGGCTACCGTTTTCGAAACAGCCCCAGCACTTCGCCCGGAATGGCGTAAGACGAGTTTCCGTTCCATACGCAGGAATGGTGAAGGCCGCCGACGACCGGCCGCTGGCAAAGTTACGAGCGGCCTACCAGGAAATTTCGCAGCCGATGGAGTACGTCTTCGACACCGCCGCGCTGCGGCAAGCGGTGGCCGCGGCGCGCGCCGACAATTCGCTGACCCGCCGCGAAAAGGAGGAAGTTGAACTGATCGACGCCAAGATCGATCTGCGCGCAGGCCAGCCCGGCGAGCCCGAACTCTTGCACAGTGCGAAGGGCAAGTTCCAGAAGTTCCTGAGGACCGCCCGGACGCCGGAGTTCTTGAGCGAAGCTCGCGGCTGGCTGGCGCGGGTTCATTATCTGTTGGGTGAGCAGACCGCTGCCGGAAAGCTCTATCTGGATGAATTGAACCGCAACGGGTCAAACCTCAGCCGCGAAACCTTGTTGACCTCCTTGAAGATGACCTACGGCTACGATGGGGGCCCGTTCCTGCTGGCACATCTGGAAGAATACTTCGACACTCCCGAGCATGCCGCGTTCGCGATCCAGATGGCGACCAATCCGCATCTCGACAGACCTTACGTGGCGGACGAGAAATGGAGGCGTCACCCAGCGGTTGCACCTCGAGCGTATGACCGTGTGAACGTCTTGCTGGAAAAACACAGCGATCTGCTGCAATCGAATCGCGGGGCGGATGCGCTGGCGCTGCTGGGAATGCGAACGGCGCTGCGCATGGGCGATCCGCCCTCCGCGCTAAGAGTAGCCGCGAGAGTTCCGCAGGACGCGGCTATTCGAGCGGAGCCGGATTTCCTGTGGATGCTGGCCTCGGCTCAATTCTTGTCGCACGAATACGCAGCCGCGGAGGATCCGCTGCTGAAGCTATTCAACTCCTCCCGCTCCACTCCCAATCAAAAGGCCGCGGCGGCCTATGCTCTTTGCGGCGTGTATCAAAAGAATAAGAATGCAGTAGAGCAGCTCCATTTCGCCCTGTGGCTGCATGACGCTGGCCGCAAGAACGATCTGTATGTGAGTTATCAGGCGGGAATCGAAGATTACGCGATCTACTGGGCGCCTTCCGGGTGGGACTTGAATCTGCTGCTGGAAGCCGAGGCGTCCATCGACGCGCTGGAATCATTTGTGACTCAGTATCCGAACGTCGCTGAAGGCCGGCTGGTGCGATATGCGCTGGCGGTCCGGCTGGCGCGTAAGGATCTGTATGAAGAGTCGGCGCGGATTTATGAATCGATCCACGCCGGCCGGCGGGCGCCGCGTATGCGGCAACTGGCGACACTTTATGAGGAAGCGAATACAACACAGGAAGGCAAGTACCGGCTGGCGGCATTCATCGCCGCGAACCCGGATGGAATTTACTTCAACGATACTTTATGGGGCGGATATCAGCGCTACGCGCTGGTGGGTTCCGGCGACAGCCGTCTGACTCGTGAGGAGCGGCGGACGCTGATGGAGAATGAGCGGACGTTGAAGGACGATCAAGAGGAACGCTGGCGGGCATACCTGATTCTGCGGGATCTCATTCAGGACTGCGGCAAGACCAGCCTGGGACGCCGGGCCGCGCAACTGGCGATCCGGTGTCTGCGGGGAATCAATGAGCGGTTTGAGCGGCAGGAGGAAATACGCAAAGCCGACAGGGAACTAACTAACTGGCTGCGAGGGTAACTAAGTATGGCTAGACCTGACGCGCAGCAGGAAGCGGATGGAGATCAGGCCCAGGATCAGGATGGCCGCGGCCAGGACTGCATACAAAAGATTCGGGTGGCGGTCGGTCCAAGGGATTGGCGGTGAGACGGGGGCGCGGTAGGCGGGATTCGGCTCCTCGAGCCCCGGCGTTGCGGCGATGCGCGGCTCGCGATCGGGGAGCACCTGCGCGAAATCGTAGGACGGGCGTTTCGCTGTTGTGTTTCCGGAATACAGCCAATAAACGCCGGGCGTGCTGGACGGGAATTCCAGAGTGCGCAGATTCCCGCTCAACGTGACGCCGCGGATGGAAAGCGGCGCGTTGTCCTGATTGCGCACGATCAGGCGGAGGTAGCGAGTCCAGTGTTCGCCGACGGAAATACCGGTGTTCTCTTGCTCGGGTGAGCGGTAGACGACGCCGCTTCCGGCCGAGGTCCACTCTTTTGCGTCCTCACTGGTCTCGACGCCGACCGTGCGGGAGAACGAACCGGGGGCGACGGTCAAATCCACCTGGTCGAACGGCAAGCCCGAGTATCCGATATCGGCGGTGATGGTGGTGGTGTGCTCTTTGGGATCCTCGGCCACCGCGGGCGTGAGCGAAGCCACAGTTTCGCGCATCGGTTTGACATCGCGGGCATACTGAATCCAGGCGTTGGCGACGTTCAGGTTCCCAATGAGGGTGGCGCGCACATAGCGGCGCGTCGAGACAGGGTAGTCAACCGATAGCCCATCGGCGTGCTGCTCTTTCTGGGTGATGTCAAAGACATAACCGTCAGCGCGCGCCAGCGCCCAGGTGCGGGCATCGTCGCTGGTCTCAATGCGCACGTGCGCGTTGAAGTTTTTGTCGGGCGTCTGGATGCGCAAGCGGCTGTGCTTCGGGTGGCCGTCAAGATCGAGCGTGAGCTGGAAGTTTCCATCGGCGAGCCGCGCTTTGTTGAGCATTGCCGGACTGAATTCCACTTGTTCAGCCGACCCCGAGAAGATCCGGATGGCGTACGGAACTTCCGCGCCGGAACGCACGATACGCAGATCGTCAAGGCGGGCCAGCGAGCTCTTGTAAATTCCCGGATCGAGGCGCAGGGAGGAGACCGGGTGGCCGGCCTGCACCTGCAGAGGCCGGCGGGCGCGCCAGTTGGCGGGGTCGTAATCGGCGCGCGCCGCGGCGGAAACGATGAGCGCGCTAAGTATGAGACGGTGCATCTTTCCACATGCTCTCAATGAGCGCACGGAAACGCGAATAGAGGAATGACGTGGACAGAAGCAACACGCCGAGCACAACGAACGCCGAGATGCGCTGCAATTTGGTGAGCTGCCAGACGTCGTAAAGATACAGTTTGAACACCACCACGCCGAACAACGCGAGTCCCGCCAGCCGATTGACTACCGTGCGAGTGGCCACGCCGATGCCTACGAGCGCAAGCGCATAGACCGCATAGAGGATGGTAATGGAGACGGTCTCGATACTAGCCACGCCGCCGGGAGTCTGGATGCGCCAGGCCCAGCCTGAAACCTCCAGCGTGAACCCGCTGAGCAGGATGACGTGACCGCCCAGATATTCCACGAGCGCGGTGGTCTTTTCGCGATTCCAAAGCGCGCAGAGCCAGGCTGCGACGGCTGCGATCAGGAAGGCCAGGAATCGAGCATTGAACAGGAGTCCATATTTATGCGCGTCGGGGTAGATCCAGGCATCAATCGAAGCGAGGCGGAGCCATACTAGAATACAAATGACGACGCCGGCGATGCCGAATCGGGCTTCATCGAACCGGCGTCCGATCCAGGTAAGAATGGTGGCTTCGGCGGCCCAGGCCATGGTGATGCGGTACTGGCTGAACTGGATGGGCGCGGCGAGCGTGAGAAAGGACAGCGACAGCGCGATGGAGAGCAGGACGGGCGTCCCCACGCGCGAGTCCGCTTCGCGCGAGCGCCAGAGCATGGCGCCCACGGCGAGATGAATGGCGGCGACGGCGACGGCGAACAGTCCCATCCAGGCGTGGTAATCGGGATTCAGCAGCGCGTAGGATGCGCCAAAGTAGATGGCGCCGTTTCCGCCGAGAACCAGCAGTTCGGCGGGGCGCGGCTGCTTGCGCTGCAAGGCGCTCCACCAGATCACCCAGCCGAGGAACAGCGCGAAAGCGCAGGTCATGCCGGCGAACATTGGACCGATGGGGCGCGTGGAGAACTCCGATGCCCACAGTCCATAAAATGCCCAGAAGCTTCCGAAGGTGAGGGTGACGCGCAGGGCGGAGCCGGAGCGCGCGGCGAAGAAGAGGCCCCCCGCGGCCAGAAGCAGGGTGATGGTGAGGTAAGGGCTGGGATCTTTTTCCCAGGCAGCCGCCATCGCCGCGGTGGTCAGCACTTGCGCAACGTTGCCCAACGACGGCAGCGAAACAGCAGAATAGAGCGCGTACCACAGCAGCGGATAGACGGTGCCGACGACCTGTTTCTCGGCTGTAAAGCGCGCCTCCGTCCACAGGGCGTAGAGGACGCAGGTGGCAGTGAAACTCAGGACATCGAGAATGCGCCACGCGCGGGCGCGCGAGAGAACCAGGGCGCCGGCGTCGAGCAACAGAATGTAGCTGAACAGAAACCAGGGATGATCCTCGCCGGTGCTGAGCATGAGCGGGGTCAGGAATCCGCCGAGCAGACCAATCGCGGCTATAGCCCTGGATTCGTAGCGCAGCGCCAGAGCCACGGTTCCCAGCGTGACGGCGCACATGCACACGAAGGCAAAGATCTGCGGGACCAAATGATACAGCCCAAAAGCCGCATACAGCGCGAGATACAGGATGCCGACGCCCGCGGCAGTGATGCCTTGAGCGAAGATGCGCTGGCCGCGATGCCAGAGCCAGTCGGCGAGGCCCAGCGTCAAGAATCCGGCGAGCACGCCCAGCTCAACGCGTCCGGCGGCTCCGATGATCTGGTTGTCGACGGCCCACTTGAAGCCGAACGCGATACCGATCAAGAGGGTAACGACGCCGAGGCGGTTGACTATGGTGAGTCCGATGTTGGTTTCGAGGCCCGGCGGCGGGGGCAGCGGTGGGGGAGCGGGCTCTGGTTCAGGGTCGGGTTCGCGGATGGGGGGAGGGGGCGCGGGATCGGGTTCGCGGACGGGAGGTGCGGGTGTTTCGGAGACGATCGGGGTGAGAAGCAGCGATTCCTCGATGCGAGCAAGACGACGATTGAAATCGCGCTGGCTCTGGAGCATGCCGGCGAGCGCTTGGGACATGGCGTCCATGCGTTCCTGGTCGGGCGTGGGCATGCTTTCAGTTATTGTACTCGCGGAGCCGGCCGGGGGGCCGGCCGCGGACCAGGGGGTCCGCCCTACAATTCCAATGCATAGGCTGACCGTTCTGGCGATATCCGCCACCGTCTTCGCCCTCGACCGCTGGTCCAAGTGGCTCATCGAAACGCGCTTCACCGCCTTCGATACCAAGCCCATCATCCCCGGTCTCTTCTCCATCGTGCGCTCGGAAAACCCGGGCGTCGCGTTCGGCCTCCTCTCGGAAGGCACAT
>JALYHQ010000172.1 GCA_030776455.1 Acidobacteriota bacterium | reverse complement strand
CCCCTGGACCGCGCGGAGCCCCCTGGCTCCGCTGCTGGAGCAGGGAATCAAGCTTCAGCAAGCCAGCCAGGGGGCTGGCTGCGGGACAGGGGTCCCGCCCCACATTAACCCCGCAGTAAGCGCATGGCGTCGGCTAAGCCCGCGTCGCGGGACGCGCCGGCGGTAGCAGCCTCGTGCGCGGGCTCTTCGCCTTCACCGGGGGCCAGGAACAAGTTTGACTCCAAGCCGTGCTGTTTCGTGTAGAGGTCGTAATAGCGGCCGTGGGCCGCGTACAAGGCCTCATGCGTGCCGCGCTCGGCGATCCGCCCGCTCTCGACTACCAAAATCTGATCGGCCCGGCGAATAGTGGACAAGCGGTGGGCGATCACGAACGTCGTGCGGCCTTGCATTAAATAGCGCAGGCCTTCCTGGATGAGCGCTTCGGATTCCGAATCGAGGCTCGAGGTCGCCTCGTCGAGAATCAGAATGCGCGGGTCCGCCAGAATTGCACGAGCAATGGACACTCGCTGGCGCTGGCCGCCGGAGAGCTTGACACCGCGCTCGCCGACTATGGTGTCGTACTTCAGCTCGAAGCGCTCCGCGAATTCGTCGACTCGCGCAATCCGGCAAGCGTCCATGATTTCAGCTTCGGTGGCATTGAAACGGGCAAAAGCGATGTTCTCGCGGATGGTGCCGTCAAACAGGAAGGTGTCCTGCAGCACGACGCCGAGTTGTGTTCGATAGGAGTCCAGCTTGATGGTTCCGAGGTCAACTCCATCGACGCGAATGGTTCCGCTGTCGGGCACGGCGAATGCCGCAATGAGGCCGATGATGGTCGACTTCCCCGATCCCGATGGTCCTACCAATGCCGTCGACGTGCCGGGCTCGGAGCGGAAGGAAACCGCCTCAAGCACCGGTTTCCCGGGACTGTAGGAGAAGCTGACATCCTCGAAAGTAACCAGTCCGTTTAGAGGTCCGCTAGTCACGGTACGTCTCGGGTCCTTGTCTTCTGGGCGCTCGCGCAGCACTTCGCGGGTGCGCTCAAGACCGGCGAACGCTTCGGTGAGCTGCGTCCCGATGGCTACGATCTGGAACATTGGCGCCACCAAAAAAGCCATCAACGCCGTAAACATCACGAACTGGCCGGGAGTAAGGGTGTGGGCGGCGATCTGGTGCGCGCCGATGTACATCACAATGGCGCCCACGGTGCCCATCAGAACCGACGCGGACAGACTCATCAAAGACATCGCAGTCAGCGATCGCAGAACGTTTTGCAGCAGGCGGTCCACTCCTTTGGCGAACACCCCGGCTTCGCGCTCCTCGGCGTGATAGCCCTTCACTACCCGCACGCCGCCCAGCGATTCCGTAAGGCGGCCGGTAACATCGGCGGTGATTTTTCCGCGCTCCCGGAAAATCGGCCGGATGGTGCCAAACGCTTTCCGCAAAGTCAGCGTGAATCCGGCGATCACCACGGCGGCGATCCCGGTCATCAACAGGCTGGTCTTGAGCAGAATAACCAATACCACGACCGCCGTGAGCACCCCGCCGGCAAACTCGATGAGCCCAGTTCCGAGGAGATTGCGGATGCCCTCTACGTCGGTCATGATGCGCGAGACCAGTACGCCGGTCTTGTTGGCGTCATAGTAGGCTACCGGCAGCCGGCCGACGTGTTCCTGAACCTTGCCCCTCAGCTCCGCTATTAACCTTTGGGCCGCCTTGGAGACGAGTTGTGTCAGCGAGAACGACGTAATGCCCTGAATGATAGTGGCAGCCAATACACCGAGCACCAGCGTGTTCAATACATCCATTCGGCCTTTGCCGATCACGTCATCGATCAACCGCCGGGTGGACCACGGCAGCACTAAGCCAGCCAAGCTTCTGATCACCATCAGGCCGAAGCCCGCCAGCAGTACGCCCCGCCGGGGACGGATCATTTCCTTGATATCCGGCCATAGCTCGCGGAACCGTTCGGAGGTAGGTTTCTTGGGCTTTGAGGATGGTTTTTGCGGCACCACGGTTGATTGCACTATTGTATGGGATGCGCGGCCGCTGCCGCCGGATGCGAGCTAAACCCATGCCCGAACTCTATTGCGGAACGTCCGGATTCGCTTATCCAACCTGGAAACCGGACTTCTATCCAGCCAAACTGCCGGCTGCGAAATTCTTGTCCTACTATGCCGAGCGGCTGAACGCCGTGGAGGTGAACTACACGTTTCGGCGGCTGCCATCGGCGGCGACGCTGGAGAAATGGGTGACTTCGACGCGCGCCGGATTTATTTTCCCGCTGAAGGCCCACATGCGCATCACGCATATCGACCGGCTAAAGCCATCCGAGTTTACGCAATTGTTTTTCAAGGCGATCGATCCTTTGCGCTCGGCGCGCAGGCTGGGGCCGGTGCTGTTTCAGCTCGCGCCGGCGTTCAAGTGCGATGAGAAGGTGCTCGCCGACTTTCTGGCGACGCTGCCCGAGGGGACGCGCTGCGCGTTTGAGTTCCGGCATCCGTCCTGGCTGGTTGATCCGGTGTACAAGCTGCTTGAAAAGTATGGCGCGGCGCTATGTCTGGCGGAATCGGAGAAGCTGGTGGTCCCCGAGGTGCTGACGGCTCCATTCGTTTACTCGCGCTTGCGGAAGGCCGATTACACGGTTGAAGATCGGGCGGAGATCGCGGTGCGGGTGGAGCAAATGCTGGGGCAGGGAAGAGACGTGTACGTGTTCTTCAAGCATGAAGAGACGCCGGCGGGGGCGCTGTATGCAGAGGAACTGTTAAGGCGGCACGCGGGGGGAATGTAATCGCGCGCGGACGTCACGGGTTCTGAAAGCGGTGGAGAACTCTCGAGGCATTTTCGCACCCATATAAAGGATGCTGAAGACCGGACGAGCCGGCCAGGGGGCCGGCTGCGGGGCAGGGGCCCCGCCCCACAACAACAACAACGGTGACGAAGAGGTGCATTGGCTGGCCTTGCGGGTTACGCCGGGGCTGGGGATGCGCAAGGCAGTCCAATTGATTGAGCAGTTTCGGAGCCCGCAGGCGGTATTTCGGGCTTCGCGGGGGGATCTGGAGGGGTTTGGGCTTTCGGGGAGCGTGGCGCAGAGTATTGCCAGTGGGTGCTCGTTTGACGACGCGGTGGATCAGCAGCGGAAGATGGCTGAGTCTGGGGCTCTGCTGGTTCCGATTGGCGACTCTCGGTATCCGCCGCGGCTGCGCGAAATCTACGATCCGCCATTGCTCTTGTTCGCGCGTGGGCGCGTCGAACTGTTGCAGTCTCTGATGCTGGCCGTGGTTGGCACGCGCCGGCCCAGCGCCTACGGGATCGCCGCTACCGAGAAACTGACGCCCGACCTGGCGCGCTGCGGACTCACCATCGTCAGCGGGATGGCACGCGGCATCGATACGTCGGCGCATCGCGGCGCGCTGGGCGCGGGCGGCGACACCATCGCCGTATTCGGGTGTGGCGTCGATCAAGTCTATCCCGCCGAAAATCGCAAGCTCGCGTTAGAGATCGCCGCGAAGGGGCTGCTCCTCTCCGAATTCCCTATGCAAGGGCCGGCCTATCCGCAGAACTTCCCCATCCGCAATCGCATCATCAGCGGGATGAGCGCCGGCGTGTTGATTATCGAAGGCGCGCAGTACAGCGGATCGGCCATTACGGCGCGGCTCGCGCTCGACCAGCAGCGCGAGGTCTACGCATTGCCTGGGAACATCACTTCGAAAATGAGCTGGGGGCCGAATCTGCTGATCAAGCAGGGCGCCAAGCTGGTGCAGGAGTGGAATGACGTAGTGGTAGAACTTCCGGCCGACGTACGCCGCCAGCTGATGGCCAAGGTCCGCGAGCGCCAGGGCAGCCTTCCGCTCGAGGCGGAACCCGCGCCTGAGATCGGAGTGCAAGCCCGAGCGCTGCTCAAGGCGATCCCGCCGGATATCCCGGTGCAACTCGATCAGCTGCTCGACAATTTCGAGGGCGGTTCGCCGTCGGAGACGATTGCGACACTGTTCGAGCTGGAGATGTTGGGATTGATCAGGCAGTTGCCGGGGAAGAATTACGTGAAGGTGTGGTAGCCGATCTGGAAAGGTGTGCGTTTACAGGTACGGGCAAGCTGACAATTCTCAGCGGGCCGCGGACTTTCGGGGAACCCTACCGGTCCGAGTAGCTCAGGCAAGCGTCCCAGGCTTGACTAGTCTGGTATTCTGATCTGGCGTCCGATAAGGTAACTAGCGGGTCAATTTCCTAGAAGATCTGTAAACCTGCGACCATCAGGCACTTAGGGGCATCTAACGAAATACGGGTGGACTGGGCCGCCAAACCCTTGTTAGAGTGTGGTAGGCCTAACCGCTCAGAACTGTAAGCTTTCTTACGGACTCAAAAACACATGGCTAAGAATCTCGTCATCGTCGAATCGCCGGCGAAGGCGAAAACAATCGGGAAGTACCTTGGGAAGCAGTACGTCGTCCGAGCCTCGCTCGGACACGTAAAGGACCTTCCCAAGAAGGATCTCGCGGTCGACGTCGACCATGACTTCGAGCCGCACTATGAGGTGATCGAAGGCAAGAAGAAGCTGATCGCCGAGCTAAAGGCGGAAGCCAAGAAGGTGGAAAACGTCTATCTCGCGGCCGATCCGGATCGCGAAGGCGAGGCGATCTGCTTCCACCTGCAAGAGGAACTCGAGGGCAAGCGCGCCAACGGGCTGAAGTTCTATCGAGTGATGTTCAACGAAATCACGTCAAACGCCATCAAGAAGGCTTTCGACAAGCCCGGTACGGTGAATCTGCATCTGGTGGAAGCGCAGCAGGCGCGCCGCATACTGGATCGCCTGGTAGGCTACAAAATCTCGCCGCTGCTGTGGGACAAGGTACGGCGCGGGCTGTCGGCGGGGCGTGTGCAGACTGTCGCGTTGCGGTTGATAGTCGACCGCGAGCGCGAAATTCGCGCGTTCCAAAAACGTGAGTATTGGTCGATAGACGCCCAGCTGAATGCCAAGAAGCCTCCCGTGCTAACGGCACATCTGGCGAAGCGCAATGAAGAGAACGTCGAGATTCCGGATGAGGCCGCCACGCAAGCGATCCTGGCCAATCTGGATGGCGCGAAGTACATCGTTAAGTCCGTGGGCACGCGTGAGAAGAAGCGCAATCCTGTGCCGCCTTTCATCACCTCGACGCTCCAGCAGGAAGCCGCCCGCAAGCTGCGCTTCAGTGTGAAGCGCACCATGATGCTGGCTCAGCGGCTGTATGAAGGCAAAGAGCTTGGCGCCGAGGGTTCGGTCGGTCTCATCACTTACATGCGTACCGACTCCGTGCGCGTTTCCAGTGACGCGCTGGATGAAGTACGCGGTCTGATCGACGAGCGGTTCGGGCCGCAGTTCAAGCCTGAAACCCCGAATGTGTATAAAGGCAAGAAGGATGCGCAGGACGCTCACGAAGCCGTCCGCCCCAGCTCGCCCAAGCGCACGCCGGAGGATGTCGCGCCGTATCTGGAAGAAGACGAGATGAAGTTGTACCGGCTGATCTGGATGCGCTTTGTGGCATCGCAGATGATGCCGGCCGTTTTCGATCAGACCACTATCGACGTCGCGGCGGGCGGCAAGGACGGAGCAACGTGGTGGTTCCGCGCCACGGGCAGCGTGCCGAAATTCAAGGGGTTCCTGGAAGTCTACGAAGAAGGCAAGGATCAGAAGGACGAAGACGACGAAGAGCTGAAGAGCCGGCTCCCGCTGGTGACCGAGGGCGAGGAGCTGAAGTTCAAGGCGCTGCTGCCCGAACAGCACTTCACCGAGCCGCCGCCGCGCTTCACCGAAGCCACGCTGGTGAAGGAGCTGGAAGCCGACGGCGTGGGCCGCCCGTCCACCTACGCGTCCATCCTTTCCACGATTCAGGAGCGCGAGTACGTCAAGAAGGAAGGCGGCAAGTTCACGCCCACTGAGCTGGGCATGGTGGTGACGGACCTGTTGCTCGAAAGCTTCGAGGATCTGTTCGACGTCACCTACACGGCCCGCATGGAGCAGGAGCTCGACGAAATCGAAGAAGGCAAGATCGACTGGCGCGCGGCCATGGCCGAGTTCTATGAGCGCTTCCAGAAGGATCTGACGCACGCCGAGCGCAACATGACCGACATCAAGCGGATGGAAAAGCCCACCGACTTGATTTGCGAGAAGTGCGGCAAGCCCATGGTGATCAAGTGGGGCCGCCATGGCAGTTTTATCGCCTGTACCGGATATCCCGAATGCACCAACACGCGTGAACTCACGGTGGATCTGCCGGATGTTGATAAGGCCGATCTGACGGAACAGGACGCCGAGGAGTACTGCGAAAACTGCGGACGTCCGATGGTGCTCAAAAAGGGCCGTTTCGGTACCTTCTTTGCGTGTTCAGGCTATCCCGATTGCAAGACGACCAAGCAGATTGGCGGCGAGCAGAAGAAATCCGATGTCCCCCTGGACGAGAAGTGTCCGCAGTGCGCCAACAACCTGGTGTTGAAGCACGGTCGGTTCGGCGAGTTCACCGCGTGCAGCAATTATCCGACCTGCAAGTACGTCAAGCAGAAGACCATCGGCGTGCCGTGTCCCAACTGCTCGCAAGGCGAGGTGGTGGAGCGCCGGTCCAAGCGCGGCAAGACCTTCTACGGATGCAACCGTTACCCGGAATGCGATTTCGTCGCCTGGGGCAAGCCGCTGAATGAGAAGTGTCCGAACTGCGGCAGTCCGTACCTGGTGGAGAAATGGCTCAAGGCCGGCGGCTTCGCCCAGTGCCCAAATGCCGAGTGCAAATTTAAGCGGCCGATTGAAGAGCGCGTCGAGGTGAGCGCTTAAGCGTGGCCACGCCCGATTACGGTCTGGACGCTCCCGGTCTTGTCCGGAAGCTGGGGATCCGCGGCGCGATCCTCATCGTAGTGGGCATCCTGGTCTACGTAATGAACCAGAGCACGAATCCGCAAGGAGGCCGTGCCATATCCAGCATATGTATTGCCGCCGGTATCGCGTGCGTGGCGGTTGCGCTGGTAATGATCTGGAGCAGCAAGTCTTTTAAGCCCGGCCTGCGGGATCGCATCCTCGATAAGATCTCGTGGCGCGGAGACGAAAAAGTGCTGGACGTCGGCTGCGGGCGCGGGCTGTTTCTGGTCGGCGCGGCGAAGCGGTTGAAGACCGGGCGCGCCACCGGCATCGATGTCTGGAGACCCGAGGATCTTTCGGGGAATCGGGCCGAAGCGGCGCTCGCCAATGCGAAGGCGGAAGGCGTGGGCGACCGAGTGAAGGTGGAAACCGGCGATGCGCGGAAACTCCCTTTTGCGGACCGCAGTTTCGATGTGGTGGTGTCTAGTCTGGCGATCCATAACATCCCCGATGCCGGGGACCGCGAGCAGGCGCTGGGTGAGATGGTGCGTGTGCTGAAGCCCGGCGGCCGGCTGGCGATCCTGGATATTTTTGAGACTCCGAAATACGCGAGGGCGCTGGAGCGCGCGGGCATGTCGGACGTGGAGTTGTCGGCAATTAGTTTTCCCTGGTGCTGTCCTACGTGGCACGTGACGGCGCGGAAGCCGTAGCGCGCGCGACGATTTCGGAGCCGCGCGCGTCAGCAAGCGTCTGCGCACTACGGGCGTGAACTAAGCGGCTATCGTTTCGCTTCCTTCCGGTCGCGGCTCTGCGGCGCCGCAGCACTTCCTTCCGCGCTACAGTAGAGCACATGCAATCCCGCCGAACCATGCTCAAGACGGCGCTGGCCATGCCCGCGCTGCTCGGCGCACAGTCGCCGAATGACACCGTCCGCGTCGCCGTGATTGGCGTAGGCAATCGTGGATCGTATCTGCTTCAGAATCTGCTCAAGGTTCCCGGCATTCAGATTGTCGCGCTGTGCGATATCGATGCCGAACGGCTCGCGGCGGCCGCGAAGCAGGTTCCCACGGCGGCCACCTATTCCGATTTCAGGAAGATGCTGGACGATCGCAAGGATATCGACGCAACCGTGATTGCGACGCCGGTGGATACACACAAGGGGATCGCCATCGCGACGCTCGAAGCCGGCAAGCACGTCTATTGCGAAAAGCCGATGGCTACGAATCCCGCCGATGCGCGGCTGATGGTCATCGCGGCAAAAGGCGCCAAGGGAATCTTTCAGGCCGGCTTCCAGCTTCGGCACGATCCAGCGCGGCAGGCGGCAATGAACTTCGTGCATCAAGGGGGCCTGGGCAAAGTGCTCTTCATGCAGGGGTATCGCCACACCGGCGATCTGCCGCGCGATACGCCATGGTATTTCGACCGCGCGCGTTCCGGCGACAACATCGTGGAGCAGGCCTGCCACATCATCGATCTGTTCACGTGGACTATGAACACGCATCCGCTGCGCGCGTTCGGGTCCGGGGGCATCAACTTGTTCAAAGATGTTCCGCCCGGGCGCACGACGATGGACAACTATGCGGTGATCTATGAATTTCCGGGCGATGTGCGGCTGGAGTTCAGCCACATCTATTTCGATCCGCCGGGATTCTCGGGCATCAAGGAGCGAGTGTACGGGGCGAACGGAGCCATCGACCTGGCCACCGCGACGTGGATCGAGCGGGAGAAAAAAGGCGCGATCAAGCTGGAAATTCCGGACGATGGAAAGGATTCGACATACATGTCGCTGGCGGCGTTTATCGACAATGCGCGGGGTAAGAAGCGGCCGTTGAACGATGCGGAGTCCGCGGCGAGGTCGACGATGGTGGCGATGCTGGGGCGGAAGTCGATTTATGAGAAGCGGGTGGTGACGTGGGAGGAGATCGCGGGGTAGCCGAAGAGCGGGGCCAGGGGGTCCGCCCTACAAGCGGGGGATAAGGCGGATCATGCTGATGTTTACCGTGAAGACGCGATCGTCGGTGGGGACGCTCCACGGTGGGGCGGCTTGAAGATCGACACGGTACTCCGCGGCATCGGGGATGTCCGCCTCCACGACAAATAAGCCCGGGCGGTCGAGCTTCCAGGAACCGGCTGGCGCGCCGTTTACGCGCACCGCCAACTCGACCGGATGGCCTTCGCTCGCATGGCCGCGGATTCGCAGGCGCTGGGCGCCCGGGCGGACCGGCAGCAGTCTCGCCGACGCGTGCTCGCCGATCCAGCGGTACTTGTTGCCGAATACGCCTTCGACGTCGTACCAATCCCCAATCAAGCGCTCGGCGTGATCGGGGAGCGAGAAGTCGATGGTGTCATCGCTGTCGCCGGGATACAGCTCGGCCTTTTCGCTTGCGGGCAACAGGTTGTAGACGGCGCCTTCGTTCGGTGCGCGGTAACCGCAAGATCCGCACATCAATGTATCGCCGGTGTCCCGGGTGAGAGGGCCATGGCAGTCCGGGCAGCGCAGCAGGGTCTCGAAGCACGCGGCATTGAAGGCCACGGCGGCCGGCGTTCCCGACTTGCGGCACACGGCCGCGAGCGTTCCGCCTAGCAGCCGGGCCGCGCGCCACTCGGATCCGTAAGGATCCAGCTTCATCGCGGCCCGCTTCACCACGCGCTCCCCCCAGCCGCGCTCGGGCACGAAGATCTGATAGCGCGCGTCTTCGAAATGCTTGTGGATCAAGTCATGCCAGTTCCGCAGGTTCATGGTGTGGTTCTGGCGAATGCCGAAACTCTCTTCCTGATGGGCGCCGATTACGTCGCGAACCAGGTATCCCAGCAAGCCCCACTGATACAACTTGCGCTCCCAGGACTTCATGGTGTCCCAATAGGGGCAGCGGTACAACCGGGCCGTCAAGAGGCGCTTGAGTGGCTCTTCGGCGAACAGAAAAATGCCGCCTGGCGCCAGCACGCGCTTCACTTCCAGGAACACGCGCTCCATGCCCATGAATTGGCTGAGCATCTGGAACGCGACCACCAGGCGCAAGGAACCATCGGCGAACGGCAGATTCGCGGCATCGCCGGCGATACGAATGGGCGCGCGCGAGAGCTTCCAGCGATCCTGCAGCGCGACGCCATAGCGCAGCGAATCGGCCGAAATGTCCAGCGCGAATCCAGACGCGCCGAATTCGTTCGCGAGCATGTAGCTGCTGTGTCCCACGTTCGACCCGATTTCAAGAAACGGCGTCATTTCGCCGATGAAATCCCGGTGCCCCGCGATCAGCGCGCCGCGGCGGCGGTTCTCCTCTTCGTAATACGCGATGGCGCGCTCCGGCTCGCCCAGCGACGCAAAATTGTGAAACTCCACTTCCGCGCGTTTGACGGCAATGGATTGCGCGGGCGTGCTCACAGCAGCATCTCCGGATCGAGCGAGCGCAGATCGGGAATCAGCAGGTCGGGACTGTGCGTGGCGAGCACATCCATGCCGATCAGACCGGTGCCGACGGCGATTGCCCGTATGCCGTTCGCGCGGGCGGCATTTACGTCATTGGGATGATCGCCGATCAGGGATACGCGTCCGCCGCGACGGAGCCAGCCCTGTTTCCGGGCGTGGCGCATGGCCACCCGCACCAGACCGGCGCGGTCGCGGGCAACTTCGCAGAAAGCGCCAAAGCGGAAGTATTGCCGCAATCCGGCGCGCTCCATTTTCTTCCATCCGATCTCAGTGAGGTTGCCAGTGACCAGTCCAGTGACGATGCCGCGGCGCTGAAGGCGGGCGAGCAAACGGCGCGCGCCGGGGCAGACTTTGCGCTCCAGCCCGGGGCAGGAGGTTCCGTAGATCCGCTGGGCCGAGCGCATCACTTCAGGCAATACGCCGCGAATGGCGGCGCGGGACATGCCGGCGCGGGTCATCATGATGCCGAGGATGTCCTGATCCAGCATGCCTCCGGTGTTCACGCCGTCCGTGGTGGTTTGGATTCCCGCAATATCGAGGACCGCATCCACTAGCGCCTGGCGGTGATGCGCGCCGGCGCGGCGGATCAGCGTGCCGTCGATATCGAACAGCACCAGTGCATTTGGCTGGTCCATCCTTTACTATAGCGGCATGGATACGGAGTTCCCCGGCGGAAAAGCGCTGCGCCTGGTGACCGGCGATATCACGAAACTTCGCGTGGATGCCATAGCCAATGCGGCTAACTCGCAGCTGAGCGGCGGCGGCGGAGTGGACGGGGCGATTCATCGCGCGGGCGGTCCCGCCATCATGCGCGAGCTGGATATCATCCGCGCCGGGCAAGGATCGTGTCCCACCGGAAGTGCGGTGGCCACCACGGCCGGAGCGCTGCCCGCGAAATTCGTCTTCCATGCCGTGGGGCCCATCTACAGGGACGGCCGGCATCGCGAGGCGGACCTGCTGGCGTCCTGCTATGCCACTTGCCTTCGGCTGGCGGAAGAGCGGGAGGTCCGCGCCATCAGTTTTCCATCCATCAGCACAGGTGTGTACGGCTATCCCGTGGGTGAGGCGGCGCCCATTGCGCTGGGGACAGTGATCGAGCATCTGGAGCGCCCGGAATCCGGAGTCCGCGAGGTCTTGTTCGTGCTCTTCGATCAAGGAACGTTCGATGTCTACGCTTCAGTGCTGAAGGCCCTGCGGGGAACGCGCTAGACTGGACTTGAATGCAGTTTTTGAAAGCCGGCGATCACAAGTTTCTGCTGCTCGAGCTGGATCCTGAGCTGGTATCCAACATCGTGACTCAAGCGGGCTTCGAATATCGCATGGAAGAGACGCCGCGCAGCTTCAATCTGGATTTGTATGTGTCGGATCGCCAGGCGCCCTTGCTGCTGTTCGATGCGGCCGATCCGGGGAACCTGGGCTGGTTCTCGCGCTGTCAGTTCTACGTGGACGGACAAACTGGCGCGGTGCTGCAGACTCCCATTTCGATTGCCAACCAGCGGGACCGCTCGGGACATACGCTGCCGCACGCGGTGAAGCTGCAGATTGCCAAGGAACTGCCGGAATCATTCCGTTTGCCGGGCAAGCAGGCGGTTACTGAACAGATGGTTTACGCGGTGCTGCTGAATCTATTGAAGGCGCTGCTCAGCGTGGGAGTCGGGGTGTGCGGCGGCGCAGTGGTGAAGCCGCTGGCGGGCCGCACTGAGGCTATCGGCGTTCGGAATTAGATGAAACTCGCGGGATTGCTGTACGTATTTGCCGGCCCTGTGGGCGCAGCCCGCCATCGAAGGCACCTGGCAAGGGACGCTTCAAGCCGGCGGCGTTCCGCTGCGGCTGGGGCTTCATATCTCACGCGGCGCATCGGGTCTGCTCAGCTCCACGCTGGACAGCATCGACCAGGGCGCGATGGGGCTGCCGGTAAAAGAGACCACGTTTTCCAGCCGCAATCTGCACCTCGAGATGCCCAATCTCAAGGCTACCTACGAAGGAACCCTGAGCGATGATGGGACCGAAATCGCGGGCACGTTCACCCAAGGCATGCCTTTGCCGCTCACGTTCCGGCGGGTGGACAAGGTTGAGATACTCAAGCGTCCGCAGAATCCCAAGCCGCCATTTCCATATGACGCGGTCGACGTAACGTACGAAACCAAAGCCGGGATCAGGCTTGCGGGAACGCTGACTTCGCCGCGCGGAGAGGGACCCTTTCCGGCAGCTATCCTGATCACCGGATCGGGCCCGCAGGATCGCGACGAAACGCTCTTTCAACACAAGCCTTTTTGGGTGATCGCGGATTATCTGACGCGCCGCGGTATTGCGGTGTTGCGCGTGGACGACCGGGGCGTCGGCAAATCCACGGGCCAATCCACCCAGGCGACCATCGATGACATGGCTGACGATGTGCTGGCCGGCGTAGATTTCTTGAAAAGCCGCAAGCAGATCGACGCCCGCCACATCGGCGTGATCGGTCATAGCGAAGGCGGCATTGTGGGTCCGGCAGCCGCGGCGCGTTCGGCTGATATCGCCTTCGTGGTGATGCTGGCTGGAACCGGTGTGGATGGCGAGCATATTCTGTACCTGCAAGCCGAGCTGGCGAATCGCGCGGCGGGCGCCGGCGACGACGTAATTGCGTCAAATCGCAAGTTGCAGCAGATGATTTTCGATGCCATGCGGTCCGAGAAAGACAGCTAGGCGGCGCTGGCAAGAATGCGAGCCGGCTGGGGGAAGATGAAGGCCGATGCCGGCGAAGCCGGGCGCCGGGAGATGAGTACGGGCGATGCGGCCATGGAAGCTCAATTCAAGATCATGCTGGCGCCGGAAATGCGGTCGATGCTCTTCTACGATCCGGCCGTCGTGCTCCGCAAGGTCAAGGTCCCGGTATTGGCACTGAATGGTGGGCGAGATTTTCAAGTGCCTCCCGCTCAGAATCTGCCGGTGATACGCGCGGCCCTTGCGGCGGTTGGCAACCAGGATTTCACGGTGAAGGAACTGCCGGGGTTGAATCATTTATTCCAGACGTGTACCTTGTGTACCTTAGCCGAATACGGCACGCTCGAAGAGACGTTCTCACCGGCGGCGTTGGAGATTATCGGCGATTGGATTTTGCGTCATGCGGCGTCGAACAAAGGCCCGGGAACCGCGGCTCAGAATCGGCGCTCCGAGCTTACAGCTACCAACTAGCTCCTAGACCTTACTGGATAGTACGAGAGATTCTGGAGTGCTCCACCGTTTCGTGACACTCTCTTTGTGAGGGTTGTTGTACTCGGAGGAGCGGCCCTCTCCGGTGGGGCCGGCCGTGCAGTTGTGGGGGAGCGGCCGGACCTCACTTGGAAAAAGCCGATTGCTAATGGGCATTGCTATGCTTTTAAGCATGAGGCGGGTTTTTCTTCTTCTGATTTGCCTGGCGCCGCTGGCGGCGGCGGACGCGACGGTCGCCGAAGCCAAAGCTTTCATGGAACGGGCGGAGGCGCGGCTGCTGGAGCTGAGCGTCATCGACAGCCAGCAGAGCTGGGTGAAGTCCACCTTCATCACCTACGACACCGAGATGCTCGCGGCCAAGGCGGATGAGAAGAACATCGCCGCGACCATGGAGCTGGCCAAGGAAGCCACTCGCTTTGACCGTCTCCAATTGCCTCCGGATCTGGCGCGGAAATTCAAGCTGCTGAAGGTCTCGCTCACGCTGGCAGCTCCGTCGAATCCGAAACAGGCGGAGGAGCTGACACAAATCGTTTCCTCCATGGAAGGGACCTACGGGAAGGGCAAGTATTGTCCGTCGGGCCCGGACAAGTGTCTCGACCTTGACGACCTGAGCACAATCTTGCGCACCAGCACAAATCCAGCCGAGCTGGCCATTGCGTGGCGCGGCTGGCATGCGATTTCGAAGCCCATGCGCGGGCCTTTTCGGACCTACGTAAAACTGGCTAACGAAGGCGCTAAAGAGCTAGGATTCGCCGACACCGGAGCGCTGTGGCGGTCGAAGTACGACATGCCGCCCGATGCGTTCGCCAAGGAACTGGACCGGTTGTGGGAGCAAGTGCGGCCTTTGTATGTCTCGCTGCACGCTTACGTCCGCTGGAAGCTGCGCGAGAAATACGGAGCGGACGTAGTGCCCGCAAGCGGGCCGATTCCGTCGCATTTGCTCGGGAACATGTGGGCCCAGGAGTGGGAGAACATTTATCCGCTGGTGGCGCCCGCCGGCGCCGATCCAGGGTACGATCTCACCCAGATTCTGGCGTCCCGGAAAACCACGCCTATCCAGATGGTGAAGTTCGGTGAGCGCTTCTTCACATCTCTCGGATTTCCGCCGCTGCCCGAGACGTTCTGGGAGCGCAGCCTGTTCACCAAGCCGAAGGATCGCGACGTGGTGTGCCACGCGAGCGCGTGGGATGTGGACTTGAGCAGCGATTTGCGGATTAAGATGTGCATCGAGATCAAAGGTGAGGATTTCACCACCATTCATCACGAACTGGGCCACAACTTCTACCAGCGCGCCTACAGCGAGCAGCCCTACATGTTCCGCGACAGCGCCAACGACGGGTTCCATGAGGCCATCGGCGACACCATCGCGCTCTCAGTCACACCGGAGTATCTGGTCAAGATCGGGCTGCTCGACAAATCGCCGGATACGTCCAAGGATATCGGCCTGCTTCTGAACAAAGCCCTGGAGAAGATCGCCTTTCTGCCGTTTGGCTTGCTGATCGATCAGTGGCGCTGGAAGGTATTCTCAGGCGAGATCCCGCCGGAGAAGTACAACGAAGCATGGTGGGAGCTGAAGCGGAAATATCAAGGCGTGGCGCCGCCGATGGCTCGGTCCGAGGCCGACTTTGATCCGGGAGCGAAGTATCACGTCGCGGCCAATGTGCCTTACTCGCGATATTTTCTGGCGGACATTCTGCAGTTCCAGTTTCACCGGTCGCTGGCGAAGATCGCGGGCTGCACCGATCCGCTGAACCGCTGTTCCATTTACGACAACAAGGAAGCGGGACATCGACTGGCGCAGATGCTGGAGATGGGTCAGAGCAAGCCATGGCCCGACGCTTTGGCCGAGCTGACCGGCCAGCGCCAAATGGATGCCACCGCGATCATGGACTATTTCGCGCCGCTGAAGAAGTGGCTGGATGAGCAGAATAAAGGCAAGCCGGTTGGTTGGTGAGTGGCAGTATGGCGATTCGAAAATTGTTCGCGGAACAGCCGGTAAATCTATTCAGGCTGCCTTCTTTTCGCGCCGAGCACTTTCCTCGGTCCGGCCCAGACCCATGGCTGGATCGGCCCGACGCACTCCAGCAGATTGAACAGAAGCTGCAAGCGGGCGCGGTCACCCCGGAGGAGGCCGAGCTTTGCCGGTTCTGGGCTGCCAACGGGTACGTCATTCTACGGAACCTGATCGAAGACCAAATCCTTGACGAAATCTGGGACGCTTACGAACAGGCGATTCGATCCGGGAGGATCGTTCTCCAGCCCGAAGCGGCCGGCGAAGATGACCCCCATCCTGGACGTTTTCTCAACCCACACAAAAAACTCGGCTGCGTATGTCGAATCTTGAAGCACCCGGGCTTGACGCGCTGGATTCAACTCTTCCTTGGCCGGGAACCGAAGCCCCTTCAGACCATCTTTTCGCATAAGGGTTCGCAGCAGGGCGCGCACTCGGACTCCATCCACATGACCACCTATCCGCTCGGGTATCTGACGGCGGCGTGGATCGCTTTCGAAGACACTCATCCGGATTGCGGCCCGCTGGTCTTCTATCCGGGGAGCCACAAGCTGCCGTATGTTTTCAGCAAGGATGTTGGAATATCGGAGGCTGACTTCAAGAAGGACGGCTATGCTCCATATCAGGCGAGGTATGAGGGCTTCATTGCAAAATTGATCGACGAGCACGAGTTGGAGCCGCATTACTTTCACGCCCGGAAAGGCGACGTGCTAGTTTGGCACGCGAATCTGGTTCACGGAGGGTCAACGCGAAGGAATCTGCGGCTGTCGCGGAGGGCCTTGGTATGTCACTATTTCGCGAAGGGAGCCTTTGTTTATCACGATCTTGCATCCAAGAGATCAATGCAACAATACCTTGGCACGTGCCTTTTGCGAAATCACGACGGTACACCTGGACTGCTTGCGCGAATGGGATTGCTGGGCAAATGGCGTTAGCTTCCGAGCCGCGCGCGTCAGCAAGCGTGCGAAACCTGAAGAGGCGTAAAATAGCTCGCTGACGGTACGCTCCCTGACGGGTCGCGGCTCGGAAACGGAACTTGATACAGTAAGAATCCATGCGGCTGTTACTTCCATTGCTCCTCGTGCCGGTCTGCCTAGCGCAATCCGTCGCCACCTTCGACTTCGACCCGGCCATTGTTCCGGTCGGCACGGCCTCGGTCCTTTTGACCGTCAAGATCATTGGCTCACCGCAGCGCGTCACGCTTGAACCTTCCTGGGCGCCAACCACTGACATCGATCTAACAGCGTCCGGCAACGGCGTTTACACCATTACCATTCCGCTGCAGCAGCTCGTTATCCTGCCCGACGACGTATTCCGGCCGTTCCTGGGATTCCTGGTATTGTTCACGCCCGCCGGTCCTTCGAAGGTCAACCTGTTCCTCCCGATCACCGCGTCGAATATCCCCAAGATGCCCATCACCAATGACGGAGCCGCCATGCGGCACACCGCATACGTGGTGAACATGCTGATGCCGGAAGCGTTCCCTCTCGCCAATGCGGCGAATCCGTCGCTTCTTCCCGACTACCGACCGGTGCTTCAAAAGTTCTACCAGCTTTACCCGGACGACTTCGATGTCATGAATATCGCGTGGGTATCGCCTTCGTTTGTGCAGAACCGCGATCACGGGATAATCAAAAATATCGTGAAGGGCATCGGGGTGGACCTGAGCGATAACAGCGCCGTGTATGGCAGCAGGGGAACCTTGACTGGTGTCTCCCGCTTTCCGAGCCAGGCGTTCTTCGATGGCGCGGAGACCGGTATGCACCATGAGTTCGGGCACCAATTCATCAACCACATGAATTTCGCCCCGGTGGCTGACGGCACCCCCCACTGGCCGTTTTCGACGATGGCGACGGGAGTGATGGGATTCTCGATTCTGCCGTCGAGGGAAGGCGGCGGGTTCCATTGCAAGCTGGTTCCGGAGGCGGGCGGCGTGCGGGTGGTGCCGAATAACGTGGCGCCGGTGTTCTCAAATATGGACCTGTATCTGATGGGACTGATTCCGGCGAGCGCCGTCGGGGATAACTACATTCTGAACGACCAGTCGAAGTTTCCCACGTGCGACAGCTCCTTGACTTCCGCCGTAAGCAAATTGACCGGGAATGACGTTGCCGGCCTGCTGGGTCCACGGATTCCCGACGTGGCATCGTCTAAGAAACAGTTCCGGCTAACCACCATCCTGCTGACCAGGGACAAGCTGCTGGACGATAACGCGATGAATTTCTACAGTTACTTCGCCCGCCGCGCGGAGGAGACTGGCCAAGTGCCATCGCACATTGGCTTTACGAAGGAATCGGCCAACCCGTTTGTGGTTTCGACGCAGGGCAAAGCCACCTGGAGCTTGCAGTTAATCCCCACCACGCTGCCGCAGATCGGATACGGCGGCGTGATCAACGGCGCATCCGGCACGCCGCTGATGGGGCAGGGCTCTTACGCTTCCGCCTACGGAACCGGCCTCGCCACCACTACGCTTGGCGCGGCCACGTTCCCCCTGCAGCCGGGAATGGCTGGCACTACGGTTCTGGTGAACGGCCGGCTGGCTCCGGTTTACTTCGTGAGTCCGCTGCAGGTGAACTTTCAGGTTCCGTTTGAGACCGAGCCGGGACTGGCCACCGTGTCGATTACGGCTAACGGGCTGCCTACTTCCATCGCCTGGGTACAAGTTGCCGCTGCGGCGCCGGGAATTTTGATTTATGGAAATAACCGGGCGGTGGCGCAGAACGCGGATTTTTCGCTGAACACGCAAGGGAATCCGGCTGCCGGGGGGACGTTCCTGACGGTATATCTGACCGGCATCGGCCCGCTCGATAATCCGGTCGCGAATGGTCAAGCGGCGCCGGTCTCTCCGCTCTCGCGTGCGAAGTTGCCGTACAGCGCGGCAGTGGGGAACCAGCTAGCGAACATTACATTCCTCGGTTTGACGCCCGGGTTCGTGGGACTGGCGCAGGCCAATATTCAGGCGCCGAATCTCGCGCCGGGGGATTATGCGGTGACGGTGCGCGTGGGTGGACAATCGAGCAACGCCGCGCTGGTGAGCATCAAGTAGCGACCGGGCCATGCCCTGTCAAATCCAGCGTATGGCGCTACGCCAAGCACCAATTTGCGACAATAGGATTTGGCATTCGGATTACAAGCCTATGGCAGCAAAGTCGCTGCGATTCTCGCGCTCGATGGGGACGGCGGCCGGCTGATTCCCCTGGTATCGGGCAAGTGCTCTTCCGAAGAAGCACGGGCCGAGATCGCCAAACAGAAAGCCATGGACTTGTTCCCGCGCGCCAAGGCGCCCACCGAAGCGCTGGCCGGATTATGGCTGTATTTCTCCTGCTCTGACGAGGCCCACGGAATCGTCCAGGATCTCGGCACCACCGAAGGCAGTTTCTGGCACGCCATTGTGCACCGGCAGGAGCCTGACCCCGCGAATTCGTCCTACTGGTTCCGGCGCGTGGGCACGCATCCCGTGTATCGAGGATTGCGATCGGCGGCCGAGGATATTCTGCAGAAGCATCCCGCCGTGGTCTATCAAGCGGGCTCGCCCTGGGATCCGGTATCCTTCATCGATTTTTGCGAGCGGGCCAGAGTGCGGCCTGGATCGGAAGAAGAACAGGCGGCGCTCGAGATCCAGCGCGCCGAGTGGCAGCTGCTGTTCGACTACTGCGCGAGGCCGCGACCTTGAGGCCGCGCCGGGCAATCCTTTTGGTGGTCCTGATCGGGTCGGTGGTGGCGCTTACCTGGGCCCTTTCAAAACGCACCCATCCCGTGGATACGCCGTTCTCCAAGGTAATCCGCGAAACGGTGGTCAGTACGCTCAACACCAACGGCAAAGTGGAACCGCTGGAGTGGGGCTCGGCGCGGGCCGAACGCGCGGGCGTGGTGAAGCGAGTGTATGTGCAGCGCGGCCAGACCGTACGGGCCGGCGCGCCGCTGGTGGCGCTGGATGTTCGCGAGGCGGCTTCGCAGCTGGCGAGCGCGCAGGCGCAGATTCAAGAAGCCCAGGCGCAGGAGCAGGTGATCAATCAGGGTGGACGCACGGTGGAGCGCACCCAGATCGATGGGGAACTGGCGTCGGCGAAGCTGGAGCTACAGGCGGCGCAGAAAGACGCCGCCACACTCGAGCGCCTGGTGGCGAAGCAAGCCGCCACGCGCCAGGAGCTGGACACCGCGCGCCAGCGCGTGGAGCGGGCCGAAACACATATCCGTTCGCTCGAGCAGCGGCGCGCCGCACTCGTAGGGTCGACGGACAAGCAGATCGCCGATGCCCGAATCAAGCAAGCCGAGGCCTCGGCTTCGCTGGCGCGCAGCAATCTGTCGCTGAGCTCCGTGAGCGCGCCCGTGGCAGGGACGGTTTACCAGTTCGATCTCAAGATCGGATCTTTCGTGAATGCGGGTGACCTGGTGGCGAACATCGGGAAACTCGACAAGGTGCGCGTGGTGGTCTATGTGGATGAACCCGATCTGGGCCGCGTGGTGAAGAGCATGCCCGTGGCCATCACGTGGGACGCCATGCCGAATCGCCAGTGGAAAGGCATTGTGGAGAGGCTGCCCACGCAGGTAATCCCGCTAGGGTCGCGGCAGGTGGGCGAGGTGAGTTGCGTGATTGAGAATCCGGATCGCGATCTGCTGCCCGGCACCAACATCAATGCGGAGATTCAGAGCAAAGTGGTTAACGACGCGCTGACCGTTCCCAAGGAAGCGCTGCGCCGCGAAGGCGGCAAGACAGGCGTTTACGTG
>JALYHQ010000171.1 GCA_030776455.1 Acidobacteriota bacterium | reverse complement strand
GGAGCCCCCCGGCTCCGCTTTGCGGGTCTGGGATTGACTTGGGGAAGCCGGCCAGGGGGCCGGCTGCGGGACAGGGGTCCCGCCGTACAATTGTCTAGCGTACTTCGGCGGCTTCGTGAAGTGGGGCGTCGTGGTTCACCGTGAAGTGGGTAGTGAAGACGGGTTTCGCTCGATGCCAAAGGACCACGCGCCAGCGGCCCTCTTCAAGCGGCCATGGGCCCGGGAATCTGGCGGGTCCATCGGAAGTCTCGAACGACAGCGTGATATCGCGCCAAAATTCCTTGCCGCTGGGAGAGATCCACTGGAAGCGGGGGTAGCGATCTTCATAGTCCGTGGCCCAGCGGCTCCAAACCGCGACGTTCTCGCGGGGATTAACGATATCGGCTTTGTAAAAAGTCCCGACCGGCGGGTGCCGCATGTATCCTGCGAGTAGCTGGGTTGGCCCCGTCTCGGTTACCGGAAAGGGGTCCGCGGCTTCAGCCGGATAATCCGCGAGGCGCAAAGTGAATTCCTGATTTGTGCGCAGCATCCAGTTCCGGCAGATCGTTTGGTAGGTGGCCACACGGTCCGCGTTCAGGATCGAGACGTTGTTTTTCTCGAACGGATCGGACTCCAGATCGTAGACTTCCGCGCGGCCTGATCGAATCTCCTGAATGAATTTCCAGCGCCCATCGCGCAGACCCCACTGTTGTGGAAAAACGCCCTTGTGAAAGAAAACGGGCCTCTGGCGGAATGTGGACGCCAGCAAGTTTTGCCCGGGAACCTTCGGATCCGGCGCACCCGTGAGAGCCACCAGCGTAGGCATCAGATCGCCGATGGATCCGACACGCTGAGAGATTACCGGCAACGCGATGAGCGTGGGGTGATAGATCATCAGGAAGCCGCGTACGTTCTCCTCATAGAGGAAGTTACGGTGCGTGAAATTTCGCGGATGGATATCTCCGAATGCCTCGCCGTGATCGCCGGTGACGGCAATCAGGGTATCTTCGCCAAGCCCATGCGAATCCAGCCACGCGATCAGCTGGCCGATGGCGCGATCCGAGTAATGCAGGGCATTGCGGTAGCGCGACTGGTCGTCACCGGATACCAGCGGAGCCACATAGCCGGGCGGCACGTCATACGGGTGGTGGGTGGCAACGGTGAGATAACTCAGGAAGAATGGTTTACCGGAAGCGCGCCCGCTATGGATCCACTCTTCCAGCAGCCCCAGGGTAAATTCTTCGCGCGCACCCCAGGAATTCAGTTCCAAGTCCGACGTGATGTGTTCGCGCTCCTGGGAGTAATCGTAGAGGGTCCGATAACCGGCCTGCCGGTAGAAAATGTCGGTGCCTTCGGCGTTGAGGCGCGCGCTGGAATAAAGCGCCGTGTCGTAGCCGGCATCAACAAGTGAACGAGCCAGCATCGGACCCCGATAAGCGTGCGTGATTTCCAGCGCTCCACCCCATGTGACATCGGGCCCGCCGGTGTTCAGCGCGATATGGGCACGAGTGGTTCCGGGATAGACCGTGTAGACCGAGTTAAAGATGGCGGCGTGATGTGCCATGCGGGCCAGGGTAGGCGTGATCCAGGGCGAGGGGAGGCCGTCCGGTTGCAGGACTTGGCGCGCCCCCACGGATTCGAGAACGATCATCACCAGATTCAGAGGATGCTTCCGGCCGCGCGCGGAGGCCAGCAGTTCGGCCAGACGCGCATCGACGGCGGGATCGGCGTTCCCGGAATCCAGCGCCGTATGGGAGCCGGTGCTCGGAACACGTCCCACCGCGGTCAATAAACCACCGGCCCGCCATTCCGCGGTGAGCGCCAGTAGCGGATGCTGATCCAGGTGCGGATATCGAGCCGGAGGGGTGGTCAGCAGGCCGGCGGCCAATAAGCCCGCAGGCACAACCAGCCAAATTCTCCCGGGCGCGGACAAGTTGCGGGGCCCCAGGAGTTGCCATTGCAGCCAGGATAAAGCGCCCACGGCCAAAAGCGCGATCGCGGCTACGTAAGCATCCACCACTCGCAAGAATGAACTCAACGCCATTCGCACGCTGAACTGATACACGCCTTCGATGATGGAAAGATGGATGTGGTCGAAAAAGAGCTTGTAGTAGGCTTGATCGACAACCAGGTACACCGTAAGCAGGCAATACAAACCGAAATACAACCAGCTTGTGAAACGCCTCGCGAAGGCGAAGAAGGCTATCGCGCCGAGCGCGGCTGCCGCCAACACATTTTGCGTCTGCAGCAACGGCAGAACCAGCAGAAAGCTGCCTGCCGCAGGCCACCGTCGCTCATCAGTAAGTAGATACGCGAAAAAATCGGCGGCCTGGATCAGGATGAGCAGAATCCAGTGAACCGTGGCAAATCGGACGGCCAACGCTAGCCGCTGTTTTGGAATTGGCATGCTGGCCGGGTCCACAATCGTCATCACCCCTGCGCTGGTAAGCCGTAGCAAAAAACACTAAGGGCGGGGATCGCATTAGCGATCTCCGCCCCGCGGGAAGAGTAGTGTTTACTGTAGAGCTTACGACCGGCGACGGCGGCGAAGAAGGCCCACAGCGAGCAGACCGATGGCGCCCATCATCATGGTGGCGGGCTCTGGTACGGAGGAGATTTCCACGCGCAACCCGGTCGCCGTGTTGGTGCTCCCGGCGTTGTTCACGATGAAGTCCAGGGCGTTGGTGCCCTGCGTCAATCCCGAGATCGAGAAGGACGTGAAGATCGTGGACGACATATCGTCGGTACCAACGTTGGGGTTGCCCGTGTTCGGAGTCACCGTGCAACCGCTGGCGCAAAAGATGTGACCGATGTTGTCCGAACTGAACCTGCCGTTCAGGACCACGCTGGCAAAATCAGCGCCCGTCACCACAAAATACAGCCGGTAAGTGTAATTCCCAGGCAGCGGTTCATTGTTCACATTACTCTGGTCCGCCTGTGGTCCAACCCACTTGGAGACGCTGCTGTTGGCCATCCACGGCGGGAACGGGAAAGTGGAAGGACTGCCGCTCACCACGAATGGATTGACCGGTCCGGAACCACTCGGTTGCGAAAGTAGAATATAGTGCGTGTCGACAGTCCCGTCCGCCAGGGGCACGCCGTTGTTATCGACGCCCGTGTTGAACAGGCCCGTTATGGTTGCCGCCGAAGCTGGCACTAGCGCAATGGCTAATGCGAGTCCGATTCCTAAGATTGCTTTTTTCATTGTTCTCATTTTTCCCATTCCTCCGATTATGCTTCAGTTTCCACGCCGTCTCCTCTGACGGTCATGGAACCGTGGTGTCCTGCTCTCTGCCTCTGGACAATAGGTCTAACACAGGCACCTTCACTTTTATAACCTGATCCAGGACAAAAAGCAAGTGGGTGATTCCAAAGACATAGTCGAACCGTACTAGTACCCGGCAAAGGCTATAATTTGTTCCAGTGCCTCTTTGCTCCTTATGTAACCTGCATCACTCTTTTGGAAGCCAAACTGTCATCGCCGCCGGTTCCCTGTTGGCCCACCCATAGTACGGAATCAGGGTCAGCGCTGCCGGCTTACGCAGGCGTCTTTGGGCGATTTCCATGCGCTCATAGAGCGGTTCCCCGGCCAGCGGCTTCTGATACAGCCAACCGGCGTGCTGGAGAGTCAATACTCCGCCCAAAAGGTCATCTCGAAACGCCGATTCGAATCCCTCTTCTGGTTTCGCGATGGCCAGATCCGACACCGGGCCCCTCTGATCCAGCTCTTCCAGGCAGTAAACCAGCGGGCCGCGTTCCACCGCGATCTTTCCGGCATTCTCGGCGACCCGAGGATTCGCCGCCGTGAGCCGAGGAGCCATTTCCAGCCGCAACTGGACGCGATCTCCCGCCTTCCATCGCCGCCGCAGCGCCAGATATTGCCCCGGTTGCCCGCCCGCCTCGGCTATGCCATTCACTATTACTCCGGTTTTCCTCGACCATGCCGGGATCCGCAGATACAGAGTGAACTCCACCGGCTTGGACGGTGTCATTTTCAGGTCCAAATTGCCGTTCCAGGGATAATCCGTTTTCTGCTCCAGTTTCAACGGAGTACCGTCTTCCAGATGCCAGTCCAACACGGAGTTGTGATACAGGTTCACCGCCAGCCCATCGCGCTGTGTGGAGTAGAAATATCCGGGAAGCGAAGCCAGGATGCGCTGGATGTTCGGAGGACAACAAGTGGTGTCGTACCATTCGTTGCGGATCTTCTCGCCGTTCGAGGCCAGCGGGTTTCGATAGCAGTACAGCGTTCCCGAGAGCGACATCCCCGAATTCACGCCGTTATAGAGCGCGCGCTCCAAAATGTCGGCGAAGCGCGCTTCGCCGGTGATCGACAGCAGCCGGAAGTTCCACATCATGTTGCCGATGGCCGCGCAGCTCTCGGTGTATGCCTGTGCATTGGGCAGCTCATACGACTCGCCAAAAGCTTCGCCCTGCGCTCGCGATCCTACGCCGCCGGTGATGTACATCTTGCGCGTGCTCAGGTCGCGCCAAAGCGTTTCCAGTGTCTGGCGGTATGCGGGATCGCCGGTTTCGGCATAGTAGTCGGCGGCGCCGCTGGACGCATACATCGCCCGCACCGCATGGCCCTCGAACACCGTCCGGGAAGTGAACGGGACGCCGCTGAACATGTACCGTATGTCGGATTCCTTCAAATGCAGACGCTCGCGCTCCACGCCACTGAGAAGATAACCCGCGAGGTCCAGATAACTCCGGGTTCCCGTGGTTCGATACAGCTCCGCTAGCGCCAGTTCGAGCTCGGGATGTCCCGTGAGCAGAGGACGCTTCGAAGGTCCGAAGTTCTCCACCAGGTAATCGGCGAACCGAATGCCCACATCCATCAAACTGCGATTCCCGGTGGCCCGGTAATACGCGACGCCCGCCTGGATCAGGTGCCCCAGGCAGTACAATTCGTGCGACCGCTGCATTTCAGTGAAGCGCAGCGCGGCGCGATCGCCAACATAATATGTATTGATGTAGCCGCTGGGCTCCTGCGCTGCCGCAACTTCGCCGATCAGACGATCCACCGTCGCCTGCAATTGAGGATTCGCGTCTGATTGCAAAACGAACGCCGCCGCCTCAATCCATTTGTAAAGATCCGAGTCGGTGTAGAGCGGCCCTTGGCGGCCGGCCTTAGACCGGCCCGTGAGCCGGCGGAAATTGTCCACGATTCCATGCTGCTCGAGTAGCTCCAGCATCGTGGGAAGGCTGCGATCGACATTGACGCGCCGGCGGTCCTGCCAGAAGCCCGCGCCCAGGCGCACGGCTCGCACCGGGACTGGATGCAATACGGCCTGGGGCGAGTGGTCCAGATAGAGCACTCCCTGATCGCGCCAGTTATCGGCGGCGGCCAGCGGGAGCGCGAGCAGCAAAGCAACGAAAAGCTTCATGGCCTGAATCCGAGCTCCTTCAACCTGCGATACACCAGTTCCACCGGCAACCCCATCACGTTGAAATAGCATCCCTCGATCCGATCGATGAATTTTGAAGCGAGACCCTGAATTGCATACGCCCCGGCTTTATCCATGGGCTCGCCACTGGCGACATAGGCGTCGATCTCGGCGGCATCCAAAGCGATGAATCGCACGCGAGTCACCGCGGTATCGAGAATTACGCGATGGGGCGTTCGAATACAAACGCCGGTGATCACCTCATGTTCGCGCCCCGAGAGCAACTGCAGCATGCGCCGGGCGTCATCGTCGTCGCGAGGTTTTTCCAGGATGGAGCCGCCGGACACCACCACGGTATCGGCGCCCAAAACAATTTCGTCTTCCGCCGCGGCCCCGGCGCCGGCTTTTTCGGACGCGAGACGCCGGACATAGTCCGACGCCGATTCCCCAGCCTGCAATTGTTCCAGAATTCGCGGCATCCGCACTACAAATGATATCCCCGCCAGCCGCAGGATCTCCTGCCGCCGCGGCGATTGCGAAGCCAGTACCAGCATCCTACTTTCTCCCGAACGAAAACCGACGCCCCAGTATCATCTTTACCAGCAGGTGGTCCGTACCCGCCGTCACCCCCACTCCGACCCCGAAGTTAAACTCCCAATCCTGCCCGAGGTTCAGGTCCACGCTCGGAATAATCTGCTGCTGCTGCTCGCGAATCGGATCGAACCCCGTTACCGGCCCCAGTGCCCCGTAATACTCGATCCCTGCGTTGATTTTCTTGGTAATGTCGTACCCGGCTTTGAAGTTCGGCGAGAATCCCACGCCTTGCCGGGTCCCCGGACCATGGAATGAGCGGTCCAGCGTCGGATTGAACGACAAATACCAGCGCCCCAACTGCTTATCGATGATCGGCCGGATCTCCCACGTCCACGTGTCCGCCGAGAAAGCCTGACGCTGGTAGCCCACCTCCATGGAGAGGCTCGCGCCCACCGGCCAGTGCCAGTCTTCCGGAACGCGGATGCGCGGGCGGATATGGTCGCCCACCCACTGCCATCCGTATCGATCAGAAGCGCTGGTGAAGATGTAGAATCCGGTTTCAAACCAGGGTGTAAACCCGTGCGTGATCTCAATGGTCTCGTGGAGCGCGTGGTTGGTCGGCAACACGCCGTCGATTATCGATTTCGAGCCGATGAAGGTGAAATTGCTGTGCAGCTCCACCATCGTACGGCCCGGCGCTACCGTCTCGGCGCCGTACACTTGAATCTCGTAATTGTCCTGTGCCTGTAACGGCCAGGCTGCCAAAATCGTCAAACCCCACAGAGCCAGCCTCGTCAATGTCATTACAGTGTAGCGCGAGGTCATGCTTCGCTCTGCGCTACAATCAGGCTGGGAACGCGCGTCCATGACATCCATCCGGCAAACCATCGCTTTGCTTGCGATCTGCGCAGTGCTGGCCATTACCACGGCCTCCGTTCTGCCCGGGCATGAGCACGCCGGCGACACCGCGCGAGTCTGCGACATCTGTCACAGCGGCCACCTGCCTTGCCTGCAGCCCTCCGGCGAAATTCAACTTCACGTCCAGACGCCGGTGATCTGGCAGCAGACGCTCGAGGATTTTGAGCGCCGCCTCGATTCCGAGTCCGTCATCCGTTCTCCTCGCGCACCTCCTGTTTAACATCCCGCTGGCATGTTTTGGGAGACCGATTCCGCTCTTGAGCGGTCATTCGCCTCCTGAGCCGTTATTGCAATTCCGAGGAAAAGCAGGAGTTCTCTTATGAGACTGAAATTCACCAATGCGTGCCTGGCCGTCGTGTGCCTTACACCGTTTTGCGGCCTGGCGCAAGATTCGGCCGAGCTGCTGGCTCGCATGAAGGCCATGGAGGAGCGGATTAAGTCACTCGAGGCCGAGGTCCAGACGTTGAAGAGCCAGCCGGCAGCGGTGGCTCCAGCCCCGGCGACGCCTGCGCCCGCCGAGCCGGCTCCTCCAGCGCAAGCGCCAGTGAGCCTCGGAGGCGCGGGCGGCGCGGCCGCCAAGGTTCTGAATCCCGACATCGCCGTAATCGGCGACTTCCTGGGCGCGGCGGGCAACGGCGCCGGCCGCGGTACTCCCGCCCTCGAAATGCATGAGAGTGAAGTCGCCTTTCAGGCAATTCTGGACCCCTACGCCCGCGCCGATTTCTTTATCAGCTTCGGCGAACAGGGCGTCAACCTGGAGGAAGGCTTTCTGACGTTCCCCGCCCTGCCCGGCGGCTTTGAATTGCGCGTGGGCAAGATGCGCGCCGCCTTCGGCAAGGTCAACACCCTGCACAATCACGTGCTGCCCTGGACGGATCGTCCGCTGGTCACGCAAAACCTGGTGGGCGGCGAGGATGGCATCAACGACGCGGGTTTCGCGTTGAGCCGGATCTTCCAGGGGCCCGGCCAGGTTTTCCTCGAAGGCACGGCGCAGGTCTTCCGCGGCGATTCGGACGACTTGTTCAAGTCTTATAAGCGCAGCAACGTCTCCACGGTGGAGCACTTGCGCGGATATCGCGACATCACCGAATCCACGAACCTGGATTTGGGCGCTTCCTACGCGCGCGGGCACTCCACCATCGGGCCCGATGTCATCAACCAGCTCTTCGGAATCGACGCGACAGTTCGCTGGAAGCCCCTGCGGCGCGCCATCTACCACTCCTTCGTGGGACGCAGTGAGTTCGTCTGGAGCCGCATAGCGCAGCCACATCGATTGACCGTCACGCCGTTCGGATATTACGTCTCGGGCGATTACCAGTTCGCGCGCCGCTGGTTTCTAGGCGGCCGCTTTGACCGTTCCGAGCGGTTCCAGAATCTTTCCCTGCTGCAGGACACCGGCGGCTCGCTGGTGGTTACCTATTGGCCTAGCGAGTTCAGCCAGATTCGCGGGCAGCTCCGCCGCGCGCAGTATGGTCCCAACCTGACCGCCAACGAATTGCTTTTCCAATTTCAGTTTTCCATCGGCGCCCACGGAGCGCACCCGTTCTAGAAAGAGATAATCATGACCAAGCCAGTTTTGTTCCCATTCGCCGCCCTCCTCCTCTTTTCCGCCGGCCTCTGCCGCGCCGCGGACAAGCTCAACGTCATCACCGCCACGCAGGACCTCGCCTCCATCGCCGGCGAAATCGGTGGAGATCGCATCACCGCCGAGTCCATCGCCAAGGGCTACCAGGACCCTCACTTCGTCGAACCCAAACCCAGCTTCCTGTTGAAACTCCGTAAGGCCGACTTGCTGATGGTAGTAGGGCTGGATCTCGAGATCGGATGGCTTCCGCCCTTGATCACGCAGAGCGGAAATTCCAAAATTCAGCGATCCAACGCCGGCTATCTCGATCTGTCGCAATACTGCGAGATCCTCGAGATTCCCACTACGCAGGTGACGCGCGCCATGGGCGACGTGCACCCGCTAGGCAATCCGCACTACTGGCTCAACCCCAAGAACGGAGGCCGCATCGCCAAGGCCATCCAGAACAAGTTGTCCGAGATGCGCCCTTCCGACGCGGCTTACTTCGCCGAGCGTTACAACGACTTCAACAAGCGCCTGACCGAAGCCGAAAAACGCTGGGATGCCCAGATGGCCCCCTACAAAGGCCGCAAAGTAATCACGTATCACCGCTCCTGGCCCAATTTCTGCGAGCGCTTCGGCATGGTGGTGGTGGATTACGTCGAGCCCAAGCCGGGTATCCCGCCCACCCCCAGCCACACCCTGGAAGTGATCAACACCATGAAGCGCGAAGGCATCAAGTTGATCCTCGTCGAGCCGTATTTCGACTTGCGCACGCCTAACTCCATCGCCCAGGCGGTGGGCGGCAGCGTGGTGGTGCTGATGCCGTCCGTCGGTGGCGTCAAGGAAGTCACCGACTACTTTAAGCTGTTCGATTACGATATCAACCTGCTGGCGAACGCCTTCGCAAAGAGCAAGTAAGGACACTATGGACACCCTCATGTTTTTGCTGGCGCCCTTCGTCGCCAGCCTGATTCTGACCGGAATTCACGCTTACCTGGGCGTCCACGTAGTGGAACGCGGCGTGGTGTTCGTCGATCTGGCATTGGCCCAGATCGCCGCGCTGGGCAGTACCGTCGCAGTGCTCTACGGATTTGATCCCCATGGGCGCGGTTCGTATTGGACCAGTCTCGGATTCACGTTCCTGGGCGCGGCGGTGTTCTCCACCATTCGGGCCCAGCGCGCGCGTATTCCACAAGAGGCCATCATCGGGATCAGTTACGCCGTAGCCTCCGCCGCGGCCATTCTGGCCATGAGCAAGTCCATCGCGCAGACCGAACATTTGAAGGAAATGCTGGTAGGCAACATTCTCACCGTTTCCTGGCATGAAGTGGCGGTGACGGCTGGAGTTTACGGCGCGATCGGCGTGTTCCACTACATCTTCCGCAAGAAATTCCTGCTCATCTCCATGAATCCCGAAGAGGCCGAAAAACAGGGGATCTCAGTGCGCTTCTGGGATTTCCTTTTCTACGCTTCTTTCGGATTCGTAGTAACGTCCTCCGTCGCGATCGCGGGAGTCTTGCTGGTGTTCTGTTATCTGATCGTGCCCTCGGTAGGCGCCATGCTATACGCGCAACGCATTGGACCACGCCTCGCGATCGGCTGGATCATGGGCACGCTAGTGTCGGCCCTGGGAGTCTATCTGTCACTCAAGATAGATCTCCCCACTGGCGCGACGATCGTGTGCACGTTCGGCGTCATCCTGATCGTTATGGCCGCTTTCCGCGGACTTGTCAGGCGCGCCTTGGCTTAGCCTTACTGGCAGACGCTTCCGGTCTTGGTCCAGATGCTGATCTTGAACCGCACCATGTCGTCCGGCGCGCCGGCGACTGACTTTTCGCGTTCCTTATCCATCGAACCGGTCAAGGTGACGATGTGGCCTACATGCTTGACCAGCTTGTCCTTGAACCCGTGGCCTTCCAGCACGAACGTGCCCGAGTCGGTCTTGATCTGGTACAGGTCGCCTTGATCGGATTTGGTCAAACAGCCCATCACCGTGACGTCCTTGTGGTTATCGGCCGCCGCAGCCGCCTCCGGACCGCAAAGCATCGCCGCCAGAACCGGTGCGGCAAATATGGCAATTCGCTTGAAAGTGAACATAAGTATGCCTCCTCGCCTGGTTAGACCGTTGTGGCGGTCATTTCATGACATGGTTTTGAGGATGAAATGACTAGGGGCTTGAGGGAGTCTAATAATGCCCACACCGAGCCGCGCGCGTCAGCAAGCGTACGTGTTCTACGGGCTGCGATGATCGGCTATCCGTTGCGCTTCCTTACGGCCGCGGCTCCGTGCGCTGTAGTATCGTTGCCTGACAAACTGAGCCGCGCGCGTCAGCAAGCGTACGTGTTCTACAGGCTGCGATGATCGAATGACGTCGGATGCACCCTGCGCTATAGTATCGGTTGCCTGATGGCCATTATCCTCGCCCAGAATGATTACGGGGAAGCGCGCATCCGCCTATATAAAATTGCGCGCCAGCCGGACCGCCACGATTTTAAGGACCTCACGCTGGGCATCCAGTTCGAGGGCGACTTTGAAGCCAGCTATGCCACCGGCGATAACCGCGGCATCCTGCCCGGCGACACAATTCGAAACACCGTATACGCGCTGGCCAAGCTGTACTCCATCGAGCAGATCGAGGAATTCGCCCAACGGTTGATCGATCATTTCCTGGCGGACAATCGGCACCTCGCGCGTGTGCGGGTAGACATCGCGGAGAATTTTTGGACGCGCGTCCCGTTCGGAGGCAAAGCGCACGCGTCATCGTTCACTCCGGCCGGCCCCGAACGCCGGACGGCAGTGGTCGCGGGGACGCGCGAATCGGTATCCATAGAGGCCGGACTCGACAATCTGGCCATCGTCAAGACAGGCGGAGCGGGGTTCGAGGGCTATCGCCGCGATCCCTTCACCACGCTGGAAGAGACTAACCAGCGAATGCTGTCGACAGCCGTAACCGCGAGCTGGCTTTATGCCGATAACGAGATTCCCTACGGCGTCTACTGGCACGGCGTGCGCGAGGCCATCGTCGAGACCATGGTGGAGCACGAGAGCCGCTCGGTGCAAAATACCCTGCACGCGGTCGCCGAGGCCGTGCTGGAGCGCTACGCGGACATCGTCGAAATCCACCTGTCGGTCCCAAATCTCCACGGCGAACTGGTCGATCTCACCCCTTTCGGCCTGGAAAACAACAATGAAATCTTCGCTCCCTCGGACCATCCCTACGAACTGATCCGCGCCCGCGTAAGACGTTCGTAGAGAGCGTCCTCGCCACGTCAGCTATATTAAAAACTCAAGGACAAATCCAAGAATGCTGGTAGTCATGCAGGAGGGGGCCGAAGAGTCCCAGATCCAAAAAGTAATCGACCGTCTGGTGGCGATGGGTTTCACCGTGCACCGCTCCACCGGCATAGTGCACACCGTGCTCGGCGGGGTCGGCCCCGTGGACGACTTCGACCCCATCCTGTTCGAGGTGATGGATGGCGTGAAAGAATGCCATCGCATCGTCTCGCCCTACAAGCTGGCCAGCCGCAATTTCCGTCCCGGAGGGACGATCGTACGCATCCGCGATGTCGAAATCGGCGGCGATTCAGTCGTCGTGATGGCCGGCCCGTGCAGCGTCGAGAACCGCGATCAGATCGAGCAGGCGGCCGAGATCGTAGCTCGCGGCGGCGCGCGTGTGATCCGCGGCGGCGCGTTCAAGCCGCGCTCGTCGCCCTACAGTTTCCAGGGCCTCGGCGAAGAAGGTCTGCGGATGATGCGCGAGGCAGCGGACCGGCACGGCCTGCTGGTGGTCAGCGAAGTGATGGACCAGACTCAGATCCCGCTGCTCGCCGACTATGCCGATATTCTGCAAGTGGGCGCCCGCAATATGCAGAATTTCAACCTGCTCCGCGAACTGGGCCACCTCCGGAAACCGATCCTGCTCAAACGCGGTATTTCAGCCACCATCGAAGAGCTGCTGTTAAGCGCCGAATACCTCCTGGCAGGCGGCAACTACGACGTCATCCTGTGCGAGCGCGGCATCCGCACCTTCGAAACTTACACGCGCAACACCATGGACATCTCGGCCATTCCGGTGGTGCAGGCGCTCTCGCATCTGCCCATCGTGGCGGACCCCTCGCACGGCACCGGCCGGCGCGACAAGGTGATCCCGATGGCGCGCGCAGCCGTGGCAGCCGGCGCACATGGCTTGCTGGTGGAAGTGCATCACGATCCCGACCATGCCTTGAGCGACGGCGCACAGTCCCTGCGGCCTCAGCAATTCGAGGAGCTGATGAATCAGCTCAGGATCATCGCGCCCGCCGTCGGACGCTCGCTCTGAGATGGAGACGGTAGCCATCCTCGGCGCCGGCTTGATCGGCGGGTCCTTCGCGCTGGCGCTGCGCAAAGCTGGTTATTCCGGCAGGATTCTGGGAGTCGGTTCCCCGGAGACCTTGGATCGGGCGCTGGCGCTGGGCGTGATCGACGAGCCCGCGCCTCTGGAACGCGCAGCCGCCGAAGCCGATCTGATCTATCTCGCCTGGCCTATCCGGCGCATCGTGCAGGCCCTGCCCGCGCTTGAAAGTTGGGTCCGGCCCGATGCGCTGGTCACAGACGCGGGCAGTACAAAATCGGCCATCGTGCGCGCCGCCCGAGCGTTGACCCGATGCCAGTTCCTGGGAGGCCATCCGCTGGCCGGAAATGAGCGCCGGGGCGTCCGTCACGCCGACGCCGAGCTTTTTCGCGGCCGTACTTACGTGCTGACCCCGGAAGCGCCCGCCGAGCTGGAGACGCCCCGCGCGAGAGAGTTCCAGCACTGGCTGGGCGCAATCGGTGCGGTCCCGCTGGTGCTGCCCGCCGAGCAGCATGACCGCGTTGTGGCCTATACATCGCACCTGCCCCAGCTGGCTTCCACGGCGCTCGCAGCCGTGCTCGAGGCCCGGCCGGATCTTCCTCTGCAAGTCTCCGGACCGGCGCTCCGGGACAGTACCAGGCTAGCCCTCAGCTCTTTTGACATCTGGGGTGATATCCTGGCTACTAACGCTACATCAATTGAAGAAGCGCTGGCAGCCTATGTCGAGGCTTTGGACCAGGTGCGGAAGGATTTGCGCTCGGACCGGATATCTGGCCGCTTTGAGGCGGGTGCCCGGTTCGCCCGCCGGCTGCGTGGGGCGGGTTAATTTCGCGCGGCGGAGTGAAGAATTTATTTAGTTGAGAAATTCGTTGTCAAACAGCATATAATATCCGAGATCAATGGATTTGAACTCTACAACCCTGGCGGCCTTAGTGCGCACCGAACTCATTCCCATGGAGGGGGTGACGAAGTTCTCGCCAAACCGCCGTTTTGCCACCGTATACTCCGAGGGCAGCCCCGCCGACACCCTCTATTTCCTGGACGCCGGACTCGTGAAAGTGCATAAGCGCGGCGACGACGGAAAAGAGATAATTTTACAAATTTTGTGGTCTGGCATGCTCTTCGGCGAGCAGGCGCTCACCGGCGAAGGGATGCGCGAAGTCTCGGCTGAGATCCTGCAGGAGGGCTCCATCTACGTCATCCCGCGCGATCTATTTCAAAGCTTCTGCGACTCGAAGCCGCACTTGTGGAGAATGATTTCGGAAATGATCATCGGCCGCAAGAAGGAGCTGGAAAAGAAAATCGAGCTGCTCTGCCTGCGGGATGTGGAGTACCGGATCCTTTACTACATGGCCGAGCTGGCCCAGACCTTCGGTTCGAAAATGGAAGGTCAGGAATATTCGATTCCGCTGTCGCAGGGCGAACTGGCCAGTATGGTAGGCGCCACGCGAGAAACCACCTCCACCACGCTGAACGCCCTGGCCCGCCGCGGCCTCTTGCGCTTGGGCCGCCGCCAGTTAATCCTCCCCTCGCTCGAGCATGTCCGCGCCGCCGCCTTGGACCGCAGCGCCCGCATGGCCGCCAAAGTCTAGCCCGGCAACCTTCACACCTGTAGCCCGCCCGGCACACCACATTCCTGCAAAACCTAATGTACACTTCAAGTTGTAGCTGGCAACGCACGTGCACACTCGGCTCACCATGAAGTACGCCTTGGCTCTCTGCTTCGTCTTCCGCCTAACTGCCCAGGACGAATCCAGCGAACTGAACGTCAACGCGCGCTACACGGTGGAGAGCATCGACTTCAGCCGCCAGCGCGATTACCGCCTCAGCAATTCCCTGCTCGAGGAAATCCATAATTTCATCGGCCAGAAACTCAATAGCGAGAGACTGGGCCGCTTGGCCGCGCGCATTTCCACCGAGTTGCACGCCCACCAGGTGTCCTTTCGCGTGGCCCGCGGCAACGCGCCCGAACATGTCCGCGTGGTCCTCGATGTGGATGATCGCCGGGGCAACTTCGACTTCTCAATCCCCCGAGTGGTTTACAGCTCCCGCTTGGGCGTGAGCGGCGCCGGCGAGGCCACCCTCACCGCTGGCCCCAACGCGCTGACCTTCGGCGTCCTCAGCGATGGAGAGACGCTGGTGGAACGCTCCACCGGATTCCGGGCCAAGTATGAGCGGCTGGCGTTTGGCGAGAACCAGCGCGTCCGGCTGGGATTCGAATTCGACGCTTTCCACGAACAATACGATCGCTCCACGCTGGCCGCTCTCGGCAGCGAAACAGGTTCTTCCTTCGGCGCTGTGGCTTACCGTTCCCGCCGGAACGTCGAGCCCAGCGCCACCTTTGTCCTGGCCGGACCCCTGACCCTTACCGTTGGCGCCAGCTTCCAGCAGCTCGATTCCGTTTCCGCAAATGCCGTGAATGCCGGATTGCGCTTCCACCGGCACTGGCAGGCGTCGGACAGTATCTCGCAAGATCTGGACGCGGGCTACAGTCTGCGGGCCGCCAGCCGAATGCTGGGATCGGATCTGGCGTATACGAAACACGCGGTCCGGGCCAAGTATAAATTCGGATTTGGGCCCAACCATAAGGCCGAGGCAGCCGTAATGGTGGGCAGCGTATCCGGGCGAGCGCCTCTGTTTGAGCGCTTCGTGCTGGGCAACAGTACCACCTTGCGCGGCTGGGATAAGTATGAGCTGGACCCGCTTGGCGGAAACCGGGTGGCGCACGCCTCCGTCACGTATGGATACCGTGTCTTTCGCGTGTTCTACGACGCAGGCGCGGTTTGGAATAAGGGCGAGCCCGCCGAGATGAAGCAATCGGTGGGCGCCGGAGTATCCAGCGGCCTGGGTTTGTTTAGCCGGGACGCCTTTCTGTTTGCGCTGGCGTTTCCCATTCGCCAGGGACATATGGAGCCGATGTTAATTGCAGGGATGAATTTCTAAGGACCATAACGTTTGAGAGTTCGACTGCGGGCGTGGACCCTATGGATGTGGGTGACACGGGCGTTGTTCGTCGCCCTTCCGCTAGTGCTGTGCCTGCGCCTCCTCTCCTTAAGCGTCTCGGGCGAGGATCTGATTGTCCGTTGGAACGCCGACCGGCTTCAGGTATCCGCTCCGCGCCTGCACTTTCTCACCGGCAAGAGCCTGGACCGTTTGCATGACGGTGCGTCCGTGCCCTTCGATTTTCAACTCACCGTTTCTCGCGCCGGCTCGCGCGGCAATGTGCTGCAGCGCGCTCTCGAACGCTTCGTGGTGAGTTACGATCTGTGGGAGCAGAAGTTCGCCGTGGTGCGCCTTAGCGATTTGCGGCGTTCGGCCGTGCGGCTGACGGCCGGCGGCGCCGAAAACTGGTGTCTGCAGAATCTTTCCCTGGCGGCGGCCGGATTGCCCTCGGATCAGGATCTGTGGGTCCATCTGGACGTGCGCAGCGGCGAACCCAAGGCGGCCTCCAGCGTGGCATCCGATTCCGGCATCAGCATCAGTACTCTGATCGACGTCTTCAGCCGCCCCCCCCGCGGCCGCGAAGAGCACTCCTCGCTCGATTCCGGCGCATTCCGGCTGGCCGAGCTGAAACGATGAAGCTCCGCACGCGCCTGATCCTGGCGTTCCTGGCGGCCACCCTGGCGCCTCTGCTGCTCACTATCTGGGTGGCGCTTTCCTCCAGCACGGCGTCGCGCTCCACGCGCGAACTGGACGAAGTATCGCGGGACCTGGAACGCACCGGCCGTGAGTTCTACCGGACCATGCGCGAGAATCTGGCGCGCGACGTCCGCGAGGGACGCGCGCAACCGGATCGCTACAACGCTTCGGGCCGTTCGGAGTGGCCGGCCTCCGTGGAAGAGTTCTGGAGTAGCGGCGAGCCGGAGCGATTCGTGCTCGGCGGCGATCGAGGGGACCGCCTGGACTATCTGGTTCGCGGCAGCAATGAGGTTTCCGTCTATTCGGGCGCGCTGCACGGCATTCAGATGCAGCGCATTTCGGATGAATACGCTCGCGCCCGCGCGGTGCTGAGCCGCGACCTGGACCGCGGCTTCGCCGGGACGCTGCTCTTGCTCTCCGCTGCCATCTGGGTGATCTCGTTCGCCGTTCTGGCGTGGTGGGCGCACCGCATCAGCCGTCCAGTGCGCCAGCTCACCGCGGGACTCTCGCAAGTAGCCGCCGGAAAACTGGAAACACGAGTGACGTCCACGCGTGACGACGAAATCGGCGCGGCTATCGTCGCGTTCAATGACATGACCGCCCAGCTGGAGCGGTCGCGCGAGCGCCTGGTGTGGGTGACGCGCCTCGAAAGCTGGCAGGCGCTGGCGCGCAAAATGGCGCATGAAGTGAAAAACTCGCTGACCCCCATCCGTCTCACCATGGAAGAAATCTCGGCGCGGCATTCCGGAAGCGGCGACGAATTCTTGAATCAGGCGGCGCAAATCGTGGTGGATGAAGTCATCGGCCTGGAGCGCCGGGTGCGCGCGTTCTCCGAATTCGCCAGCGAGCCGCCCGTGCATCCCGGTCCGCTGGACGTGAACGCGCTGCTGGGCGAGCGCATCGCGCTGCTGCGGAACGCGCATCCCGAAGTTCGCTACGATACCCGGCTGAGCGCAAGCGCTCCGGTCGCATTCGCGGATGAAGACCTGGTGCGCGGGCTGCTCACCAACCTGCTGGAAAACGCTGCTCAAGCGGCTCACAGCGGCGGCCACGTGCTGGGTGTCACCACCGCCCGGAATGGACACGTGGCGATTGAAGTGCACGATTCCGGACCCGGGCTCAGCGAACAGGCGCGCGCGTCGCTGTTCGAGCCCACTATTTCATTCAAGCCCGGCGGCATGGGTCTGGGCCTCTCTATCGCGCGGCGCAGCGCGGTGCTGTCCGGCGGCGATATCACGCTGGTGGCCAGCGAACTGGGCGGTGCGGCGTTTCGCGTAGTGCTGCCAGTCGCGGAAAGAGTTTAATGCCTGCCAAACGAATCCTGATTGTCGACGACGAGCCGAATATCCGCGGATCGCTGCGGCTGGTGCTGGAGCGCGAAGGCTACTCGGTGCTGCTGGCGGGCGCCATCGAGGAAGCCCGCCCGTTGACCGCCGGCGCCGACGCGCTGCTGATGGACGTGCGTCTGCCGGATGGAAATGGCATCGACTTTCTGCGCGAGCTGCGCGAACGGGACGGCGCTGCTCCGGTGATCATGATCTCCGGTCACGGAACCATCGCCGAGGCAGTGGACGCCACGCGCGCCGGCGCTTTCGATTTCCTCGAGAAGCCCTTGAGCCGCGACCGCGTGTTGCTGGCTTTGAAGAACGCCCTCGAACAGTCCAATCTGCGCCGTGAGAATGCCGCCCTGCGCGAACTGGTGGGACCGGGATCGAGAATGATCGGGAACTCCCCCGCATTCGTGCGCGTGGTTGAGCAGGCCACGCTGGCCGCCCGCTCGGATGCGCGGATTTTGCTCACCGGCGAGTCCGGCACCGGCAAGGAGCTGCTGGCCGCGCACATCCACGCCGAGAGTCCTTTCGCGGGCGGTCCGTTCATCAAGGTGAACTGCGCGGCGATTCCCGCCGATCTTCTGGAAAGCGAACTGTTCGGTCATGAAAAAGGCGCCTTCACCGGCGCCGTTTCGGTTCGCCGCGGAAAATTCGAGCTGGCCGACGGCGGCACCATTTTTCTGGATGAGGTGGGCGACCTGCACGCCGCGTCGCAGGCCAAACTGCTGCGTGTCTTGCAGGAGAGCGAATTCCACCGCGTTGGCGGCGAGCAGTCGATTCACGTTACGGTGCGCGTCCTGGCCGCTACCAATCGCAATCTGGCGGATCTGGTGTCGCAGCAGAAATTCCGCGAGGATCTCTTCTACCGTCTGTGCGTGGTGCCCATCCGCGTGCCTTCGCTGCGCGAGCGGCCGCAGGATATCGCCCCCATGGCGGAGTACTTTCTCCAGGAATTCTGCGTTCGTAACAATTTCCGCCCCAAGCGCATCGACCCCGGAGTCTTCCCCGCCCTCGAAGACTGGCACTGGCCCGGCAACGCTCGCGAGCTGCGCAACATGATCGAACGCATGGCCATCCTGAATCCCGGCGATTTGCTGACCGCCGATTCGGTCCCCGTTGAGCTGCGCTTACGGCGCGATGGCGGCCCACCGTCTAACATTCGCGAAGCCCGCGAATCCGCCGAGCGCGAGCACATCCTGCGCGCCCTGGAGCAAACCAGCTGGAACGTCTCCGGCGCCGCCCGTGCGCTGGGCATGGAGCGCACGAACCTGCACAAGCGCATCCGCGCCCTGGGCCTATCCCGCCAGGCCATGTAGGGCGGGGCCCCTGCCCCGCGCGGAGCCCCCTGGCTCCGCTTTTCTACTGCGCACTCACTCCCGACGTATCCACCGTAAACGCAATCGGCACATACCCGCCGCGCACCGCCTGCACCGACACGCGCCACAAGCCCGCCTCCGGCTTCGCCAGCTTGAACGACTGCGGATTCGTCCGCTGCCCCGAGAACCCCGTACTGTCCGCGTACCACCCGTAATGCTTCCCGCCCGGACTCACCAGATGCAGATCGAGATCGGCAGCCGCATCCTGCCACAGCAGCGTCGCCTGCAGACTGCGAGCATTCTTGGCCACCCGCACCACGCCGTTCCACCACTGCTCCACTTGAATCGATCCCGCAAACTGCGCCTTGGCCTTCGCCGTCGCGGGCGCCGCGCCACCGACGGCTTGCCCCTCCACGCGCGTCTTGCAATCGCACAGCGGCGACGAGTTTGACGACGTGATGCTGCCGCGGTAAGCCTTGCGCGCTCCGGGCAGATCCTCAAACTCGAACGGCACGCTTTGCGCCGAGATCGAAATGTTGCGCGTGACATGCACATGCACGTGATATCCGCCGCCCTCCCCCAGCGTGTAGCCGCTGTTTCCCGCGGTAGCCAGCGCTTGACCCTGTTCCACATGCTGGCCATTCGCCACCACGAATGTCCCCGACGCGAGATGTCCATAGTGGCTGAACTCGCCATTGCCATGATCGATACTGATGTAATTCCCGAATGACCGGCTCTGTTTCATCTGCGAAAGGCCGCGGTCATGCGTATAAGCGATGCCGCCGCGCATGGCCACCACGCAGCGCGCGGACATAGGCGCGATGTCGTAAGCGTGCAGGCTATTGCCCCAGTGCGAGAAGGCGCCATAGGGGCCTTGCGTGAGCATCCAGGGAACGCCCGCCGCCATGGGCAGCTTGTACCCGCCGGTGGAAAGGATCACGCGCACCGGCTGGCTGGTAGCGCCGTCGCCATTACGCACGATCACCAGATATTCGGCGGGCGGCAGTTCGGCCCCCATTCCGGTCAGCTTGCCCGGCGTCGCGCTCTTGGGCATTAGCGCCGCCAGATAATGCCAGCCTCCCGCGCTGGAATACTGCGCGATGTAGATGATGGAATCTCCGGCGAAGCCCGTTCCCTCCACCGTAAACTCCATCTGTCCGGCATCGGCGGAAGTAGCGCTGGCGCGAGTTGCCGAAAGTCCGCCGCGGGGACCCGCTTCAATGCGAAACTGGCGCGAGAATAAGGTCCGGCCATCGCCCTCCACCCGCACCGTCCAGACCCCGGGGCGCGTGGACGGCGCGAATCCCGCGATCGGCAGTTGTGTGACAAAACACAGCGCGGGCGACGAGGGAAGGTCGGTGTACTCGGCGCTCTGCGAGACATTTCCGGCCGGCTCCAGCCATTCGACGCGCAGACGGTCCCCAGCGCGGACGCGCTCCGCCGTGAACCAAAGAAATGCCTGCCGTTGGGATGCGGGAAACGCCGCGGCCGGCTTGGGCGCGGCGCACGAATTTTCGTCCGCGCTGCTGCTTACCACTCCCCGCCGGACGGTAGCCGCACTCAGGGCCGAAACAAGGGCGAAACCAAGAATCAGACGAAACACAGGCCTGTTCTTCTATCGGCTTCCACGATGAGATACTTGAACTTGAGATACTTCGCCTGTCTCGCGGCCGCCTGCGCCCTGCTCACCGGGCAAAATGCCGAAGAATTGCTTACCAACGGCATTGAGCAGCTGCAGAAGGGCCAGTACGCCTCCGCGCGCGAGAACTTCGAGAAAACGCTGGCGCTTTCTCCCGCCGACGCCCGGGCGTTAGCATATCTGGCGGTAACGCGCGCATCGCTGGGGGAATGCGGGAGTAACCTGGGCGAGCTGCGCCATCAGTTCGAACGCAATCGCGACCCCGAGCTGCGCAAGCTGACCGGAATAGCAATTATCGACTGCCTGCTGCCTCGCAATGAGTTCGACCAGATCCTCGGGACGCTCGGTGAGCTCGAGAAGCGCTATCCTGCCGATCCCGACGTGCTGTATGAAGCTGCCCGCGTGAACCGGCTCGGCTGGTTACATTCGATGGGGCGGCTAATGCGCACTGCTCCAGATTCGTGGCGCGCGCATCTGCTCTCCGCCGAAGTTCTCGAAAATCAAGGCCGCTGGAAAGAAGCCGCCGGCGAATATGGAAAGGCCATCGCGCAGAATCCCTCGGCGCTGCGTTTGCACTACCAACTCGGCCTGGTGCTGCGGCACGATACCGATCTGGAGCCGGCGCGCAAGGAGTTTGAAGCCGAGCTGGCGCTGAACCCCGCGGATCTGGCCGCGGAATATTACTTAGGCGACATCGATCTGGCGCAGGACAAGCCCGCCGCCGCGGCCGCGCACTTTGAAAAGGCGCTCCAGCGGCATCCGCAGTTCGCCGAGGCGCTGGTGGGCCTGGGTCGAGCACAGCTTGCCCTGCAGCAAACCGCGGAAGCCATTCAGTCGCTTGAACGCGCGGTGCAGCTGCAGCCGGAGATGCAGTCGGCGCATCATCATCTCATGCTGGCGTATCGCGCCGCCGGTAAGACGAAACAGGCGCAGAAGGAAGAAGAGCTTTCACAGAAGCCGCCCTCGAAGTAGGGCGTCGCTCTATTGCAATGTGTACCGCCGGATCATGGGCGGGCTCGCTGGAGCAGTTGTGTCGATACTGCCGTCATCCTTGAAGCGGTTCCAGCCGCTGTTGGCGATGTAGTAGAACTGCTTTCCCACCAGCACGCCGTGCGTAGGGTCGCCCAGCTCGGGCGTGCCTTTTTCAATCGGCTCCCAGCGAAGCGCCTTCGTATACGCGGTATCGGTCCAGATTCGGATCACGCGTTCGGGATGCGTCCCGTTCTGAACGGCGATGAGGCCACCATGGACTGTATAGAGTCCGTCGATCCCTGTAAGCGCAAGATCCGCCGGCAGATCCAGCCAGCTGATGCCGCCGCTTTTCAAATCGACAATTGCAATGCCCAGTGAGTAATCGGCCACCAGCAGCCGCTTGCCATCCGGCGTGAGAGCAGGCGTCTGCGGCGAACCGAAGTTCCCTTTGGGCACCAGCACCTCAAGCTGGTCCTTGCCGGGATGAATGGTGTAGACGGTTCCATCCACGCTATCGGAGACGTACACATCACCGCTTGGACTCAAGGTCATATCGCCGAGCACGTGCGACTTGCCATCGGCGGGAACTTCATAGCGCTTCTCGAGACGCCCGGTTTCCAGATCAT